>DVNT01000007.1 GCA_018714185.1 Candidatus Aphodousia gallistercoris | reverse complement strand
TGAAAGAACGCACGCATCGCTTCATGGCTAAGATGTCCAAAAGCGTTTCCAAGATCAGGAAGATTTTCGAGAATAAACACGTACGTTATGCGGCTGAGTTTTGTTAACTATTAAGCTGCCTCGTTAATAACCAAACATGTCTTGCAGAAATACACAACGTTCCATTCCAAGGCCTATGGCTATGCCGTTTCTTGACTCTGCCTCTCATTGCCGGCGACGTTGAAAGGCTGACGACTGCGAGCAGCTTGAATAGGCCCAACGGCTAAAGATCGCCATGTTGGAACCGGCATTGGCGTTTGGATGGTATTGAAGCCTTGCCCGTTTCTGGGCAATTCTTCAGTGAAGAAAGACTATGTGCGCGGCTTGTTCTGTCTCAATGCTCCGGTTTAACCATCTTCGGACGAATCAGTAGGAGGCAAATACCGGTCAGTGTCAAGGTGACGGCTCCGGTTAGACCGAACTGTTTAATAGCGGGAGTAGCACTTAAACCGATAATCCCAAAGGAAATCGCCATAGCCAAAAACGTAAATGTGGTCAGGCTAAATTTAGTTTCGTTATTTTCTGTGGCAAAGTATATGAGCGACAGGCCAATGCCAAAGCCGTAACTTACCACCATGGATAGCGCCCCGAACACGGTAAAAGGCAATCCGAACCAAGCCAGCAGCGAGATAGCCAAGGCGATGCCGACTAAAGGCGGTACAACAACGCGCCAAGATCGGAATCCATAGTGAAAGAGGCTGATGGTGAGCGAACACACAACAAACAAAGCAAAGATACCGACATAAATGTAGCGGTACTGGTCAAGCAGCTGATTGGTATCTTTGATGGTATCCACGTAAGAAGCGCCGGCGATCAGATACGACAGTTCCTGCAGCTTCACAATACCCTCATCATCAATTCCGGCGATTTGGATAATGGAACCGGTGCCCTGCGGAAGATTTAGCCACAGGTATTTAATTGGAGAGGCCGTCGGTGAATTGAGCCATTGCTCAAAGGTTATGTCAAGCTGTACGGGATCAGGCTCTTTGAGGGGGTAGCCTAAAATGCTTGATAAAGGTTGGCGGACCTTTTCAAACATAACATGCCGCAAGGCTTCAATATGGTGCTGCCTTTCTATGGAGGGAAACCACTTTGATAGGCAGGTCGTTGTCATGCCGTCATCGGTAAGTCCACGCTGCACAAAAGCTAACCGCAGCGCCTCTTCGGCCATTAAGGTTTCTTGAACGGTTGGCGTTGTGATGAGGAAAAACTTTGTATTGCTTGGCAGCGTTAGCAAGCTATCGACATGGGCCTCCTGTGTCGTTACGCTATCGGGAATACTGATGAAGTCTTCAATGCTTTGATCGAACCGAATTTGAATGAAGCCGATGAGCGTACAGATTAAAAGCACCGTGAGGCTTGCCGTGTAGTCCGAAGGCTTTGTCTGCCAATGGGTAAACGAAAACCGTGGGAAATAGCGACAATACATTTCCATTCTTCGGCTAAAGTCGGTGTGCTCAAGCGGTTGATCGGTGAGCAAGGGGAAAAAGAGTATGAGCGTAACCGCGCCGCTGATTGCCGAGGAGCAGAAAAAGACCGATAACTGCTTAATCGTCGGAACCGGTATGAGGTACAGTAGCGAGCAAGATAAGACGGCAATGCCTAGGATCCAAAGCAGGCGGCTTAAAATCCTATCCAGAATATCCAAGGGGGACTCGTGCGGATAAAGCCTTTGAGCAAATAAATAAAATGCGACAAATCCCACATTCAGGCCGGTAATGGCACTGCCGGCAACCAATGTCCAAAGCGTGAGCTTTTGAAACATCACAATGATGACAGCTAGTGAGAAGACGTAGCTTGATGTCACGCAGAGCACGGTAAGCCATGCCATTTTTGAGGATCGGCTCCAGAGCCACACCAAAGCACCGATCAGCAGCAAGTGAAAACACAAAATAGCAATCAATTCTGAAATTTGTTCTTGTGCGGCTACGGCGCTTTCAAAGGGGCGGCCGTGGACTAAAACCTGGGCCTGCGGATCCATTTGGCGGACGATTTCGCGTAGCGATTCGATGCTTCGCGTGAGCTTGTACGGGTTTAATTGTGAGCGGTCAGCCTGGGCTTGGAAGATAAAAATGCCCCAAACCATGTCTTCGGCGTAGAGCTTCAGGGTATCGCCTCGAGGCAAGATGGTACTCTTTGGCATTCGCTTTTGAGCCCAACGGGCAAAAAATCCCAACGGATCATCGGCCTTGGCAATAAAGGTGGGCTGGCCGACAGCGGTTAAGCTTTCGACTGAGCGAGCCAATAGCTCCTCATCGCTAAGCTTGGTGATTGTGTGCTGATCCACAAGGTTCATCAAGCGATTGGAGATGAGACGGTAAAAAGCAAAATACTCGTTGATATCGAGCGTGTCCCATTGAACCGGCTTCAAATTGTCAGGCACTTGCCATTGAGTCTTGATATCGGCGATAAAACGGTCGAAGTGTCTGGCTTGCGAAGCGGGAAAGCCCACCATGACAATGGTGCGGTAATTGGCAATTTCGGAGAGATTTTCTTTAGCAGCGTTGCGTGCGTCATCCACCCAGTAATCGGGATAAACATGCGCAAGGTCATAGTCAAGGCCGTTTTTAAGAAAATGATGGCCTTGGATGCAGAGGCAGAAAATGAGGATCAGCGCCCACAGGGACGCCAGAACCTGCAATGACTGAAGCAATAACTTACGGATTGGCAAGTTCTGCCTCCTCTTGCGAAGATGAAGCATTGGATAACGAAATATCAAAAAGCTTCAATATCGTTAAATCGCCGGAATAATTTTCCACGATCAATTCCCGCGGCCCGGTTCGCCCCAGCATAACGACATGCTTGACGATGCTACGCGTCAGGTTGGTTTTGGGGTAAAAGTCCAACTGCCAGCCCTGTGGCAAATCATAAGCCAAGATTTGAAAGTCCAACTCGAGCGCATTTAAGTCGCGTGAGATGATGCTCCAGAGAATGCGATTTTCTATACTGGTGGCCGAGCTGGAGACGGACTCAATGCGCTTGCCGTTGATGTGCAAATACGTTTTTAGACTTTTATCCGTGTACAAGGTGGTTGTTCGGATCGGCGCATTCGTTCGCCACAGAAAAACAGAATCCCGCCAAAAAATGAAATGTCCCTCTGTTGTAAAGGCATGGGGGACGTGAACAAGTTTTTGCGTTTGGATATAGCGCCCGCGAATAACGGTTTGTGTCGGAATGGCATTGATGATGTCATCGAGCTCGGCAGCCCAGGCCATGCTGCCGGTAAGCAGCGTGGCTAAGCAATAGAAAAGGGCAGCAAGAGCTTTGATCATCTGAAAAGAATCCGAAGAATACCCCCTAATTGTATACGCCGATCCGAGAAATCGTTAATCTGAGGACAAGCGCGTATTAGAAGCGTCGGCATTAAAAGCTCAGGCGATATCCGGCCGATAAATTTTCCAAAATAAAGCCGGAATCGGCGGCTTTAGCCGGATCCGAGGCGTAGGTCACGTTCAGGACGGGGTTGCCGGCTTGATCCGTCACGAGCCGTGAGTTGCTGCCGGTTTGGATGGCCCATGTTTTGAGTTGGCTTTGTACGGCTTGTACAGGCCAATAGGCAAGACCGAAATCTCTCAGAAGTTGCTTGGCTTGAAGTTGGGACGGTACCTCACTGGAGCGTTCCTCATGGATGGTCTCTCCGTTATAGTAAATGCTCCAAATCGTTTGCCCGTTTTGCGAAACCGTTAATCGTACGCTACGGTTGTCGGCGAAAAAAGCGGCTTGGCCGGAAAAAGCCAGCTCGCCGGATTGTATCTTGAGTTCCCGCTGTACATTTATGCTGCGCTTAAGAGCGAAGGGATAGGGTGAAAATGTCGGCTCTTGGAGGGAGGCCGTTTCCTCAACTGGCACGGTTTCGGTGCTGGGCATGAGCGAGCAGCCCGAGATAAGAGTCGTGACCATCACGGCCGCAGAAACTAACAGGGAACGCACGGTGAATCCTTTTTTACGAGCGGGAAGGCCTCCCCGATGAGGTCATCGGAGAGGAACTGACAACTAGGGCTGCATGGCCGCCTTTTGTTGGCGTAACGAGCTACTTTGAGCCTGTAGGGTTTGCACTTTTGAACGAGCTTCCTCAAGTTCAGCTTGTACAAACTCATCGGCATGCTCGGAGCGAGACTGTGCCAACTTTTTCTGATAGTCGACTTGAGCGCGCTTGAGTTCCAAGTCTAATTTCTTCAACTCAAGATTAATTTCTCTTTCTTGATCTTCATAGGCTTGGAGCTTCTCTTGGCGCTGCTGCTGTGCTTGCCGTTGAGCCGCTTGTTGCTTTTGTTTGGCTTGCTGAGCACGACGCTGGACATCGGCGGCTTTCTTGGCGGCCTGTTCGCGCTCTTGCTCCTTGGCGGCATCAAGCGCCTTGATTTCTTGCTCGGCTTGATAGATTCGAGCGATTTGCTCATCCATAGACATTTGCGCGTGAACCGCCGGCGCGCAAGCAAGAGCCGCTAAAATCGAAGTGCTTAACAATAATCTTTTCATAAAAAAACTCCCACGAAATGACCGCTAGCGCGGGCAACCGTACGGATTATTCGGTTGAATGCGGGTTTCTGTCGGCGAGGTCGAAATCATGACGGCTAAACCGGTCTTAAACTCGCAGGGCTGACCGACCTGGGCGGAGTTGTAGATCTTGTTGTCATAGCGAAATGTCAATTGCACGCCGTCAACATAGCTTGTATGGTCACCGGCAACGGCTCCGCCGGCGATATTGCCGACGGCAGCACCGGCTAAGCCGCCGAGCACCCGTGAGCTCGTATCATGGTTGTTATGGCTGCCGATGGCGGCACCGGCAATGGCACCTAACAGCGTACCGATGGTTTTGGCATCCGAGCGATTGGTATCGTTATCCACGGCAATCTTTGCTTGACCGATGGCCAATATTTCAACGGTGCGCACCTGCTGGGCTTGGTTCACGGCACCGGCTTGGTACGTGTCTGAACGATAGTAGCGACCGTCGTTGGCACATCCGGCCAAACCGAGAGCTGCCAGAGCGGCGATAAGAGCGAGCTTTTTCATATTGAGTAATCCCAAAGCCTGTTTGTAAATATCAATGTGTAGTAAACCGAATTGTTACTATTGTCACTTTAGCGCAAACGGATTTCACTTGCAGGAAAATATCAGACTAAAATATTCGCTTTGGTAATTTATGTAACTTTTGTTGGAAATAGGCAAAAGAAAATGGGAAATAATTTCTCTAGCGATGACGACGATGATGAGGATGTCAGCCTTCCGGCCTTGCCTCACGGCACGAAAAACTACATGACACCGCAGTGCTATCGTCGCATGTTGGATGAAAGGGAGCATCTCGTTCGTGTAGAGAGGCCCGAGGTCGCCAACATTGTTGCGTGGGCTGCGAGCAACGGCGACAGAAGTGAAAACGGTGATTACCTTTACGGCAAGCGCCGCTTGCGTGAAATCGATCGACGCATTCGTTTTTTGAGTAAACGAATTGATTCGGCCGAAGTGGTGGATCCGTCGACTCGTCCCGCAACCGACCAGATTTTCTTCGGCGCAACGGTAACCTATGAAGACGAGCAAGGGAAAGAGCATACGATTCGCATCGTTGGGATTGACGAAGCTGACGCCAGTGTCGGTGACGTGAGCTGGGTCAGCCCGATCGCCCGCGCTTTTTTAAAGGCTCACGAGGGTGACACGGTGAAACTGCCCACCCCGAGCGGCGTGCAACACATCGAAATTTTAGAAGTAAAGTACTGCTAAAGAAAATATTAGGGCATTTTGCAAAAAAGGCATTTGCAATTTAGGAAAAAAGTCTATAAAATGCCTCTTCTCTTTCGGGGGTATAGCTCAGTTGGTAGAGCACTTGCATGGCATGCAAGGGGTCAGCGGTTCGAATCCGCTTACCTCCACCACAATTAGAAGGTCTCCATCGTCTAGTGGCCTAGGACACGACCCTTTCACGGTCGGTACCGGGGTTCGAATCCCCGTGGAGACGCCACATCTAATCTCATGAGGTCTTGCGACGCATGAGATTTTTTGTATCTGTCTCTTTTTTCCCCGTTTTAAGCTTCGCGCATGGCGCGAGTCGTTCATGTTCTTCTGTACCCTCATTACGTAGAGGCAGTGCAAAAAGGGCAGAAACTTCGATAAAAAGCTTCTGCCCGGTTTTGTCCTTTCCGATTGACTAGAGACTGCGCATAACCACGATCACAATAACCACCGGCGAGACAATGCCGATGCCGAAACGGATGGCGTTTAGGATCCATGGCGAGAGGGGCTTGGTGGTGGTTAATTGGTGGCGAGTTTCCGGCCAATTGACCCAAGCCGCGACAATAGCCAAGCCAAGAGCGGTTAGCGGCATGCCGATGTTGCTAGTGAGATAATCGAGCAAATCAAAAATGGTTTTGCCGAAAAGCTTAAAGTCAGCGAGTTCACCGAAAGACAATGTGCAGAATATGCCGATCAACATGACGGCAATGAAGGCAACGGGGACGGCATTGCGGCGTGAAAACTTAAGGTCGGCTAAAGCGGCAGTAACCGCTTCAAAGATGCTGACCGAACTGGTAATGGCTGCGACGATCAAGCAAATGTAAAAGAGAACGGCAAAAAGCTGACCGAAAGGCATTTGGCCGAAGACAGCCGGCATGGTCACGAAAGTTAAGCCCGGGCCGGCCGTCGGTTCGAGGCCGAAAGCAAACACGGGAGGCATGACCATGAGACCGCCTAGAAGGGCCGCTAAAATGCCAAGGAAGGCGACCCAAGCCGTTGACTGGGGTAAATCGGTTTCCTCGGAAAGATAAGAAGCATAAACGATGAGTGTCCCGGCACCTACGGATAGGGAGAAAAAGCAAAAGCCCATCGCATTAAAGATGGAGTCGGCATTGAAGTTGTCCCAGTCAAAGCTGAACATGAATTCGACGCCGGCCCACGCTCCGGGTAATGTCAAGCCGCGAATGATCAATACAATCATCAAAATAAAGAGCGTAGGCATTAAATATTTAGCCAGCCGTTCAATGCCCTTTTGAACGCCGAAAATCACAACGCCGGCGGTCATGAGCATGAACACCAACTGGTAGAAAATGCTCATCCAGGGATCGCTCACGAACGAATTGAAATATTCGCCGAGCAGCTTCATGTCGGTAATGACGCCGCCACCGGTGGCGGCATCGACCGCATAGGCCACGCACCAACCGCCAATAGTTGAATAAAAGGTCAGAATCAGAAAACCCGTTAAGGTACCGATAAAGCCGAAAATTCCCCAAAAGCGAGATCGGCCGACTCTGATCATGCTATTGATGCTGGCGGCTCGTCCGGCCCGGCCGACAACGAGTTCGGCCAAAAGCAAAAACATGCCGATCGTAAAGCAAAAGAGAATGTAGGGGATAATGAACGTTGAACCGCCGTTAGTGCCGGCCATGTAGGGAAACTTCCAGATGGCGCCCAGCCCGACGGCTGCGCCTGCACTGGCAAGAATAAAACCCAATTTTGAAGTCCATAAAGCACGAGAAGCCATAAAAGTCCCTGTTAGTCCTGAAAAACTGAATATCGTCTGACGAAAAACCGCCAAAAAGCCCTGATCTATGAAGAGGACAGCATAGTCTGCTTATCGTAGCTCAAAAGCTTTGTGGCAACAATATGCAAAAAGCCTAAGTTAACCGCTCAATGACTTAATGGAAAGCCCTAAGATTTGGGTCAAATCCCGGTCAGTAACACGGTGAGCACCAAGATGGGGGCAAAAATGGCAATGCTCCAGCGAAGCACTTTCAAGGCTTTTTCGGAGCGCTGCATTCCCTCGCCGGAGATGTAGGGTTTGACCTTGGCCCAGGCCACCCAACTAGCCAGCACGGCAACCATCAAGCCGCCGATCGGCAGGCAAATATTGGAGGTAATGTAATCCACCCAGTCAAAGAAGGTGCGATTCATCCAGCGGTAATCAGCCAAGGGGCCGAATGACATGGCGGAGAAAGATCCGACAATCATTAAACCGATTGTTGTAACAACCACGGCTTTCGGTCGAGACCATTTCCATTCGTCTTGGAAAAAGGCTACATCGATTTCCAGCATGGAAACGGAACTGGTGATAGCCGCTACAAGCAAGCAGGCGTAAAAAATAACGGCCAGCAAATTGCCGAAGGGCATCTGCGAGAAAATGGCCGGCATGGTCACGAAGGTAAGACCGGGCCCGGCCGTGGGATCCAATCCGAAGGCAAAGACGGGCGGCATGACCATCAAGGCTCCCAGAAGCGAGCTGAGGATCGTTAAAAAGGCAATCCAAGAAGAAGAGCTGATGAGATCGACTTTACTATCCAGGTAGCTGCCGTAAGTGAGCATGCAGCCGCTGCCCAAACAAAGCGAGAAAAAGGTAAAGCCCATGGCCGAGAGCAGGGCATCTAACGTGAATGCCTCGGGATTCCAGCTAAAGAGGTATTTGATGCCTTCCATGGCCCCGGGCAAGAACAGGGCACGAATGATCAAAATCAGCATGAGGATAAATAGCAACGGCATCAAAATTTTCGATAACCGCTCAATGCCGGCACTGACGCCGTAAGCAACCACCCACGCCGTAAGCACCAGAAAGAGCGCCTGGTAGCCGATCGCTAACACCGGATCGCCTGAAATATTGGCAAAGTAAGCGCCCAGCTGTGCTTGGTCGGAAACCAAGCCCGAGCCCAGGCAGGCATTGACAAAATAGGCGATGGTCCAGCCGCCGATTGCCGAATAAAAGCTCAGGACAAAAAAGCCCGTGACAACGCCCAAATAGCCGGCCCGGCCCCAAGCCTTACCGCCCAATTTCCTAAAGGCGGTCACGATGCAGCCGGCTCCCGCACGCCCGAGTGAGAGCTCGGCGATCAAAAGCACCAATCCGACCGTAAAGGTCAGGAAGATGAAAGGAAAAAGAAAAACGGAACCCCCGTTGGAGCCGACCAAATAGGGGAACTTCCAAATGGCACCGAGGCCGACGGCGGCGCCGGCCGAGGCGAGCACAAAGCCCAAACGAGATCCCCAAGTAGAGCGGTTTTGATCCATAACGATGAGTTCCTTATAAAAGCTTTCGGCGGCCGGTTAAGCCGCCGAAACCGTCGGTTATCTAAAATGAAGACTCGAATTTTCTTCGCACGTCTTTGATATTGGGAATTTGTCTCAAAGCACGCATGACGCGAATAAGCTGAATGCGGTTGTCGACTTGCACGAGCAACTGCAATTGCGGCTCGTTTTGATCATCCGGGATGTTTAACCCGACGATGGAGGCGCCTTCGCGGGCAACCGCCTGCGTGGCTTGCAAAATGCCCATGCGGACGTCTCCGACCTTCAAATCAACGGGAGCCGTGAAGTGTTGGTGGTTATTATGTCCCCAAGTCGCCGCCTCCCAACGCTCTGCCTTATCGTTTTTAGCGTGCTGGGCGTGCATGCAGCTTGCCCGGTGAACCGTCAAGCCGTGACCAGCACGCTCAAAGACGCAAATCTCGTCGCCCAGGACGGGGTGGCAGCACCGTGCAAGCTGTGCGGTTTGCTTTTCGCCGTTGACATAGACCTCAATGGCATCCGAGGGTTTGACCGGTTCGTCTTGTTGCTCCAAGAGAGCCTGGATACGGTGCAGGATCACGATGTAGCTTGCCTTGCCCGAGCCGACTAATGCATACAAGGAGGCGCGCGATTCGCTATCGGTTTCCGCCATGACGGTATTCCAGACGCTATCAGGGATATCTTCCCAAACCAAGTGGGCGTTGGGCGCCTCCCGTTCAAGCAGTTGCCGTCCGATTTTCACCGCTTCGTCAAAATCGAGCGAGCGCAAGTACTGGCGAATTTCTGCACGGGCTTTGCCGCTGCGGACAAAGTCAAGCCACTGCGGCGTCGGATGCGAGGTCATGCTCGTGACAATTTCGACCATGTCGCCGTTTTGCAGGCGAACGTCAATATGGCGCTGCTGGCCGTTGATGCGGCACCCTAAAACATGATTGCCGACATCCGAGTGGATTTGGTAGGCAAAGTCCACAGGCGTGGAATCTTGCGGCAGCGAAATAATTTTTCCTTTCGGGGTGAAAACGTAAATGCGATCCGGGAAAAGGTCGGCCTTGATGTTTTCGTAAAACTCGCTGCTGCTCGAGGATTTTTTCTGCAAGTCCAAAAGCGACTGCAGCCAGGCATGGGTCAGTGTTTGAATTTCCGATTCGCTGCCGCGGTTAAGCCAGTGAGTCAAAATGCCTTGCTCGGCAATGTCATTCATCTGCTCGGTACGGATCTGAAATTCAACCGGCGTGCCGGCCGGACCGATCACCGTTGTGTGCAAGCTTTGATAGCCGTTGCTTTTCGGGATGGCGATAAAGTCTTTAAAGCGTCCTTGCACCGGCTTATACATTTGGTGCAAGGCGCCTAGCGTGCGGTAACAGTCCTCGCGCGTAGACACAATGACCCGGAAGCCGTATAGGTCAAACACTTCCGAAAAGGACACCTTCTTGATACGCATCTGTGAATAGATGCCGTAACAGGTCTTCTCGCGCCCGAGCACCCGCCCCTTGATGTTGGCCCGAACGAACATATCCTTGGTATCTTGGAGAATTTTTTCCAGGGCCGGTTTGCGGTTTTGCCTGGCAGCCACCAGCTCTTTATAGAGAACGGTATACCGCCTGGGGTAATAGTTTTCCAAGCACAAATCCTGCATCTCGCGGAAGCAGTGATTGATACCTAAGTGGTGGGCGATCGGGACATAGATATCCAAGGTTTCCTTGGCAATGCGGCGCCGCTTTTCCGGCCGCATGACGCCGAGAGTGCGCAAATTGTGCAAACGGTCGGCAAGTTTGACCAAGATGACACGAACGTCTTTGCTCATGGCCAAGAGCATTTTTTTGAAGCTTTCGGCTTGGGCAATTTCATTGGATGAGAACTTCAGCTTATCGAGCTTTGAGACCCCGTCGACGATTTCAGCGGTGGTAATGCCGAAAAGTTTTGCCAATTCATTTTTGGAGTGGCCCGTATCTTCGAGCACATCGTGCATCAAGCCAGCCTGAATCGCTGTTGCATCCAAATGCCATTCGGCCAAAATGCTGGCCACGGCAATCGGGTGGGTAATGTACGGTTCGCCGGACTTGCGAAACTGACCGAGGTGCGCGTCATCGGCGTAGCGATAAGCCGCTTTGATACGCTCAATGTCGGCCGCGCCAAGGTAGGTCTCACACTTGTCGATCAAGGAAGCGGCCGTCGCAATGACGGGCTTAATCGGCGGGGTTACAAGGGGCAACTCGGTGGCTTGCTCGGCCGGCTCATCCGGCGTCGGCAAATCTTTTTTCTTTTCTGTTTGGGTCAAGACTTGATGTCGAATCGAGGCGAGAATGTCGCTAGAACCCGTCTGTAAATATTTCGGTACCATGTTGCCTCTCTAAACTAGCGATAGCTGAAAATAAAAAAGCGAAGCTGAGCAGTAAAAAGGCTCGAGCTTCGCCTAATTATTAAGAAATGCGCTTGAACATCTCTTCCTTGGTGATGACGCCGGCGGCAATTTCGCGCAAAGCGATGACCGTCGGTTTGTCTTTTGCGTCAATCCGAGCAACCGAGCCGGAGGACAATTGGCGGGCGCGCTGGGCGGCCGCTAAGACCAATTCGAAACGATTGGGGATCTTTTTCAAGCAATCTTCAACAGTTACACGTGCCATAAGTGTTCTCAGTATTTCCGTAAAAAAGGCCTCTGCTTATAAAAGCGGGATGCCAAGGTGTTTAAATGTTTCGCGTTCCCGAATCGATTGTGTTTTAAAAGTCAACCGGGACGCGCGGACAATGGCGATCAAATCGCCCGTTGCCCTTTGAAAATCGTCGTTTATTATAACGAAGTCAAACTGTCCGGCATGCACCATTTCCGCACCGGCACCGGCCAAGCGCCGCGCAATGACTTCGGGCGAATCCGTAGCCCTTTTGGTGAGCCTTTCCTTAAGAGCTTCTACCGAAGGCGGCAAGATAAAAATGCCGACGACATCCGGGAAAAGACGCTTGACCTGCAGCGCACCCTGCCAATCGATTTCTAGCAAGACATCGTGCCCGAGTTCGAGCTGCTCGGACAGCCACTTCTTTGAAGTGCCGTAATAGTTGCCGTGCACAAAGGCCCATTCCAAGAAAGCGTTATCTTCCTTCATGGATTCAAACGTTTCGATGGACACGAAGTGGTATTCTCGTCCGTCTTGCTCCCCGGGCCTCGGGGCTCTTGTCGTATGCGATATCGACAAGTGAACCGACGGATCGGCCTTAAGCAGGGCAGCCACCAACGAAGACTTGCCGGCCCCCGAGGGTGCCGTCACTAGAAACAAGCGTCCGGCTTTATCGTCAAGCATATTAAATCCTTCAGGTTATTCGTTCATTCTAACGCATAAGCGCTGTTTTTTAATGGAAAAATGCTCAAAAAAGGCGGATATCAAACTTTTTGAGCAGTTGGACCGTTTCAAAAACGGGTAGCCCCATGATTCCGCTATAAGAACCCTCAATGCGTTCGATAAAGGCAGCGGCGAGTCCTTGGACGGCATAACCGCCGGCCTTGTCATAGGGTTCGGCCGTGCTCACGTAGGCCCGGATCTCCTCTTCGGTCAGGCGCTTAAAGTGCACGTGCGAGACGCTGACGGCGGCGGTGAGCGTTTGAGCGTTGCCACCGACCCATACGGCGGTTCGCACTTCGTGCACGGTGCCTGACATCATTTCCAGGAAGCGACGCGCTTGCTGTTCGTTTACGGGTTTTCCCAAAATCTCCCCGCGGCAGATGACGGTCGTATCGGCAGCAAGCACCGGGTACGGGGCCAGGCCTTGCGTTTGGATTTTTTGCAGGGCGATAAGGGCTTTTTCTTTGGATACGCGTAAGACGTATTCTTCAGGCCTTTCGCCCTTTATCGGCTCTTCGTCGCCTTGGAAAGCCTTAAGCGTATGGTCATTGGTGGCGAGCACAATGGGGTTAAAGCCGAGCTGCTGCAATATTTGCTTGCGACGGGGGCTTTTAGAGGCAAGATAAAAAGTTTTCGGGGTCATACAATCGAAAATGTCGAAGGTTATCCGCCGCCGCTCAGGCGCGGTGGTAAGGATGGTTCGTTAAGATGCTGAACGCCCGATAAATTTGCTCAACCAGTAGTACCCGGGCCATGGCGTGCGGCAGGGTCATGGAGGAAAGCCGCATCATGAAGCGCGCCTTTGCTTTCAGCGCGGCATCAAGCCCGTCAGCTCCCCCGATAATAAAAGCCAGGGACTCGCCGGCATCGCGCCATTGGCGGATTTTTTGGGCGAAATCCATCGTGGTCAGATCTTTGCCGTGTTCATCCATGACGACCATCAAACTGTGTTCGGGCACGGCAGCCAAAATCCGTTCAGCCTCGGCTTGCATTATTTTGGCAGTGCTTTGGCCGCTGCGAAGTTCGGGTTTGACGGCTTTGATCGAGACGCTCCAATCTTTCGGGAAACGGTTCAAGTAGTCTTCAATGGCGGAATCAGCCCAGGCCGGTTGCCGAAGACCTACGGCGATGACGGTAATTTTCATGGAAATTTAAAGCGCGGGCTTACCTGCCCACGCTTTTGATCAGGGTTACACAAGCAGTTAGTCTTCAATGATGCGGATCATTTTGCCGCGAACAGCCTTCGGCCGGCGCGTAGCAGAAGCCGCATCATCTGTCACCGGCGAAGCTTCCTTGTCGCCGTGAAGTTTGATATTGACTTTCTTGCCGCCCCAGATTTCTTCCAAGTTGTAGTACTCGCGCATGGCCGGTTGCAAAATGTGCACGATCGCCGCGCCGCAGTCAACCAAAACCCATTCTCCGGTGTCGGTGCCTTCCATGCCGAGCACTTCGCCGCCGGCTTGCTTAACCTCTTGACAGACGTTGTAGCCGAGCGCGCGGGTTTGGCGGTTCGAAGAGCCGCTCGCGATAATGACGCGTTCGAACTCGTTGGTGAGATGTTTGGTGTTATAGACCACGATGTCTTGAGCTTTCACGTCTTCGAGCGCATCGACAATAACGCGTTGAAGTTTTCGAATATCCATATGTTTTAATTCTCGTAGTTGCTTAAAAATAATGAGCCGAACTCATAATAAGAAAATTTTAGCAGTCTTTGCAAGCGGCAAAAAGATGATGAAGAATCATATAGTTGCGAACGGATTCCGGAATCCATCGGCGGCATAGGGGCGAGTTTAGTCCCCGGCGCAGGGCTTCGGAGCGCAGTTCGGTGGAGCAAACCGGTACCGCCGGCATGGTTAGAAAAAGCACCCGCTGCGTTTTGTCCTTGAGAAAGGCCTGCACTTGAGCGTTGGCGCTGCGCTGTCCGTCTCTTTCAAAAATCACGAAAGTTGCCAAATCAAAAAGCGCTTGCCAGTCTTTCCAAGTGTGAAAGTTTTCCCACTGGTCTGCTCCAATGAGATAAAAGCGCTCATCTTGCGGATAACGTTTTTGCAACTCACGCAAGGTGTCGATGGAATACGATAGCTTTTGCCGCTGCAACTCCATGGTGTTCACAGACATGTTCGGATCCGCTTCAATGGCGAGCTGCAGCATTTTGACTCGATCCTCATCGGGCAGGATCGAGTCCTGAGTTTTTTGCCACGGCTTAGCCGGTATCCACTGCAAGTGATCCAGATGAAGCTGCTTGACGGCCTCGCGGGCTAGCAGAAGGTGCCCTTGATGGACAGGATTGAATGTACCGCCGAAAAATCCGATTCTCATGAGAAAGAAAACCGCCCGTTTGAAGCCGGGCGGTTTTGCCGTTTAGGGGTCAAACTTAATTACTTGATGGCATGATACCCGATGTCGGTGCGGTATTGCATGCCTTCGAAGTGAACCTGTTGTACGCCCTCGTAGGCGATGCGGGCGGCTTCACGCACGCTCTCGCCCAAGCCGACGACGCAAAGTACGCGTCCGCCGCTGACGGTCATTTGGCCTGCAACGACCTTAGTGCCGGCGTGAAAGACGTGAAGGTCCTCGCGTTCTTGAGGCAAGGAAGAAATCACGGCGCCTTTTTCGGGCTTGCTCGGATAGCCGCGGGCGGCACACACCACTCCCAAAGCAACGCGGGGATCCCATTGGGCCTGTACCGTATCGAGTTTGCCGTCGATGGCGGCATTGCACAAATCAACCAAAGACGATTGCAGACGGCTCATGATGGGTTGGGTTTCCGGGTCGCCCATGCGGCAGTTAAATTCAAGCGTTTTGACCGTGGGTGTACCGTCGGCTTGAGAGCTGATCATGAGGCCGGCATACAAGAAGCCGGTGAAGGGGTGTCCTTCTTCAGCCATTCCGCGCACGGTAGGGACAATGATTTGCTCCATGACCATGCGATGAATCTCGGGCGTTACGACCGGAGCCGGCGAGTAGGCGCCCATACCGCCCGTGTTCGGGCCTTGGTCGTGGTCGAGTAAGCGCTTATGGTCTTGGCTCGAGGCCATGGCAAGCACGTGGGTGCCGTCAACCATGACGATAAAGCTGGCCTCTTCACCTTGCAGGAAGTCTTCAATGACGACGCGGGCGCCGGCCTGGCCGAAAGTGTTGCCCTCGAGCATCGTATCAACGGCGGCATGGGCTTGCTCTTCGGTCATGGCAACGATGACCCCCTTGCCCGCGGCCAGGCCGTCAGCCTTAACGACAATGGGCGCTCCTTTTCGCGCGATGTAATCATGGGCTGCCTTGGCATCGGTAAAGGTTTCATAATCGGCTGTCGGAACGTTATGCCGTTTCATGAATGCTTTGGCAAAGTCTTTTGAGCTCTCGAGCTGGGCAGCAGCTTGAGTCGGCCCGAAAATGCGTAAATGACGTGAACGAAACAGATCGACAACGCCGCCAGCCAGGGGGGCCTCCGGGCCGACGACCGTAAAGTCAATATCGTTATTTTGGGCAAAGTCAGCCAAGCGGTTTAAATCGCTTTCTTCCAAATTCTGAAGTTTGGGGCACAGGGCCGTCCCGGCATTGCCCGGGGCAACAAATACGGTTTGTACGCGCTCGTCTTGTGACAAACGCCATGCTAAGGCGTGTTCACGGCCGCCGCTACCGATAACGAGAAGTTTCATAAAATATCGGCGCGGGACCTTCTGCTTTTTTTTGCACAGGGAAGGCAGCGCCGCCTCCTTTCAAATTTCAGAAAATTACAACGCCGCGTCTGGCCGATTGCCGAAAGGGACATTGTCTCTAAGAAATAATGGGTTCCTATCGACCCGAGGGTCGAAATCCAACTTTTAAGTTTAAAGCGAAAACGAAATCTTCGGTTGAAGCTACCTCTGTAGCGGCCAACGTATTGATCTGGGGAAGGCTCGGACCGGCCGTCAGGGTCAGTCCGAGGTGAGAAAAAACTTAATTGAAGACAGCCGTGGTATAGACTTGTTGAACGTCATCGAGGTCTTCCAAGGCATCAATCAAACGCTGCATGCGTTCGGCATCTTCGCCTTGCAACTCGGTTTCGTTCAAAGCTTTCATGGTGATTTCGGCGAATTCGGGCGTCATGCCGGCTTTCTCAAAGGCATTGTTCACGTCTTCAAAAGCACTCGGTTCGCACGTCACTTCAATGCCGCCTTCATCGTCAACAACCACGTCGTCGGCGCCGGCATCAAGAGCGACGGCCATCACGTCATCTTCGGTTGCCGTGCCGGGAGCAAAAAGGAATTGCCCGCAGTGCTTGAACATAAAGGAAACGGAGCCTTCGGCACCGAGATTGCCGCCGTTCTTGCTTAAGATGTGGCGAACATCGGCCACGGTACGGGTCTTGTTGTCGGTCGCGGCATCAATGATCAGCGCAGCGCCGCCCACACCATAGCCTTCGTAGCGGGCTTCTTCGAACTTAACGCCTTCGAGTTGGCCGGAGCCCTTCAAAATGGCGTTCTTGATCGTATCTTTGGGCACGTTGCCAGCACGAGCTTTCGTAAGGGCTAAGCGCAGACGGGAATTTCCGTCGGGATCGGCGCCGTTACGGGCGGCAACCATGATTTCGCGAACAAGCTTGGTCCACAAATTAGAACGCTTGGCATCTTGACGGCCTTTGCGATGTTGAATGTTGGCCCACTTGGAGTGTCCTGACATGAACGATATCCTTTCAAAATACAAAAAAAGAGGAGCGTTTTAAATCGATAAGGGGGAAAACGCTTGAACATAACCTATTCATTTTACTCGCTAAAGAGAGGTTTGTCTTGGGCGCCGTTATCCCGATGTCCTGATCGGGCGTATTGCAACCTGCGGAAGGCACGGTGGCCGAGTCTACGTCATCCTCTGTGAGGGATAACCGGCGGCAGCGTCAAAGCGCATGCCAGACCGTGGTACGGACTCTCATGCTCAACAGTTACATGAAAAAAAGGGTGTTGCCCTTCTCGCTTTGTTGAGCGAATTCTGCAACACCCCTTATCGAAGCGAATGAACCGATTACTTCATCAGGCGTTTTAACATTTCGGAATAAATGTTCACGCCGATATCAAGCGAGGATTCATCAATATCAAAGTCGGAAGTATGGTGGCCGCCCGTACGGTCGGAGCCCAAGACGAAGTAAGCCGCCTTGCCGCCGTGAGCCTGAACGCGACGAGCCAAAATCGTGGCGTCTTCAGAACCGCCGAAGTTGACTTCATGCAACGTCTTTTTCACGCCTTCGGTCTTTGAGCAGACATCATCGAGCATGTCGACCATTTCTTTATCGTTAAAGAGGTCCACGGCTTCGCCCATCTTTTCGATGTGGTGGTCAACGCCAAAGCTCTTGGAAAC
Organism: Candidatus Aphodousia gallistercoris; assembly: GCA_018714185.1. Classification (GTDB taxonomy): domain Bacteria; phylum Pseudomonadota; class Gammaproteobacteria; order Burkholderiales; family Burkholderiaceae_F; genus Aphodousia; species Aphodousia gallistercoris. The sequence goes on along the minus strand of DVNT01000007.1, from coordinate 63,154 downwards.
CCCTTCAATGATGTTTTGGGTTTGTTCGACCATGTAGCTGTTGATTTCGCTCGTTTCGCCACGCACTTCCATGACGAGTTTGGCATTTACCGGGATGACGTTACGGCCTTCGCCGGCAACCAAACGGCCCACATTGACACGGGTCATGCCTGAGCCATGGCGCGGAATGCCGAGCAATTGCGTCACGGCGTGGCAGGCTGCTGCCAGTGCGTTGCGGCCAGCGTTCGGTTCAATGCCGGCATGGGCCGGACGGCCCTTGAAGGTAATATCAAACTTGGTCGTGCACAAGAAGCCTACCGGGGAGGTGATGATCTCGCCGGACTTGGCCATCATGGCGATGTGGCTTGAGAGGAAGTAATCGCAGTCGTCAACAATGCCGCTAGCGGCAACGGCAGCGGCGCCGCGCACGCCTTCTTCGGCCGGCTGGAAGACAATCTTGAGTTTGCCCTTGAGCTCGTCCTTATGCTCCATAGCCCAGCGGGCGATGGCCAAACCCAAAGAAATATGAGAGTCATGTCCGCAGGCATGCATCAAGTTCGGGCGCTTGGAAGCCCAGCCTTCTTTCGAAGCACGGTGTTCGGGTGAGGGATTTTCCTGAACGTTGTTGCAGTCGATATCAAAACGCAAGGCCACCGTGGGACCCGGGCGACCGGTATCAAGTACGGCCACGCAGCCCGTTAGCTCTTGCATTTCATCCAGCAGAGCTTGCGGAACACCGCGCTGCTTTGCCGTTTCGATAGCTTGGGCAACCAGCTTCGGATCGCGACCGAGGCAATCCTTGCGGGAGACCACTTTTTCTCCCATCAGGACCTCATAACCCAAAGCACGCAAATGTTGAACGATAAAGGCCGTCGTGCAAAACTCCGTCCATCCTTCTTCCGGGAATTGGTGAAGTTCACGACGGATACTAATCAGTTGATCATGGTAGGCACATTGAGCCATTTCATTACTCCTAAATGCAGAAAAACAGGCGAGATTTTTCACCCGCCTAAAAAAATTCTAGCGCTAGAAAAAAGGGCCGGATCAATTAAGATCCAGCCCTTTGATCAATATCAGAACTTACTGACTAGACCATGAACAACGCCAAAGCGATCGTGGCGGCCGTGCACGGCAGAGCCGTACGCTTGGCGACTTCGATCGGGTTAGCCATAGCAATACCGGAAACCACAACCATAGCACCGGCAATCGGGCTCATGGTGCGGCCCAAGGCGCCCGTCAAGAAGGCCAAAGCGCCCAAGGACTTGATTTCCATGCCGAATTCAGGAGCATGCGGCGTAACGGCTTCGTTGAAAGCCATCGTGGCAGCGTCACCGGAACCGGTGATCGTACCCATGAGCCACGGGCCGAGCGAACCACCCCAGCGAGCGATGTCGTTGGAGTGCTTGAGCACGTCAACGAACGAGTCGATCAAACCGGTAGCACGAAGGCCGGCAGCGAACACGCCGGCGGCGATGATGATACCCATCACATCGGCGTAGCCCTTGCCCATACCGTTAAAGAATTGCTTGGAGAATTCTTGCGGATTGGTGCGATCCAAAGCGATGGAGACCAAAAGCGTAACGACAGCACCGACGACCATGGCTTGAGCCACGCCCATCTTGATGGCGGGAACCCAGAGGTTGCCGGTAACCAACAAAGCGATCGGAACCACCGGCATGATGGCCTTGATAACGCTCGGCTTGAAGTCGTCGTCTTTTTGCGTGACGTGGGCTTGAGCATCGCTATCGCCCTTGTGGTCACCTAAAAGGAAGCAAACGACCAAAACGCCGACCACGACAAAGGCGCCGCACATTAAGGACCACGGAGCGTGATAGGCAATAAAGTCCATCACGTCGATGCCGGCCATATCGGCAACGAACGGGTTGTGGGACGTGCCCGGGGAGAGGTAAGAACCGATCGTACCGCCCATGACGGCCGCAGCAGCGCCGGCGGGTTTGATGCCGGCACGCAACATCACCGGGATCAACGTGGAACCCACGGCAGCAGCGCAACCGGCTGCCGACGGAATAGCGATGTTAATAACAAACGTAATGGCCGTGCAGATCGGGATGAGGAAGATACCCAAACCGCGAATCGGGGAGGCCAAATAGTGAACCAAGCAGCGGTCCGATTTCGTGTACGTAGCGATGAACGCAAAACCCATCGAAGAGCAGATGGCCATCACCAACGAGCTGTTAGTCATGGATTTTGCAAAAGAGTTCAACGCTTCCAACGGTTGCAAAGAGACCAAGCAAAGGAAAAAGCCGGCCGTAAACAACACTAGGCGAGTTTCATAGCGCTTCACCAAGGCATACACCGAAAGCAACACTACGACAACTGCCAACCATTCAAGCAAAGACATGAGACAATCCCTTTAAAGTTAGAAAGGCATAGGAATAGCACCTTCTGCGAGGCTCTTTTTCCTACTACGCTAAGTATTCACTAGTTTGTCGTTTTCCGAAACAGGGATTACCCTTTGATTGTCTCGAACGTGAAGGTTTTCCCCTTGTTTGATTCATCTCAAAGAAATGCATTCCCTTTGCAAAAATTCTTTTTAAGTAATTGATTTAAAAGAAGGGTTTTATACTCCCAGTTTGAATCATGAATAAAAAAACTCTTAAAATATTATCGTTTTTCCTAATTGTTGAAGAGGGAGCCAATCCATGTCTGAAATACAAGTAAAAGCTAAAGCGTTTGCTCAAAAAATCTTTGACGACGTGCGTGCGATGTCTCAAGATGTCCAAGGGGTTACTCGGCAAGCTTTTTCGCCGAAAGAGACTGAAGTACTGCAGTACTTGACGGCAATCGGTGAATCGTTGTCGCTGGAAATCGAGCACGACCGTGCGGGCAATGTTTGGATGACATTGCCGGGCAAGGATCGCTCCTTGCCGGCGTTTGTTTCCGGCTCCCATGCCGATAGTGTTCCCCAAGGCGGCAATTACGACGGCCTGGCCGGCATTGCGGCGGCGTTGACGGTGGCCTGGTGGATGCGGCAAACCAATTTCCAACCCCAGCGCGACTATCGGGTTTTGATGATGCGGGGTGAGGAAAGCTCCTTTTTCGGTAAAGCCTATATGGGCTCGCTCGGCATGCTGGGCAAACTCACCGAAAAGGATTTGGCGCTTAAGCACCGCGACGGCTCCTGCACCCTCGGCGAGGCCATGGCCGGTTGCGGCATAAAAGTCGACGATGTGACCGCAGGCAAGCCCTTGGTGGATATCGGCCGCATGGCGGCTTTTGTCGAACTGCATATTGAGCAGGGGCCGACCTTGGATGCCCAGGATAAGGCCCGCGCCGGCATCGTGACCGGCATTCGAGGCAACGTGCGCCATAAGGCCGTGCGCATTATCGGCGAAGCCGCCCATTCGGGAGCAACCGATAAACAGTACCGGCACGACGCTTTGATGGCTTTTACCGATTTGATGCAGCGTATCGATCGTGCTTGGGACCGATGGCTGGTCCATGGCGAAGACCTGGTTTATACGACAGGCGTTTTGAAAATGGCCTCCAGTGCCGCCATTTCCGTTATCCCGGGTGAGGTCACGTTCTCGGTGGATATTCGCAGCCTAAGTGCCGACACGGCAGAGCGTTTCCACCAGCTTATGCAAAAGTATGCCCAAGAAGTAGCAGAAGAACGAGGCGTGAAGATTGAATTCGATTCAGCCTTGTATACCGCACCCTCCGGAGTCGATCCGCAGTTAAGCAAGACGCTCGAAGAGAGCGCTGCAGCCGAAGGAATCCCCTTCTTGCGCTTGGCTTCCGGCGCCGGTCACGATTCAGCCGTGCTGGGCAATAACGGCGTGAAAGTAGCCATGATTTTCGTTGCCAACCAGTTAGGTTCTCACAATCCTCATGAAGCCATGAAGATTGAAGACTTTATGCAAGGCACGGATATTTTATGGGCTGCCGTTAGCCACTACGATGATAAATAAAGCCGATTAGGCGTATAAAAATAAAAAGCGGGAGCAGGCATTCTCCCGCTTTAGGGGAGTCAAGATGGCCTCTGCCAGTGAGCATCCGATTAACGTCGTTATTGTTGACGCTTCTCCGCTTTTTCGAGAATCGTTGGCTCGTTTGATTCATGAAGATGACTGTTTTGGCAATATTGCCGAAACCGGTGACAAACATCTGGGCATGTTTTATATCGAAAGATTGCAGCCCGGCTTGGTGATCGTGGACATGCATATGAAAAAAGATGTAGCCACGGAGCTGTTGCGGTATGCAAAAAACATCGATAAGCCCGCACGGGTGATTATGCTGACCGATCGAGACGATAGCGAAGAGCTTATGACGACGGTGCACTTGCAAGCCGAGGGCTATCTCTCCAAGCTCATTGAAGTCCCTGAACTTTTATCTCAGATCAAACGCGTTGCCTGCGGGCAGGTGGTTGTCAGCAACCGCTTGATGGCTGCGCTGGCTCGAGCCTTTAGGGATGACACCGGTGAGGTTGATCGTGATTTAACGATGCTCACGATGCGCGAAAGGGATGTTTTGAAGTGCCTTTCCATCGGCATGAGCAACCAAGAGACCGGAGAATATCTCTCCATTCAGCTTGGAACCGTCAAGGTTCATGTCAAGCATATTCTCAAGAAGATGGGATTTTCTTCCCGTACCCAAGCCGCCCTATGGGCCAGAGAGCGGGGAATCACCATTTAAGGAGGCCTCCGGTCCGCCTTCCGGCTTTGAATTCTTGGAAGTCTCTTTGCGTTTTATCGGCAAAGGTAGGCGCGCCCGATATGGGTGATGTTTTCCAGTTCGTTGTCTTCGTTGGTGTTGTTGAGCGTTTCCACGATGACGACGACATTGGCGCCGAGCTTGCCGGCTTCATTTCTCAGATCATTGCGGGCTCCGATCGCCAGATTTTGGTTAGACGTCCAACCTCCGGTGAGCCAGTTGCCTTGTGAGCCGGCAACTTCTCCCTTGAATGTGCATTGAAACTGACTGGGCAGAGATTGAACAATGACGACATTTTCTCCGCTCGACTTAACGGAGTTGGCCATGCAGCCGCCCAACAGTAAGGCGGAGGCAGCGATTGCGGCGACAGTAAAGTGTTTCATTGTGTTTATTAGCGCCGTGCTTTTGCGAGGATTCTCGCCAAGGCGGTGCTACTCCTTTTCTATGTCACGGTAACGGAATGACTTGAATGGACTACCGCGCTCTGTCGAACGCGGTTTCATGGGAGCGTACCCCCATCGAGTTCGAGCCACTCTCTGAGCGGCTCATACCCGAGTTCGTTTTTCCGAAAAAAAACGATTGCAAGGATTTTGGCAAGCCTTGCGACCGGCCGCTATCCATCACCGCGCTTTCGCACGGGGAGTTCCGCGGCATCTGTTAAAGAGGCCGAGTTAAGTGCGGCCTTTCTTCGATTCTAACGAATTTTTAAATAATAAAAAACGCGGCCGTTTGAGAGCCGCGTTTTCCAGTCAATCAGCGAAACTGATTACTTCCACCAGTTGTTAACCGGTTCGTACTTGACAATCGGTTCACCGCTTTCAACCAAAGCCTTACCGTTGCTGTAGTACGTCCACATCGTCATAGAACCGCAAGCGATCATGAGAACGACGACGCAGTACATCACCTTGCGCAAGGCTTCGCGGTTGCCGGAGCAAACGTCCCACTTAACGGCCAAGCGGTACAAACCGATCATGCCGTGCAATTCCGTGGCGCACAAGAAGATGAACGTCCAAACCAAACCGTTGTGATAGGTGTGAACGGAAGAAAGGTTCGGGCCAATGCTAGCCGGGTCGAGCAACATCGGGGTGACGTGCGGGAAAACCATGCCGGTCAAAATGACGGCCGTCACAATTTGAACGATCCACAACGTCGTATCGCGGTGAGCGATGAATTGATATTGGCTCTTGATGTTATGGAACATGCGATAGCTCGTCGGGAAACGACGCAAAGCCATCAAAGCATGGATGATGACCAACAACGTGATGATGCCGACGAGAACGACGTGCATCCAGAGGTTTTCTTGGCCGTTGATCGGATAGCCGCCGGAGAAGGCGCACAAGTTCCAGAACACATCCTTGCCCAATTGAATGGAGGACGTAAAGGCCATGTGGCAGAACAAGAAGATGCCCAACAAAAGACCCGTGACGGATTGAGCCACGTCACAGATTGCAGGCCATCTGCTCTTGCGTTTAGCATTGCGCAATTCCACGCCGGCGATGATTTCTTCGCCGCTCGGGACATTGGAATACTTTTCTTGATCAGAGTTGTACATCGAAGACGACATAATGGTGTTTAACCTTATAAGAAGTTAAGTCCTTAAAGTACGGTCCAAGTACTTTTTAACAACACAATTCGACACAGAGCAAATGCACTGCTTCGACAGAGCGTATCTTGCTCCTTTCTAAGAAAAAAGATTTGCGTTATGTCATAAGTTTTACGGTTTTTTCAGATTATCTTAAGGAAAAAAACGAAACAATAAAGGGTTAACCCTTATATGTTGCTTAATAAAGTGGCAAATGTTATGCGTTTATAAGGGTTAACCCCAATTTTTATGGTTTCAGAATTTTTTTGAGAATAATCGGCTATTTTGTTCCGAAAATTCGATCGCCGGCGTCGCCCAGTCCGGGCACAATGTAGGCTGCTTCATTGAGGTGGTCATCGAGGCTGGCGGTATACACTTCAATGTCCGGATGCAACTCTTGGAACGTTTGAACGCCTTCCGGAGCGCACACCAAAGCCATAAAAGCAATCTGTTCGGCTTTGACGCCGCGCTTTTTCAAAACGTCAACGGCGTGGGCGGCCGAATAGCCCGTCGCCAACATCGGGTCGACGACAAAGAAACGGCGGTCCTGCAAATGCGGGGGCAATTTCACCAAGTATTCCACCGGGCGCTTATTTTCATCGCGGTACATGCCGATATGGCCGACCCGGGCCGAGGGCATCAATTCAAGTAAGCCGTCGGCCATGCCGAGGCCGGCTCTGAGCACGGGCACCACCACCGGTTTTTTGTTGGCAAGGAACGGGGCACTGTACTTGCACAAAGGCGTTTCAATTTCTCGATACGTCAGTTCAAGATCGCGCGTGATTTCATAGCCCATTAAGAGGGCAATTTCGCGCAGCAGATCGCGGAAATCTCGCGTGGTCGTATTCTTATCTCTCATGAAACTGAGCTTGTGTTGCACGAGCGGGTGGTCAACGATATGAAGATGGGGAAAGCGGGGATCTTGGCGCATAAAAACTCCTTAAGACAGTCTGACTCACTGGGACTTCATCTTAGCCGAGATTCGGACAAAAGGTAAATTCTCTTGTCCGAGCTTCACCATCGTCGCCAATGTCTGTTAGAGTGTTGCTAGGAAAATTGCTCTGCAAGGATGTTTGAAATGCATTTGCGTTCGGTTTTTGTGCTTTTACTTTTCGTGCTTTGCTCGATCTTTCTCGTCGTTAATTGGGAAGGGGTGATGGCCGATGTGAGCGTGAATTTGCTGTATACGCAGATTCAGGCACCTTTGGGACTGATTTTGCTGCTTGGCCCCGGACTGATGATTTTAATTTGTCTGGTCTACGGTTTTGTGCAGCAGGCGGCCCTGTCAATGGAGTTGCGCCGCGTGAATAAGCAACTGCAGGAAGCTCGTGACTTGGCGCAAAAAGCGGAACGTTCGCGCTTTACGGAATTAAAGTCCGAGATGCAAAAGCAGCTTCTGGATCTGCAAAACCAATCGGCAGCCCGGCACTCGGCACTCATTGCCAAAATCGGTACGCTAGAAAAGGCTCTCGATGACAGCACGCAAGAGACGATCAATTCTTTGTCTGCCAGCGTTGGCGAGGTGGAGGATCATTTGACGAACTTGCTCGAAAAAGAGCCCCTGCCGGCCTCTGAAAAGCCGGCGGCAGAAGCTGCTTCCGAGAAAAAGCCCCAATAGGATAAAAAAGGCGAAGGTCCGCTTCAGCCGACCTTCGCCCCGTAGGCGATCAATTTTTGTCTGTTTATCGTTTTGACACTTTTCTGACGCACCAGTCGCCAAAACTTTGAATCACCTGTACGAAAACGACCAGAATCAATACCACGGTCCACATGACCTCAGGCATGTAGCGGTTGTGGCCGTAGCGAATGCCGATATCTCCCAAACCGCCTCCGCCGATGGCTCCTGCCATAGCGGAGTATCCGACAAGCGTAACGATGGCGATTGTGACGCCGGCGACAATACCGGGCATCGCTTCGGGGATCAGTACCTTGGTGATGATCTGCATATTGGTTGCTCCCATGGACTGGGCGGCTTCGATGAGGCCGCGGTCGACTTCGCGCAGGCTCGTTTCAACCAAGCGGGCGATAAAAGGCGCAACGGAAATCACCAGGGGTACTAAGGTCGCTGCCGTACCGATCGTGGTGCCGACGATCAAGCGCGTCAGCGGATAAATGGCAACAAGCAAAATGATAAACGGGGTCGAGCGCACGGCATTAACAATGACGCCCACAACGGCATTGGTGGCCAATTTCGGCATCAGCCCGCCCTTATCCGTAACGTGCAAAAGGACGCCGAGCGGTATCCCTAAAATACTACCGATGATGCCGCTGCCGACCACCATGATGACCGTTTCGACAAAGCCTTCGCCCAAAAGGGAAATCATTTCCGGGGTCATAGCGGAACCTCCTCAATATCGACCTGGTTTTCACTGAGAAATTGCGTGGCAGCCATATAGTTTTCTTCATCAGGGCTTTCGGCAAGAATCGTTAACATGCCGAAACTTGTCCCTTTCAACTCCTCCACCTGTCCCTGAAGGATATTGAAATCGATGCAAAAGCGGCGGGTCATGATTGAAAGCACGGGCAAGGTGACTTCCGATCCCACGAACGTTAAGTGAAGCAGTTTGGCCATGTGCCCCCTTGCTTGGGCTTGGGCTATGCGCTCGCGTACCGTCGCATAAATTCTCTCGGGCATGTCGTGCATGACAACGTCAGCGAGCATGGCTCGGGTTGTCGGATGCTTCGGGTGGCGAAAGACTTCCAAGACGGTGCCGCTTTCCACGACTTCGCCCTTATCCATGACGACAACGCGGTCGCAAATTTGCTTGACGACCTCCATTTCGTGGGTAATCAGCACGATCGTAACGCCCAACTGTTGATTAATGCGCTGCAAAAGTTCCAGCGTCGATCGGGTAGTTTCAGGATCCAGGGCACTGGTCGCTTCATCGGAAAGCAGCACAATGGGATCATTGGCTAAAGCTCGGGCAATGCCGACACGCTGCTTTTGCCCGCCCGAGAGTTGCCGAGGGTACTTGTTCTTGTGCTCGGTCAAACCGACGAGCTCGATCAGACGGTTAACTTTTTTTTCAATTTCAGCCGGCGCGACATGATGCAGCTCTAACGGAAAGGCAATGTTATCGAAAACCGTTCGGGAGCTGAGCAAATTAAATTGCTGGAAGATCATGCCGATTTTGGTACGCATGGTTCTGAGATCTTCCGCCGAGAGATTATTCAGGCACTGTCCGTTCACCGTCACGGTGCCTTCAGTTGGCTGGGTTAAGAAATTAATGGTTCGAACCAAAGTCGATTTGCCGGCACCGGAACGTCCAATGATGCCGAAAATTTCGCCCTCATTGACATGCAGGGAAACATCCTTGACTGCATCTACCGATTTGCCGTCGGGCGAGGTAAAACGTTGAGAAATGTGGCTGAGATCAATCATACTGGTCCTGCGTTGTTTTAAGGCCTATAGCCATAAAGTCTCGACATGAACTACCGCGCTCTGTCGAACGCGGTTTCATGGGAGCGTACCCCCATTTCTAGCCGTTGTCGGGCATCTGCACGTGCATGCCGATGCCGTACAACAGCGGGCGTGTCCACTAAGACGCCCCCATCGAGTCCGAGCCACTCTCTGAGCGGCTCATTCCCGAGTTTGTTTTTCCGAAAAAAGAAAGATTGCAAGGATTCGGAAAGTCTTGCAATAGCAATAATAGCTGCTATCCATCCCCACGCTTTCGCATAGGGGATTTCGCGGCATCTGTTAAAAATTGCTAACGCAAAAAACGAAGGGTAACACAGAAAGGTTATTTCGTCTTGCAGGGCAGGGGAAACTATAAGGAGAAATAAAAAACACGCCTCAAAGGACGTGTTCGAAGAGATGGTGCCGGTTAGAAGACTTGAACTCCCGACCTTCGCATTACGAATGCGCTGCTCTACCAACTGAGCTAAACCGGCTTCCCATTTTTTGTCTCGCGATTTGCGAGAAGCAGAATTATGCCGAACTTTTTTCTGAAATGCAATATTTTTTAGAAAAAATTGGATTGGCAACTTTAGCGGATCAAATTTTCCAGTATGAAGCGGTATTCGCTTTCGCTTACTTCGGTAATTGAAAGGCGGTTACCTTTTTGCAAAATCCGCATTTGAGACAATTCCGGGTGGGCACGCAGCTCCGAGAGCGCAATAAGCGGGATTTCCCGGTCAACACGGACGTCTACGCAAACCCAACGAGGATTTTCCGGTGTCGATTTCGGATCGTAATAAGGATCGGTAGGATCAAATTGCGTGGCATCGGGTTTGGCCTCGGAGACCACGGTTGCCAAGCCGGCAATCCCGGGATGCGGGCAGGATGAATGATAAAAAAGGACCGCATCTCCCGGCTTCATGACGTCACGCATGAAATTTCTCGCTTGATAATTGCGAATTCCGAACCAGGGGACTGTCTGTTGCGGCATCTTCAGAACACTCTGCACGGAACACTCCGTCGGTTCTGATTTCATGAGCCAAAAGTGTTTTGTCATGATGTTTTGGGTGCAGAGGGATAAAAAAAGTTCCCAGTAAGTGTTGCCTTGCATCCTGAGTCCGAAGATTCAAGGGTGGTCGCCTCTGAAGCGGGCTTCGGGGAAGCATCACGTGCCTCCCACCACCGGCCCCAAGTCCAGCAACCTAAGTGCATAAGCATTGGAACAAGGAATCTTAAAGCAACTTATCGCTTACCAGGAACAAGCCTATTTTATCACGTTGTGCAAGAGCGTACTTTGGGGCGAAACAATCGGAAATAGAATACTTATCACCACTGTACCAAGCCGGTGTAATGCGTCACAAGGATAACGAATCCAAAGACAATGCGATACCAGCCGAAAGGCTTAAAGTCGTTGCTCGCCACGTAGCGCAGCAACCATTTCACAACAATCAAGGCGCTCACGAAAGAGACGATAAAACCGACTGCAAAGCCGACTGTCATATTGGTTGTCCAAACAAACGTTTGTTCTTGCGAAATGCGCAGGAACACTTTGCTGAGCGAATAAACGGTTGCCCCGAAAATGGTCGGAATCGCTAAGAAAAATGAAAATTCGGTAGCGGCTTTGCGAGACAGCCCTAAAACTAAGCCGCCAATGATGGTTGCCCCCGAACGGCTGGTGCCCGGAATCATGGCAATGCACTGCATGCAGCCCACTAAAAAGGCGGTTTTAGCCGTCATGTCGTCCATGGTGGAAGTGCGGCAGGCAGTGCTTTGCTTGGCTTGCCAGTTTTCAACCCAAAAGATGATGAAGCCGCCGATGACCAAGGCTGCTGCGACAGTGACCGGATTAAAGAGCAGCTCCTCGATCAAATCGGCAAAAATGACGCCCAGCACAGCCGCCGGCAAAAACGCCACGAAAAGATTGATAACCAACTGTCGTTGCTGTTTCTCCGTTGTAAAACCGGTCAGGATCCGATAAAGCCTTTCGCGGTAAAACCAGCATACGGCACAGATGGCGCCGGCTTGAATAGCGATGCTGAATGTGTTGACCTCCGGACCGGAGAAATTCAGTAGGTCTCCGGCGATGATGAGGTGCCCGGTTGAAGAGATCGGCAAAAATTCGGTCAATCCTTCAACAATACCGAGAATGAACGCTTTAATTTGATAGAGGAGGTCAATCATAGGCAGCTCTTATCAGAGTCGGATAAAAATTAAATCCCAGACTCCGTGCCCGAGTCGCTCGCCTCTGGCATGGAACTTTGTCATGGGGCGTTCTGTAATAGGGTTGGCCATCACAGGGGAAAAGCCGTCGTGCAGGTTTTTCAAAAGCGGTTCGCCGCTTAGTACTTCAAGCATCTGTTCGGCGTAATTTTCCCAGTCGGTTGCGCAGTGGATATAGCCGCCCGGGCGGATACGGGCAGCTAATTCATGAATGAACGGTTGAGCGACCAAGCGGCGTTTATGGTGCCTGGCCTTGCGCCACGGATCCGGGAAAAAGATATGTACGCCGTCCAAGCTGTCCGGGGCAATCATATCCTTGACCACTTCAACAGCATCGTGCTGGATAATGCGGACGTTGTCAAGGTGCATTTCATCGAGCCGCTTAGCTAAGGCGCCGACGCCGGCAGAAAAGACTTCACAGCCTAAGAAATCCACTTCGGGGTGCTGCTCGGCAATGCTTGCCGTCGTTTCGCCCATGCCGCAGCCGATTTCTAAAACGAAGGGCGCTTCGCGGCCGAAGGCGGCTTTGCGATCAAAAAGTTCAGTGTTGTACTGGACGGCATAACGGGGCAGGAGCTCGTCAAGAGCGCGCTTTTGGGCTTGGCTGATATGGCCTCGGCGAAGCGTAAAACTGCGGATATGCTTCTTTTTCAGAATTTCGATTTCTTCAGGGGACAGTACTTTCTTTTCGGTCATAAAAAAACGGACCCAGAGTCCGCATTCGAATGGTTGAGATGGAGCGGATGAAGGGAATCGAACCCTCGTCATAGGCTTGGGAAGCCTCTGCTCTACCATTGAGCTACATCCGCATGAAGTAGGGTGTCTATTCTAATGAAAAGTAGCAGAAAAACAAATTATTAAGCCTTGAGGCGGATCGGTTTTTATGCGGCCGGCACGTATAATGGCAAAAATTGAGAAGGATCGAGCCCATCGTCCTTTTCCAAGGAAGTGCCGCCGAAGGAAGCCAGAAGGTCGGCTCGGGCGGCGGCATGCTTTGAGGTTTGGCGGTTGCTTTTATGCAATTGCCCGTACAAGGAGGCGGCGCCCGCTGGCCGGCAACAAAGCCGGAAAGCGGCGGCGAAAAAATATGAAAAAATTTCTTTCCGATTTCCAAACATTTATCAGTCGCGGCAACGTGATCGACATGGCGGTGGGCGTAATCGTCGGCGCTGCCTTTACTTCCATCGTCACGTCATTGGTAAAAGATGTGATCAATCCCATTTTGGGGGTTGTTGTCGGATCACAAGACTTTTCCAATTTCTTTTTTGTTTTATCCCTGCCCGAGGGATATGCCGGGCCGATGACTTACGACGCCCTAACGAAAGCCGGCGCGGCCGTGATCGGATACGGTGCTTTTATTACGGCTGTCTTTCACTTCCTTTTGATGGCTTTTGTCGTCTTTTGCCTCGTTCGGCTTGTCAATCGAGTGCGATTGGCCGCCGACAGTGCGATCTTTAAAAAGGCACAAGCCGAAAAGAAAGCCGCTCCCACCCCCGAAGAGGTTATTCTGTTAAGGGAAATCCGTGATTTGCTAAAGCAGAACCGGGATCGCTAGTGCAAGAGATCGGGCGAACGTAAGCCCGCTTGTGCTTCAAAGGCGGCAAAAAGAAAACGGGAGCGTCGTTATGAACTCTCCCGTTTCCTTGATGGTTAGGCGTTTAATGCCGAATTAGTAGTTTTCAGCACGCACTTCAAAGTAGCTCTGAGCGTAGCCGCAAACCGGGCACACTTCCGGAGCCTTAACGCCCATGACCAAGTGACCGCAGATGCGGCATTCCCACATGGCTTGGCCGGCTTTTTCGAACACTTGCTTCATTTGAACATTGTTCAAAAGCTTGCGATAGCGTTCTTCGTGAGCCTTTTCAATGGCGGCCACGGCGCGGAACTTGGCAGCCAATTCCGTGAAGCCTTCGGCATCAGCGTCCTTGGCAAAGCCGTCGTACATGTCGGTCCATTCATAGTTTTCGCCGTCAGCGGCAGCGCCCAAGTTGGCCGCCGTATCACCGATCCAGCCGAGGGCATCACACCACAAGCGGGCGTGTTCTTGCTCGTTGCGAGCAGTTTGCAAGAAGATAGCCGCGATTTGTTCGTATCCTTCGCGCTTGGCTACTTCAGCAAAGTAGGTGTACTTGTTGCGAGCTTGCGATTCACCGGCGAAGGCGGTCATCAAATTCTTTTCAGTCTTCGTGCCGGCCAACTTGCCGTCTTTGCCGGAGGCTTCTTCAACCGGTTCAAAGAATTCGGCGCCCTTTTTGCAGATCGGGCAAATGTAGTCGGCAGGCAAGGGGCCTTCGCATTCATGGATGTAGCCACAAACTTTGCAGCGATATTTCATCTTCTTTTCTCCTAAATCCCCGCTACGGTCCAAGTAGTGGGTGTGTAAAAGGCTTTCCGCCAATTCGGAAAGCGGTTTTCCGTAAAAGGTTTTGTACAGTGCTTTAATTTCTTCGTTTTCGTAGCTGGTACGGTGTTCAGTGCTCATGGCGCTGTCGCGTTTGTAAAGCGCGTCAATGCGCAACTGGCGCGTGCTGTCTTCTTGTCCCCAGTTGAGCTTGGGTTGGCCGCCGCCGCTGATGCAGCCGCCCGGGCACGTCATGACCTCAACGAAGTGGTATTGCTTTTCACCCTTTTGGATCTGTTCGATCAGGCGGCCGGCATTGGCCGTACCGTAAACAACAGCGACCTTTAAGGTGAGATCGCCGATCTGAACGCTTGCTTCCTTTGTGTCCGTGAGACCGCGAACCGGTTCAAGATCGTAAAATGATTCGGGTGCTCTTTGGCCGGTGACCAAGTAGTAGGCCGTGCGCAAGGCCGCTTCCATCACGCCGCCGGTGTTGCCGAAGATGACGCCGGCGCCGGAGCCTTCACCCATGAGACGGTCAAAGGAGCTATCTTGGATGCTGTCAAAGGCAAGGCCCTTTTCTTGGGCCCACTGGGCGAGTTCGGTCGTCGTAATGACATAGTCGGTATCGCGCATACCTTCAATGCCGTAAAACTTGGCTGCGCCGGCAAGCTCTTCGCGGCGAATTTCAAATTTTTTCGCCGTACAGGGCGTGACGGCAACATGAACGATCTTTCTCGCGTCCAAGGATTGCTGTTTGGCAAAGTAGGTCTTTACCGTAGGGCCTTGCATGCCGATCGGGCTTTTGGCCGTCGAAATATTGGCCAGCATTTCCGGGTGGAAAGTTTCGGCATATTTCACCCAAGCCGGGCAGCAGCTCGTAAATTGCGGCAAGGGGCCGGTGTGCTTGGTCAAGCGTTCAACAAGCTCGCTGGCCTCTTCCATAATGGTCAAGTCAGCGCTGAAATTGGTATCGAGAACATAATCGGCTCCGAGAGCACGCAACAAGCCGACCATCTTGCCTTCGTTGAAGCCGCCGGCTTCTTCCCCGAACGCTTCCGCCAAGGCAACGCGCACGGCCGGTGAAGTCGAAAAGACAACAATAGCTTGCGGATCGTCGATTGCCTTTTGAACATCCGGGTATTCCGGTCGGGCAAACAGGCTACCGGTCGGGCAAACATTGATGCACTGGCCGCAATGCACGCAAATGGCACGGTCGCCGGTTTTTTCGAGCTGGTAGTGCCCGTGCACTCCGATGTAATCCTCGCAAACCTGACGGCACATGGAGCAATTAACGCAAAGCGCTTCATTGCGAACCAACGCGGGGTTATCTTCATCGATCGCAACACGGACGTCTAAAGATTCGTGTTTTGACATATTTTGTTCTCTCCTGCACGCCGGCCTCCGACAGGACTCCGACGTTGCTAACGAGTATAAGAACTGAGGGTAGAAAAAACAATCGGAATTTTTTAATGTTCTGATAGTTTTTGCCACGATGCGGGGGCGCGAAAGACCGGCCGGCGTCATGCCGGCACGGACTATCGGGCATCGGTTTTGTCAGTGGGTGGCTTCTTTTCCGAGGCTTCGGCCGGAGTCTTTTTCTTTTTTTCATCCTCTTTGCCAAAGCCCTCAAGCAAAGACTTGCCCGGATTGTCTTTGGCCCAACTGACGAAACCGTAGACCACTATAAGCGGAAACAGTATCCATTCGGCCAACAGGTCAAGCCAGTCCATAAGCGCCTCGCTTAGCCGTGATAGGAGGTCACCAGATCGACTTCTTCTTTGGCCCCGAGGAATACGGCAACACGCTGATGCAATGCCGTAGGTTCAATATCCAAAATGTTCTGATAGCCGTTGGTGGCCCGCCCGTGGGCTTGTTCAATGAGCCAGCTCATCGGATTGGCTTCGTACATCAGGCGCAATTTGCCGGGCTTGTTCGGATCGCGGTTGTCACGCGGGTACATGAAAATACCGCCGCGGCTCAAAATGCGGTGTACTTCGGCGACCATGGCAGCCACCCAGCGCATATTGAAGTCTTTGCCTCTGACACCGGTGGTCCCAGCAAGCAATTCCATAATGTAGCGCTGTACGGGCGCTTCCCAATGCCGCATATTCGAGCAGTTAATGGCAAACTCTTTCGTGCTTTCGCTAATCGTCACGTTTTCGGCGGTTTGGTAGAAATTGCCCGTTGACAAATCCAGCGTAAAGACCATGACGCCGAAGCCCAAGGTCATCACCAACTGGGTTTGAGGGCCGTAAATGACGTAGCCGGCGGCTAGCTGGTGGCGACCGGATTGCAAGAATTCGGCATCTTCAACTCCGCGGTGCGGCTCTCCGGCCGGTAAAACGGAAAAGATCGTGCCGATGGACACATTGATATCAATATTGCTCGAGCCGTCCAAGGGATCAAAAAGCACCAGATAAGGACCGACCTCGCAGTTTTCAGGCACTTGCAAGGCATGGTCCATTTCCTCACTGGCCACGGCGCTGACAAAGCCGCTTTCGGTGCAGGCCCGGCACATGATTTCGTTGGAAATGATGTCGAGCTTCTTTTGGGTTTCGCCTTGGACGTTTTCGCTGCCGGCCGAGCCCAGAACGCCGGCTAAGGCGCCTTGGCTCACCTTGAAGCTGATTTCCTTGCACGTTTCAGCCAAGTGGTTGATTAAACCGGTCAAGCGGGGATCCACGTGGTGAACCGTTTCCATTTCATGAAGGTATAAGGCTAATGTCTTCGGCATGATTTCAATCCTTTTTAAATTAATGCGTTGCGTTGTTTAGCGATTTATTGATCACCTCGCGCAAATCCGGCGAGAGATGCGGCTGCGACTGCACGTAACTTAAAACGCTAAACATCAGCCTGGAGCACTCCGGCATGTAGCGGCGCCAATTATCCAAACAACGAGCCAAGCGGCTGGAGACTTGAGGATTAATGCGGTCAAGCTTTAAGACCTCATCGAGCCACAAGCGGTACCCGTAGCCGTCCGGGCGGTGGAATTCTGCCAAATTGTTTTGGCAGAAGGCGAGCACGAGCGAATAGACGTTATTCGGGTTATTGGTGTTGTAGCCCGGATAGCGCTCGATGAGGTTTTTCACCACGTCAACAACCGGGCAGTCGTCCATCGGGACGGTGGCCGTGGCTTGCAGCGTAAACCACTTGTTGATCAAAAGCGGTTCGTTGCGCCACTCGGCTTCAGCCGCTTGCAAAAGGGCGTACTTGGCCGGGGAGGCACTATTGACAATGATGCGCAGCGCATCGAGCCGTTCGGTCAGATTCTTGCTCGTTTCAAAAAGCTGGCGCGCCCGCAGAAGCGATTTGGCATTGCCGCCGGCCAAAAGCAACTCCACGCAGAACGCACGCATGGCGCGCTTGCCGGCATCGACCGGGTTGGGCGAGTATTGCGGGTTGGGGGCATTGTCATCGAAAACGCGCATAATGACGTGAGAAAATTGCCGCCCGAGCTGCTCCCGTAGCGCACGGATCGCAGCACGAATGGCAGCCGGATTAATCATCGGCTGCGTTTCGGCCACCCGCGACTCGCTCGGCAAGGTCAGTGCTGCCGCCTTAAAAGCGGGCGAGAGCGTCTTATCGGTGAGCATGGCCTCAAAGGCATTGCGATAGTGCGGATTGATAACCATCCGGGTGCCGTGTTCGAAATCGGCCACCATTTCATCAATGCAGAGCATGGAAAGCTTTTCCATGGCTTCGGCTCGGTTAAAGGGATCATTGTCGTGCTGGCTTAAGAAGACCAGCTCGTCGGGCGTGTAGTCGTAATCGACGATGATCGGTGCCGAGAAATTGCGAGCCAAGGACGGAACCGGTTTTTCGCGGATGTTGATAAAGGTCCAACTTTGTTGTGTCTCGGTCAATTCGAGCACGCGGGATGTTCCCTTGGCAGCCGTTTCAGCCTGCAGCTGCAGGGGAATCGGATTGCCTTTGGCGTTGATAAGTGCAATATCAAAGGGGATGAAGAAAGGCTCTTTCTTCGGCTGCCCGGGCGTGGCCGCGCAAGACTGTGTGAGCGTGACGGTATAGGAGCCGGCGCGCGGGTTCCAGTGCGTTTCGACCAGCACATGCGGCGTACCCGCTTGCGAGTACCAGCGCTCAAATTGAGAAAGGTCGCGCATGTTGGCTTTGGCCATGGCATCGAGAAAGTCGTCGCACGTGGCGGCGCTGCCGTCGTGCAGGCGAATGTACTGATCGAGCCCCCGGCGAAAACCCTCTTTGCCCAGAAGCGTTTGCATCATACGGATGACTTCAGCCCCTTTTTCATAGACGGTGGTCGTGTAGAAATTGTTAATTTCCTGGTATGACTCGGGGCGAATCGGGTGGGCCATCGGACCGGCATCTTCGGCAAACTGGCGATCGCGCAGGTAGCGGACATCTTCGATGCGCTTGACGGCGCGGGCCGTCGGGTCGCCGAGCATGTCGGCGGCGAACTCTTGTTCGCGGAATACGGTCAAGCCCTCTTTGAGCGTGAGCTGGAACCAGTCGCGGCAAGTGACGCGGTTGCCGGTCCAATTGTGCAGGTACTCGTGGGCAATCACGCTTTCAATGCGGGCAAAGTCCTTGTCGGTGGCAACCGCCGGCGTGGCCAGAATGCAGCGTGAATTGAAAATGTTGAGCCCCTTGTTTTCCATGGCTCCCATCGTAAAGTCATCGGTGGCAACGATCATGAACCGTTCCAAGTCCAACTCCAGGCCGAAGCGCTTTTCATCCCAAGCAATCGCCTTTTTCAGGCTTTCCAAGGCAAATTCGGTTTTATCCAAATTGCGAGGCTCCACCCAGATTTGCAAAAGCGCCTTCTTACCGTTTTTGAGCGTAAAGCGCTCTTCGCGGCACTTGAGATCGCCGGCAACCAAGGCAAACAGGTAGGCCGGTTTCTTGAAAGGATCTTCCCAGCGCGTGTAGTGCCAGTTGTTGTCTATTTCGCCTTCTTCAACGAGGTTGCCGTTTGAGAGCAGCACCGGGCAGACCGATTTCGGTGCATTGATACGCACCGTAAATTTAGCCATGACATCGAGCCGGTCCGGGTAATAGGTAATGCGACGAAAACCCTCGGCTTCGCACTGGGTCATGAAGTTGTTGTTGGAGACGTACAAGCCGAGCAGCGAGGTGTTGGCTGTCGGATTGATGACATTTTCGATTTTGATCGTAGAGGGCTCGGAAATGCCGTGCAGCAGCAAGTCTCCCGAGTCCAGGATGGCGTACTCGGTGCGGGCGAGCTCATGGTTGTTGACCGTAATGCTGATTAGTTCAAGGTCGCGGCCGTTGAGCAAAAAGTCGTCATTGGGACGGTTCTCGTTCGGGCGGACGGTGAGCGTACTGCGAACCCGCGTTCTTTGCGGATGAAGATCGAAAATCAGATCAACTTTGTCCACCCAGTGGGTGGGAGCGGTGTAATTTTTACGGTAAGTCGTTGCCGAAGCCATGCTAAAAACCTCTGAAAAACCAAACGCCTTCAAGGCGTTGTCAATTTGCCTATTTTAACAAATACCGCGAAATTCCCCGTGCGTGAGCGCGGGGATGGATAGCGGTCGATCGAACGTTAGTTCGGTTGTTGACCCTTGATGTACTGTTCAATGATTGCTGTTGTTGCTCCGTCACCCACAGAGATCACGCAGTAACTTTTAGTTCCAAAGCGACACTTCATGACGTTGACAAACTTCCGAAAAAATTTCTCTCAATCCTTGAACTAATAGCCTTTCGGCGATAAGCTACGACAAAGATCAAGTGAGCCTTGAGATTGTAGACCCTATGGGCACCGGTTGAAAATTGCGTATGGTTCAAAGAGTCGAACGACACGTCATTCGAAAAAGTGATGGGAATTGGCAAGCTTGCCACAAGCTTTGCTCGTTGTCGCGCAAGCTCGGCAACTGCGCCGTGTATTTGTTGCGTCAGCGTTACTTTGACAAGCAACCGGTTCTGAGCCGAAAAGGGCTCGATGACGCACTTAAGCTTCATTATCTTGGTGATTATCGGGCGATGCCTTCGGCCGCTTCTGCTCAAAGACAAGGGCAAGTGATTGCCAAACAATTCAAGGCTTTTGCCAAGGCGACGGCTGAGTATCACAAACATCCGGAAAAGTTTCAAGGTCGCCCTCAATTGCCGGGCTACAAGAAAAAGTATCGAACATTTTATGTCGGTCGCAACGGCTACCAAATTCGAAATCATCGACTGACGATCACGGCAGGCGAGGACATTGTTTTTTCACCGATGCCGGTTTTATGCTGCAAAGACCAGGCATTCAATGCCAAAGCGACTGAGGCGGTCGCTGGCGACTTGAGAATTGTTCCCATGGGCAATACGTTTATCGTGGAATTGACCTATCGGGTCAAAAAGGAGGAAGCGGACAATTTATCGACGAGTGTTTGCATGGATTGCAATGAGGCGTTGTTTTGTGATTTGGGCATCGACAATTTTGCAACTTTCGTATCGACCAAACCCGGGGTAAGACCGTTTTTGATCAAGGGCAAAGTGTTAAAAAGCATCAACCAACACCACAACAAACAAGTCGCAGAACTTCGAAGCAAGGGGCATCACTCGCACATTCGCATCAAAAGCACAAAGCGTTATTGGAGACTTCACGATCAACTACACAAGGCAAGCCGCCTGGTCGTCAACTTCTGCTTGGCTCATGATCTGGGGCGCATTGTCATTGGTCTGAATAAAGAATGGAAACAAGGTGTCAATATCGGTAAGCGAAACAATCAGAATTTCGTGATGTTACCTCATGGGAAATTCGTGGAGATGATTCGCTATAAGGCGCAAGACTATGGTATTAAGGTGACGGTTCGAGAGGAAAGTTACACGTCCAAAGCCAGTGCCTTGGATTTTGATGAGATCCCGAGCGTTGATAAAAGGTCATCGCGATCTGAAATCGTGTTTTCCGGTAAGCGAATCAAGCGAGGGCTGTATCGTTCGGCCCAAGGTCAGTTGATCAACGCCGATATCAATGCCGCGGCCAATATAGGTCGAAAAGAACTCGGGGATGAGTGGCTGAGAAAGCTACTCGAACTCGATGGGGGCGTCTTAGTGGACACGCCCGCCGTTGTTCGAAATCTGCACGCCAGTGCCGATGTTCGTCAATGGCTAAAATTGGGAACGCGTTCCCAAGAAACCGCTTACGTGAGTGCGCGGTAGTTCATGTCATTCATGCTATAAATTTCATAGAGATGATGGCCGCTTCGGGCGCAAAAAGAAAACGCCCCGAAGGAACCGTCCTCGGGGCGTTGAGAAAGGCCTGGCGGTTAGGCGCGTTTGGCCAGTTCGACGGCCTTGCCGATGTAGGTGGCAGGCGTGAGCTTCATCAAGCGCTCTTTGGCCTCTTGCGGAATATCCAAGTGCGAGACAAACTCGTGGATGGTCTCGGGCGAGATGCCCTTGCCGCGGGTGAGCGCCTTGAGCTGCTCATAGGGATGAGGCACGCCGTAGCGGCGCATGACCGTTTGGATGGCCTCGGCGAGCACTTCCCAGGCATGGTCAAGGTCTTGAGCAATGTGCTCTTCGTTGAGCTGCAGCTTGCCTAAACCGCGAGTCAAGGCATTGTAGCCGACAAAACAATAGCCGAAGGCTACGCCCAAGTTGCGCAGTACCGTGGAGTCGGTCAAGTCGCGCTGCCAACGCGAAATCGGCAGCTTTTGAGCCATATGGGTCAAAAGAGCATTGGCAATGCCGAGATTGCCTTCGGAGTTTTCAAAGTCAATCGGGTTGACCTTATGCGGCATCGTGGAGGAGCCCACTTCGCCTTCTTTGAGTTTTTGCTTATAAAAGCCCAAAGAGATATAGCCCCAAATGTCGCGGTCCAAATCAAGCAAAATCGTATTGGCGCGAACAACCGCATCAAAAAGCTGAGCCATGTAGTCGTGCGGTTCAATTTGGATCGTATGGGTATTGAAATGCAGGCCCAAGCGCTCTTCAACGACTTTGCGGGCAAACGATTCCCAGTCTTTTTCCGGATAGGCGATGGTGTGGGCGTTGTAGTTGCCGACCGCGCCGTTCATCTTGGCGAGAATTTCAACCGATTCGATCGAGGCGATGGCCCGAGCCAAGCGCATGGCCACATTGGCCCATTCTTTGCCGACCGTCGTGGGGGAAGCCGTTTGGCCGTGCGTGCGAGAAAGCATGGGAATTTCTGCCCAGCGGTGGGCGTTTTCGACCAAGCTCTTGTGCAAGGACTTCAAAAAGTCCAAAAGTTCGCGGCGTCCTTCGGTGAGCATCAAGGCGTGGGAGGTGTTGTTGATGTCTTCGCTCGTGCAGCCGAAATGCACGAATTCACTGGCTTTGGCCAATTCCGGATCATGAGAGACTTGGTTCTTGATCCAGTATTCCACCGCCTTCACATCGTGGTTGGTGGTTTTTTCAATATCTTTAATTTCTTGGCAGGATTCGACAGTGAAGTTATCGACCAAACCGCGCAAGAAAGCTTTGCCGTGCTCGGACAAGTGCGCGAGCTCCGGAAGATCGAATTCGCTCAAGGCAATCAGCCATTCCACCTCAACGCGTACGCGCGCTTTCATGAAGGCGCATTCGGAGAAAACGTTGCGCAAGGCTTCGGTTTGGCGAGCATAGCGGCCGTCAAGGGGAGACAAAGCGGTTAAAGGGGAAAGTTCCATTTTGTAACGTCCTGAAAAAAGATAAAAATCTGACGCGGGTATTGTATCAAATTGAGGATTTTCTTAATGAAACAGGCGGCAGGCCCGGCGGGTTGCCGTCAGCGGCGGATAGCCATCATCGGGCCGTTAGCAGCCGCCGCAAAGCCATAACAAATGCACACAGATCTTAAAGGTTTTGGACAGGGTTCTCATCGTATACTGAAGCCAACGACAAACTCATTAGCTCGATGGGAGAGATCACGATGACAACGAAGAAAACCATGATAGCGGCCGCCCTGCTCGGTTCGGCTTTGATTCCGCTGACGGTGTTTGCCTGGCACGGCGGTCCCGGCCCTTGCTATGGTTCCGGTCCCGGCTACGGTCCGGACTTCGGTCCGGGCGATGGCCCGAGGTACCACCACCGTTGGGATGGCCCGCGCCACGATTGGCACAATCGCCACCTGTATCGCCACGGTGCGAGAACTTTCGGCATGGATGAAGTGCAGGCGCGAGACTTCATGCGCGATGTCGGTTCGGTACTGCAGATAAAGCCCGCCCAGCAAAAAGCGTGGGATGCGATGGTGCAGGCCTACGCCGATTTGGCCAAGTGCCGTCATGAACACTGGCGCGTCCAACGCGGGGACACTCCGATGTCGCAGCAAGAATACTTGCAAGCGCGAAGCCAATTCATGCACAGCCATCTGCAAGCCTTTGATGCTTACGTAGCCGCCCTTGCCAATTTAGAGAAGGCGCTCGATAAGGATCAAATGGCTGACTTCAATGAGTTGGTCGCAACCGGCAGTTTGCTCGATCGCGGCCCGAGAGGACCTCGCGGCGCAGCGCCCGAACGGCCTGCAGCGAAGCCGGCGGCAAATTCGTAACAAATCATTTTCTTTCGGGGGAGGGCAAACGCCTTTCCCCTTTCTCTTAAAAATCAATACAATAGAGTCGGCGCTTCGTTCGATATATTCGTCTCCGAAAGGTCGGATTTAAAAAATTCTGAGTAAAAATACCCACTTGTCTACCACACAAAGTCCTTATTGTGCTCTAGAATGAATCGCCGAAGTTTCAAGCAGTTATGTGTTTTTTCCTTTTGGAAGATTGGGTTAGATTATGTTTGATCAATTTACGACGGATCCGTACAGCTTCGATGATGTCACTTCTTCTCCTATTACACCCGTAACGCCGAGCGCAGAAGTGTTGCGTTTGGGGCGGCTTCTTCCTTCCTCCATCTATTTGGGTTGCGCCAGTTGGAATTTCCCCGGTTGGAAGGGCATTGTGTGGGGCGAAACAAGCGGGGTGGAGGATTTGACGCGCCGTGGCTTGGCTGCGTACTGTAAGCATCCAGTGCTGAGGGCCGTTGGGATTGATTGGTCGTTTTTCGGTACGCTCAATGAAATGGCTTATGCCGCCATGGCCGCACAGGTCGACGAGAAGTTTCGCTTTTTGATTAAAGCGCCTCAGAATGTAACCGATGCCGTCAAGCGTGACTCCAAGGGGCGCTTCCGTGCCATAAACCAAGAGTTTTTGGACTTGCATTGCGCAATGCATGAGTTCGTTTATCCGGTGGTTAACGGTTTGGGGGAAAATGCCGGCCCGCTGGTGTTTCAGTTGTCTCCGATTCCCCGTCCGCTGTTGCCCACGCAAGCCGAGTGCTACAGCTACATTGATAAAATCGCGCAATTTTTTGCCGATCTGCCCAAGGAGGTGGAAGGTGAGCGACCGATTTACGGTGTGGAAGTGCGCACCCTTTCGATTTATACCAAACGGCTTTTGAATGCGTTGCGCCCGACCGGCGTGCGTTTGGTGGTCGGCGTGCATCCCTCGATGCCCGATGTTATCCGGCAGACGGCCGCGCTTCGCTTTTTCGAAGATCCGGAGGCCGAAGGCGAAGACTGGAAGATGAAAGGGCCGCTGATCGTGCGCTGGTCTTTAAATCCGATCCAACGCCACGGTGTTGCCAAGATGACCTACGCTCCCTTTAACCGCATTGTGCATCCGGATCCGGCTACGCGCGCAGGCCTTGTGCACTTGGTGGATATTGCTCAAAAATCCGGCCAAGTCAGCTACGTGATTACCAACAACAAGGCCGAGGGCAGTGCCCCCTTAACCATGATTGAATTGGCACGGGAAATCACCGAAAAGCTCAAGCAGGAAAAAGACGCGAGTTTGGATCCGCGACAGATTTGATGCGAATTTTTGACATCTCGCCTCTGGTTACCCAAGATTCGCCGGTTTATCCCGGCGATGCGCCTTTGCGCATCAAGCGCGTATCCGAAGCGCCGGCCTTGGTGAGCGCTTTTAGCATGAGCCCGCACTTAGGGGCGCATGTTGATGCCCCGGCTCATTTGCATGCTGCGGGCGAGGTGGCCGACTTGTCGCTGAATCGTTTGCTGGGGTCGGCTCAGGTTTTGGCGCTTTCCGTCGCTGGGGAAATTACCCCACAGGCGCTGCAAGGCAAGCCCATTGTCGCCGAGCGGCTACTACTGAAGACGGGCTTTCGTCTGGGGACAAGCTGGCCCGAGCAATTTCCCTATTTGTCAGCCGAAAGCGTTGACTACCTGAATCAGCGCCATGTCCGGCTGATCGGAATCGATACGCCAAGCATTGATGCGGCCGATTCTGAAGCGTTGCCCTCGCACAGGCGGGCAGTTGACGCCGGCATGTTAATTCTGGAAAATCTCGATTTGGCCGCCGTCGGCGAAGGGCTTTACGAGCTCATTGCCCTTCCATTGAAGATCCGCGGCTTGGAGGCCAGCCCCGTGCGTGCCGTTTTAGTTGAGAGTTTTTGATATGCCGGAAATTTTCGTCAAGCCCTGCTTAATTCGTTTTGCCCACTGCGACCCGGCGGGCATTGTTTTTCATCCCAATTTTTATGTCATGTTCAACGGTCTGGTGGAGGACTGGTTCCGCGAGGGACTGGGACTGCCTTGGGAGAATATGTCGCAGGCTGAGGTCTTGATTCCGGTCGTTTCCATTCACTCCGATTTTATGAAGCCGTTTCATATCGGCGACAAAGGGGAGATGCGTTTGTGGTTAAGCCACATCGGAACGAGCTCGTTTACGGTCCGCATTGAGTTCTACAAGGGCCAAGAGCTGCACGTAACCACGACCGAAACCATGGTTTGCATTGATCCGGACAATCGCAAGTCCACCCCGATTCCTGCCGCGTTGCGGCAAAAGATGCTGCCGTACCTGAAAGAAGAAAAGGCGTAGGCGGGCCCTTAGTCTAAACGGTTAACTCAAAAAAACATCGAGCCGAGCTGTAAAGGCGTTGCGCCACAAGGGTTTTTTGAGCCGATAAACCGCTCACGTAAAAGCTATCGCGACCGTCGGGGCTTTCTTGCGGGTTTAACAGTCCCTTGTCCTTTAAGCACCCTTTGAGGTGTCGGGCCACGGCGGCGCCGGGTTCCAAGAGCATGACTTCTGGTCCCATCAATTCCTCAATAGCTTCCGATAGAAACGGGTAATGGGTGCAGCCCAAAACGAGCGCATCAATGCCTTGCGCTTTCATCGGTTGAAGATATTTCTTTAATAGGCTAACCGTATACGGGCTGTGAAATTGACCGCTTTCTACGCATTCCATCAGCCCCGGGCATCCTTGAGAGAAGACGCGGCATTGGGCGGCATAGCGGGTAAGCAAATCCCGGTAGCGCTTTGAGTTGATCGTACGGGTGGTCGCGATGACGCCGATTTTTTTTGTTTTAGAAAGTTCGCAGGCGGGCTTTACGGCCGGCTCCACGCCCACAATGACGGCTTCAGGGTAGCGGGCACGCAGGACTTCGGCCGCCTCGGCCGTTGCGGTGTTGCAAGAGATGACGACGGCTTTCACGTGCTGTTCTCTAAGTAGAAAATCGGTGATTTTAACGGCACGATTGACAATAAACTCGTGCGTTCTATCGCCGTAAGGGGCATTGCCGCAATCGGCTACGTAGCAGAAATTTTCTTGAGGCAGCTCATGCCGTGCCGCTTTCATAATGGAAAGGCCGCCCCAGCCTGAATCAAAAAAACCGATGGATGGCAATGCTGGCATATTAGTTAACTCCGTTTCGATCGCGCCTTTTTCGGCCGAAAAGCACTCAACAGGACTGCGGCGATGATTAAAGCCGCCCCAATCCACTCGTTCAGTCCTAGACGTTCGCCGGCGCACCAGCCGATGATACCCGCAAAAACGGGCTCAAGAGCATAGATGAGTGTCGCTCGTATCGCCGAGATATATTTTAAGGCCCAACCGATGCCGAATTGCACAAAAGCAACGATGGCCGCAAGTGCCGTTACGCAGGCACCGAGCCCGAGCGTCCACTGCGTCGGCCGAACCGGTTCATGCAAACACAGCGCCAAGATCGCCAAGACGGCCACCGACACCATCTGAGTGAAACTTAAGTAAAGCGGTCTGCAGCCCGGCGCAAAATGACTCACGGTTAATATTTCTACGGCACAAATCAGGGCGCTCAAGACGGTGACCCACTCGCCGATTTGCCCGGAAAAATCCATCGCAAAGGGATTGGCGAAAAAGCCCATGCCGCAAAAAGCCATAAAGGTGGTTATCACCACGCTCATAGAAGGTGTTTGTTTCAGAAAAAGCCACTGCAGCAAGGGCACAAAGCCGATGTAAAGGTCCGTTAAAAAGGCGGATGTGCTGCTTGCGATGCTGCCCAGGCCAATGGTTTGCAAGGTGTAGACGCCGAAAATGCAAAGGCCCACGCAAAAGCCGGCCTTCCATTCATAGAGGCTGATCTGCCGGATCCGTCCCCGCAACAAGGCCAAAAGAATCAGGGTGGCCAAGCAAAAGCGCAGGCACACAACCACCAACGGATCGGCCCATTGCAACGACGTCTGCAACGTCAGAAAGGTTGAGCCCCAAAGCAATGTGACAAAAATTAAAAGCCACTGGGCGGAGGTTGATGGCGCCATTTGCGTTATTAGAAGTGTTCATCAGGCGAGAGATAGCGCCAAGAGCCGACGGGTAAGGCGCCCAGAACAACGCGGCCTACGCGAACACGCTTTAAGCGCAGTACCTTTAGCCCTACGGCTTCGCACATGCGGCGGATTTGCCGCTTTTTGCCTTCTTGCAAGACAAAGCGCAGCTCGCTTTCGTTCAGCCACTCGACTTGAGCCGGCATCAGGGGCTTGTCATCGAGCGAGAGGCCGTGATTGAGTAGTGCGAGACCCTGCGGGCTTAAAGAGGCGGGTGAGCCGTCGGCGTTGGCTACGCGTACGATGTATTCTTTTTCTACAGTGCTGTTTTCGCCGATGATGGCCTTGGCAACACGGCCGTCTTGGGTGAGCACCAAAAGGCCGACCGAATCGATATCCAAGCGTCCAGCCGGCACCAAGTGCTCGAGTTGACGGCGGCTATAGCGAATCCCGGAGGGATCTTTTGCCCAATGGTTTTCCGGGGTAATCAGGACCTTGGCGGGCAAGTAGCCGTCTTCGGCTTGGCCGCTTACGTAGCCTACCGGCTTATTGAGCAAAATCGTCACGCGCTCGTTTTGCTCGGCCTTGGCTTTCGAGGAAATGCGGATGCGCTGGGCAGGCGTTACCTTTTCGCCCAATTGGGCGATGTGGTCATCGACCATGACCCAGCCTTTGGCAATCCACTCGTCGGCCTCTCGCCGGGAGGCGAGACCCGACTGGCTGATTCGCTTGGACAGACGGATTAAATCTTCAGCCATAGCGTACTAAGCCGCCGCGCGGGTCAAGCGGTCTTGAACGGCATCCCAGCGATCGCCTTGGGCAGGACGTTCAATCACAATCAGATCGGCTTTAGCGGCATCGAGCTCATGCAATCGTGCATAAAGCGCATGCATGTATTGGGCCGGATCGGCTTCGGCAGCAAACCACTTAATAACATTGGCAGGCGTTTTTTGCAGCTTTTGTGCGGGTGCCATCACAGCCAATTTTTTATCTTGAAATTGCGGCAACGCACCGACCAAATCGTCTACCAAAACGACCTTGGTCACCGGAGCATAGTGGCTCTTGAGTGAGCCCGAAACGCGCGGCGAATCTTTGCCGCCGTCCGGGACCGGGCAGCCGAGCGCTTCTTCGAGCATATGCCGGGTAATAGCACCGTGGCGCAGAATTTCGGGGTGCTCGCCCGTCAAATTGATGATGGTGGACTCAACGCCCACATCGCAGTCGCCGCCGTCCAAAATCAGGTCCACTTTACCTTTGGGCTTTTCGCCGAGGTCATCGCGAACGTGCTGTGCGCAGGTGGGCGAAATACGGCCGAAGGTATTGGCCGAGGGGGCAGCAATGCCGCGATGGTGCTTGCCTGCAAACGCTTTAATAAGCGCCTTGGCCCAGGGGTGTGACGGGCAGCGTAAACCCACCGTGTTTTGCCCGCCCGTAATCCAGTCGCCGACATGGTCGGCTTTTTCCAGAATCATGGTCAATGGGCCCGGCCAAAAAAGCCGCGCCAATACATAGGCGCTTTGCGGAATATTGACTGCCCAGTGATCGAGCGCCTCTTCCCCCGTGATATGCACGATTAGGGGGTGCGTTGTCGGACGCTTTTTGGCTTCAAAAATTTTTTTGACCGCTTTTTCATCGTCGGCATTGCCGGCTAAGCCATAAACGGTCTCTGTCGGCATGGCGACAAGGCCGGAACATTCGAGCACATCCACGGCAGCGCGGATGGCGCGTTCATCAACAGGAGGAATCATCTTTATTTCGGCTCCGGTAATCCTAAAATGCGGGCCACATCCCGGGCCCTTTCGAGGGCTTCTTCAAGCGTTCGGCCAAGGCAAGTCACATGGCCCATCTTGCGGGCATGACGGGCTTGTGCTTTGCCGTACAAATGCAGTTTTGCTCCGGGCACGGCAAGGACTTTACTCCAATCCGGGACTTTCGGATTATCCTCGGCATCAAACCAAAGATCGCCCAAAAGGTTAAGCATCACCGCCGGCGAGTGTTGCGTCGTATCGGCCAAGGGTTGCCCGGTCATGCAGCGCAGCTGCTGCTCGAACTGGTTGCTCCAGCAAGCATCAATGGTAGCGTGCCCGGAGTTGTGCGGACGGGGAGCCATTTCATTGGCGACCACGTCGCCGTTTTCGAGCACGAAAAATTCCACGCATAATACACCGACGTAGTGCAGCGCGTCGACAATTTGCGTTGCAAATTGCCGTGTTTTTTGGCTAGTCTCCTCAGGCACGCGAGCCGGCATGACCGTAACGGCTAAAATGCCGTGGCGGTGCGTATTCTCGCAAAGCGGGAAGGTCGCTGTTTGCCCGTCAAAGCCGCGCGCTACGATGACGGAAACTTCTTGGCGCAGCGCCAAACGTTTTTCCAAGATGCAATCGACTTCCTTGAGTTCGACAAAGGCCTTGTGGAGCTCTTCGCGCGAATCAACAAGCACCTGGCCCTTGCCGTCATAGCCCAAGCGAGCGGTCTTTAAAATGCCCGGAAAGAGCGTTTCGGGAGCCTTTTCGATGTCGCCGGCGCAGTGAATCGGAAAGTGCGGCGCCACCGGAACTTTCGCGACCGTTTCAATGAAATGTTTTTCTTCATTGCGATCTTGGGCAATCGCTACCGCCGAGCCCGGAGGGGCAACAAACTCTTCTTGTGCAAGGGCATCAAGCGCCTTAGCCGGAACATTTTCAAATTCGGTGCTCACCGCCGAGGTGGTTTGGGCGAGCTCGCGCAGGCCGTTTTCGCTCAAATAAGGTTGGGCGATGTGCTTTAAAGACACTTCAGCGGCCGGAGAGCCGGCACCGGGCTCCAGTACCGTAACGTGATAGCCCATGTAGGCCGCTTCAATGGCGAACATCCGGCCGAGCTGGCCACCCCCCATCATGCCGAGCGTGCTGCCCGGATTTAAAGGCAATTTGTCTTTCATATTTTCTATCCGGTTACAGAGGAAGAGCCATGTTTTTGGCTTTTTCGTTTTGGGCTTTTCGGAAAGCTTGGATTTTTGTTTTCATTTCCTCGGAGCCGGCTGCCGCGAGCATTTCAACCGCAAAGAGCGCGGCGTTACCCGCACCGGCTTCGCCGATCGCAAAAGTGGCCACCGGAACGCCTTTGGGCATTTGAACAATCGATAGCAGGGAATCTTCCCCGCGCAGATAGCGCGAAGGAATGGGAACGCCCAAAACCGGGACAACCGTTTTAGCGGCCAGCATGCCGGGCAAGTGGGCGGCACCGCCCGCGCCGGCGATAATCACTTTTAAGCCGCGCTCCTGCGCCGATTCGGCATAGCGAAACATTTCATCGGGCATGCGGTGCGCCGAGACCACTTGTGCTTCAAAGGGAACGCCGAATTCTTTGAGGATATCGCACGCGTTTTTCATGACATCCCAGTCCGAACTGGAACCCATAACAACACCGACAAGAGGGGAATTTTGCATTTCAGAATACTCAAATAAACGTTATCAAATAACAACACAGGCGCGAAAAGAAAGCCTTTTCGCGCCCGCCGCTAGCACTTCAAGTGCGAATTATTCGACATCACGGTCGGCCAAGCGTTTGAGCGCTTCGCGATATTTTTCCGAGGTCTTTTCAATGATTTCAGCCGGAACGCGCGGAGCGGGGGCTTTCTTGTCCCAAGGTTGGGTTTCCAGCCAGTCGCGGATAAACTGCTTGTCAAAAGACGGAGGCGACATTCCTTCGTTATATTGATCGGCAGGCCAAAAACGCGAAGAGTCCGGCGTGAGCACTTCGTCCATCAGACGCACCGTGCCGTTTTCATCCAAGCCGAATTCAAATTTCGTATCGGCAATGATAATGCCCTTCGTTAAGGCGTATTCAGCGGCACGCCGGTATAAGGCAAGCGAGTAATCGCGGATTTGGCGGGCAATGTCCTCGCCTACCAATTCGCAGGCCTTTTCAAAGGAAATGTTTTCGTCATGGGTGCCGACCTCGGCTTTGGCTGCCGGGGTAAAGATCGGTTCGGGGAGCTTTTGGGCCTGCTTGAGTCCGGCCGGCAATTCTACTCCGCAGACTTTGCCCGTTGCTTGATAGTCTTTCCAACCGCCGCCGATAATATAGCCGCGAACGACGCACTCGATAGGAATCGGTTTAAGCCGCATGGCAACCACGGAACGGCCCTTTACTTGTTCGACTTCATCGGGGGCTACGACCGTGCTCGGGTCAATTCCGGTCAAATGATTCGGGACGATGCCGTCGAGCTTTTCAAACCAAAAATCGGTCAAGGCTTGCAGGACCTTCCCCTTCAGAGGAATCGGGTCATCGAGAATGACATCAAAAGCCGAAATACGGTCCGTGGCAACGATCAAAAGCTTATCGTCGCCTACGGCGTAGCTGTCGCGCACCTTGCCGCGGTAAATGCGTTTGAGGGAATGCAACGAGGTATCAAGAATAGGCATAACCGAAATCCCTAGAAAAAGCCTGCCGGCACAGTGCCGGCAGCCACATTAAACAGAGTCATTTTAACGGTTTTTTCCGGCCCATGACCGAAAAATTTGTTTTTCGCTAAGCGAAGAGCAGATCCCAGAGAATGCAGATCCAAGCAATCAGGCAGATGGCTCCGGCCAAGGCAACGGCGCAACTGCCCATGTCCTTCGCGCGCTTGGAAAGCGGATGAATTTCCGTGCCGATGCGATCGACCGTCGCCTCAATGGCCGAGTTGAGAATTTCGACGGTTAGCAAGAACAGGTGGCAGGCCACCAATATGCCCGCTTGCAAGACTGATATGGGCAAAAGCACGGCGATCACCAGGGCCGCAATGACAAGCCAGAATTCCTGCCGAAAAGCTTCTTCATGCCGGTAGGCGGCCAAAAAGCCGTCGCGCGAATAGCCGCAGGCATTGATGAGGCGATGCAGGCCGGTCTTGCCTTTGAGATCTTTTGCGTTTTTTGTTTCGCTCATGGATGAAAAAGGGAGACGCTCACCTCGTCTCCCTCGGATAAGTATGAAAAATTAAAGGACGTTTTGCTTTAATTCGCCGCTAGCGTAGCGGGAAGCCATCGTAAAGAGATCGACGGGTTTAATGCGGGCGCCTTGGCCTTCGCAGCCGAACTCAATGTAGCGCTTCTTGCAAAGCTCATAGGCCGCCTTGCGAGCGGCTTTGAGGTATTCGCGCGGGTCAAACTTGCTCGGATTTTCTACGAGGTAGCGGCGAACGGCAGCGGTCATCGCCAAACGGATATCCGTGTCGATATTGACTTTGCGAACGCCGTGCTTGATCGCTTCTTGAATTTCTTCGACCGGTACGCCGTACGTTTCACGCATCTGACCGCCGAACTCGCGGATTTCGGCTAAATATTCCTGCGGTACGGAGGACGAGCCGTGCATCACCAAGTGCGTGTTGGGCAAGCGGCGGTGGATTTCCTTGACGCGTTCAATCGAGAGGATGTCGCCCGTGGGCTTGCGCGAGAATTTGTACGCGCCGTGGCTGGTTCCGATGGCAATGGCCAGGGCGTCGAGTTGCGTCTTTTGCACAAAGTCGGCGGCTTGATCGGGATCGGTAAGCAGCTGTTCGCGCGTCATGGTGGAGTCCGTGCCGTGGCCGTCTTCCTTGTCGCCCTTCATGGTTTCAAGCGAACCCAGGCAGCCGAGTTCGCCTTCCACGCTTACGCCGACGCCGTGGGCCATTTCGACAACGCGGCGAGTCACATCCACGTTGTATTCATAAGAGGAAATGGTCTTGCCATCGGACTGCAGCGAACCGTCCATCATCACCGAGGTAAAGCCCATGCGCATGGCGCCTTGGCATACAGCCGGGCTTTGTCCGTGGTCTTGGTGCATGCACACCGGCACATCCGGGTAGCTTTCCACGGCGGCCTCAATCAAGTTGCGCAAAAAGATTTCGCCGGCATAACGGCGAGCGCCCGCCGAGGCTTGCATGATCACCGGCGCCCCGACATCCCGGGCAGCCGACATGATGGCTTGGACCTGTTCAAGGTTATTGACGTTAAAAGCAGGCACGCCGTAGCCGTTTTCGGCGGCGTGGTCCAATAATTGGCGTAAGGAGACAAGAGCCATGATTGCAATGTCCTAATGTAAATGGAATGTTGCACCTTATTTTAGCGAAAAAGCAGCGAAGCCGATTTTGAGCGGCTAGGTTTGCATGATGGAATCATTCTTTTTCACTTGGGTTTTAATGCCTTTTAAAATCGCCTCGGCCACTTTTTGTTGGTAGGCGGCCGTGCGCAGCTTTTTTTCCTCTTGAGGATTGCTGATAAAGGCCGTTTCAACCAAAATGGAAGGCACGCCGGGCGACTTCAGCACCAAAAAGCCGGCCTGTTCGACCTGGCGGCGGTGCAGCGTATTGACTTTGGCCAGGTACTGCAGCACCGTGTGCCCCCACTGAAGGCTGTAGTCAATTTTCCAAGAAGTTGTCATATCAACGAGAATCGATTGCAATCGACGGTCAACATCTTGGAAATTGGCCCCGCCGATCAAGTCGGCTTCGTTTTGGTTTTTAGCGAGCCAACGGGCTGCTGAACTGGTGGCGCCTCGCTCGGACAAGGCGTAGACCGAGGTGCCTTTGGCCGAAGGCTTGGTCCAAGCGTCGGCGTGGATACTCACGAAAAGATGCGCCTTGGCTTTTTGGGCAATCATCACGCGCTGGCTCAGGCTCACAAAGTGATCGGACTTGCGGGTCATGACCACCTTCATTCCGGGCTCTTTTTTGATCAGCTTTTCCAAGCGCTTGGCAATCGAGAGCGTAATGTGCTTTTCGTAGGTCTTATTCTTGCCGACCGCCCCCGGATCTTCGCCGCCGTGGCCGGCATCGACCACGACAACGATGTCTTTTTTCTTGCTGGCCGGTTTGGCGGCTGGCTTCGGTTTGACCGCGGCCTGCTTTTTGCCGTCGTCGGCTTTGGGCGCCGTGGACTGGGCAGGCGTCTGAGCCGCAGCCTTTGGGTCTTTGTCCGCAGAAGAGGGCTTATTTTGGGCAATCAGCTGCTTGACAGGGTCCTGCGCAGGCTCATCCTTTTTGTCCAGGCTGGCAATGACGTCGGCGATGGCATCCGTGCTTTCTTCGATCGGGTAGATATCGAAGATCAGTCGATACTTGTAGTTGGCTACCGGTTTTAAAGAGAAAACCTCCGGACGGACCTCTTTTTTGAGATCCATGACCAAGC
Organism: Candidatus Aphodousia gallistercoris; assembly: GCA_018714185.1. Lineage (GTDB taxonomy): Bacteria > Pseudomonadota > Gammaproteobacteria > Burkholderiales > Burkholderiaceae_F > Aphodousia > Aphodousia gallistercoris. The sequence continues at coordinate 28,320 of DVNT01000007.1, read as the reverse complement.
GCACGACATCGGGGTTGTACTGGCCGATACGCACCGACTGGATATAGGGGTCTTTCGGCGAGACCGATGAGATCATTTTCTGCAGTCTTTCGGTCAGGGTAAGCCCCTCAATGTCCACAACCAAGCGGTAGGGCATCGGGGAGCGGACCAAAAAGTACTTAAATTTGATCGGCTCATCGTGCTCGAGCGTAACGCGGGTATATTCGGGCGCCGGCCACATGCGCACGTCGACCATTTGCGCGGCGCGACTTACCGAGACCGGCAAAATGCTTAGCGCCAAAGCCCCCGTCGTGGTCTTAATTATCTGTCTGCGTGAGAATTCCATGCGCGAAGCACCTCGTCAAAAACCTTCTGTCCAAGGGGGGAGTGGGGAGCGATCTCTAAATCGCGCCCGTCGTCATGCACGGTAAGCGTAAGCGTGAGATCATCCGGCGGAAGACAAGGCAGCGCTTTTTCGCTCCACTCAACCAGCGTAATGTGTTTGGGCGCAAAATTTTCGCGGAACCCGGCATCCAGGAACTCCTCCGGGCTCTCAAAGCGGTAAAAATCGAAGTGAAAGGCCTCCAAGCCGTTGGCAAGCGGGTAGGTTTCGAGCAAGGTAAAGGTCGGGCTTTTGATGCGGCCGCTAACGCCGAGAGCGCGCAAGAAGGCGCGGGCCGTAGCGGTTTTCCCGGCGCCGAGGTTTCCCTCCAGGCGCACGTTCAAGCCGCATTCGGCAATATCGGCCGACTCGGCTTGCACGGCGGCGGCCAGGCAGCCTCCGAAACGCTCCGTGGCTTCGACATCGGGGAGAAAAATCTTTGTTGTATTCACTTCTGTTACTACCGGGGGAATGATTGTAATGCGCAAAATACTGCGTGTTTAGTATTTTAGTTTCTGAAAAAAGATTTGTGCGCTCGCTCGACCGATATTTTGAAGTTTTGTTACGGATATATACAAAAAAAGCCGATCAAACGATCAGCCTTCTTCAAAGATATGGTGGGTGCGCAGAGACTCGAACTCTGGACCGACGGATTAAGAGTCCGCTGCTCTACCAACTGAGCTACGCACCCATATCTGTATTGCTTTGAGGAGTGGTGGGTGCGCAGAGACTCGAACTCTGGACCGACGGATTAAGAGTCCGCTGCTCTACCAACTGAGCTACGCACCCAAACCTCAATCAATTATAGTCGGTGGTGGGTCGTGAGAGACTCGAACTCTCGACCAACGGATTAAAAGTCCGCTGCTCTACCGACTGAGCTAACGACCCGTTCGTTATGCTTTCGGACTAGCCAACCGGCAACGTGTCCCCAACCGAAGGCTGCATTTTGCATTAAAAATCCGACGATGTCAAATTTTTTCAGAAACCGTGGGCCAGATTTCTTTCCGGTGTTTGCTCTCACGATACTTAGAATAGAATCATTTTTTGATACATAAGTTAGGGTAAACGATAATATAAAAGACTAAATAAAGTCTCGACAAATGATCTTCTTTAATTCATAATTGAACCATCGGTAATCCTAGAAACACTGAAAATAGGACGATCTATTGAAGTTAATAGAATTTTTTGATGTAAATAGAAAATTTTATTAACGTTGAACATTGATTTTTAAGCAGAGGAATCGACAATGGCTGAGAAAAAGACATTGCCCCGAGTGGAACGCGTCGAAGGCGAAGAACGCAAAAAGGCATTGAGCGCGGCTTTGGCTCAAATTGAAAAGCAATTCGGCAAGGGTTCGATCATGCGCATGGGTGACAAGGGCATGAGCGAAGATATCGATGTCGTTTCAACCGGTTCCTTGGGACTGGATTTGGCTTTGGGCGTCGGCGGGCTGCCGCGCGGTCGTATCGTGGAAATTTACGGTCCCGAGTCCTCCGGTAAAACGACGTTGGCCTTGCATGTGGTCGCTCAAATGCAAAAAACCGGCGGCACCTGCGCCTATATCGACGCCGAGCACGCCTTGGATATTCAGTACGCACAGCGCTTGGGCGTCAACTTGGGCGAGTTGTTGATTTCGCAGCCCGATACCGGTGAGCAGGCGTTGGAGATCTGTGACGCGCTGGTTCGCTCCGGGTCGGTTGACATGGTGGTCATTGACTCGGTTGCCGCTTTGACGCCTCAGGCTGAAATCGAAGGCGAGATGGGCGAAGCCCTGCCGGGTTTACAGGCACGATTAATGAGCCAGGCCTTGCGCAAACTGACCTCCTCGATTAAGCGGACCAATACATTGGTGGTCTTCATTAACCAGATCCGCATGAAGATCGGCGTTAGCTACGGCAATCCCGAAACCACAACGGGCGGCAACGCATTGAAGTTCTACAGCTCGGTCCGTCTGGATATTCGTCGCATCGGCGCCATCAAAAAAGGCGACGAGGTGATCGGTTCGGACACGAAGGTCAAAGTGGTCAAGAACAAAGTGGCGCCTCCGTTTAAGACCGCGCAATTTGACATCCTCTACGGTGACGGCATTTCCCATGAAGGGGAGGTCATCGATATGGCGGTCGATTTGGACTTGATGGGCAAATCCGGAGCTTGGTACAGCTACCAAGGACAAAAAATCGGCCAAGGGCGCGATAACGCACGCGAGTACCTTAAAGCCAATCCCGAAGTGATGGAAGAGCTGGAAAATAAAATTCGGGAGCTCAAAGGCTTAAAGGCTAAGAAGGTACCGGTTGCCGCTGCCGAGCCCGGCGAAACCGCACCGTTGGTGTAATCTTTGCGGGACTGGCTTGTGCCGGTCCCTTCCTTATTCTTAAGCTTATTTTTCAATGGATACGCTAGAGACAGCCGCAGGCGCCTTAAGCCCTTGCGGGAAAAAGCGCCCGCTTTCCCTTAAAGCCCGGGCCGTGCAGTACTTGGCCCGACGAGAGTATTCCCGCGCCGAGCTGCGCAGTAAGCTGCGGCGCTACCTGCTACCGCAAGACGATCCCGGTGAGCTCGAGCGCGTGCTCGATGAGTTGCAGGAGAAAAATTTGCTGTCGGAGACCCGCTATGCCGAATCCCGTGTGAGGACGCGAAGCGGCCGATTCGGCAACGCCCGTTTGGAATATGAATTAAGGCAGCAGGGCGTGCCGGCCGAAGCCATAGCCGAAGCGCTTGAGCCCTTTAAAGAAAACGAAGCCGAGCGCGCATTGGCATTGTGGCGGCGGCGCTTTTCTTCTCCGGCCGACACCCCCAAAGAACGAGCCAAGCAAATACGGTATTTGCTGGCTCGCGGCTTCTCGTTTGATACGGTTCAGGAGGTCTTGCGCTTGGCAGAGGAGTTGCCGTAAGCAAGCTTTACTGCGCCAAGCCTTGGCGCTTTTGAGCCGATACCAGGGTGTTGTGCAGCAGCATGGCAATCGTCATCGGGCCAACTCCGCCCGGCACCGGGGTAATCCACGCCGCTTTTTCCTTGACGTTTTCCGTATCCACGTCGCCGCACAGTTTCCCGTTTTCGTCTCGGTTGGTTCCTACATCAATGACCACTGCTCCTTCTTTGACCATGTCGGCTTTCACAAATTTGGCTTTGCCGATAGCGGCTACGAGCACGTCCGCGTCGAGCGTGTAACGCTTCAAGTCCGGTGTGTGGCTGTGGGTGATCGTTACCGTGGCATTTTCCTGAAGCATGAGCATCGACAGGGGCTTGCCGACAATGTTGGAGCGACCGAGAATCACCGCGTGCTTGCCCTCAAGCGAATAGCCGATGGCCTTGAGCAACTCAATGATGCCGGCCGGCGTGCACGGCTTAAAGCCGCCGCCCGTTGTCACGAGCTTGCCCGTGTTGTAGATGTGGAACCCGTCCACGTCTTTTGAGGGGTCGATGTTTTCCAGAATCGGTCCGGATTTAATCTGTTCGGGCAGGGGAAGCTGCACGAGAATGCCGTCAACCATCGGGTCGGAGTTAAGCGAGCGGATCGTCTCAAGCAGGGTTTCTTCCGAGCAAGAAGCCGGCAATTTATGGTCTACGGCCGTGATGCCGACTTCGCGACACGCTTTCATTTTGTTTCTGACATAAACGGCACTGGCCGGATTGTCGCCGACCATGATGACATCCAAACGCGGGGCGCGGCACAGGGTTTGCGCCGCTTCTTTGGTTCTTTGCCGGATTTGTGCGGCAATGGTTTTGCCATCGATGATTTGAGCTGTCATAACTATTGGCGTCTTTGCCGGCACAGACCGGGGCAGGCGCGTACTCCTTTGGGTTAAAAGTCGTTTGTCGACGGCTGCGCTGCCGCTGTGGCGAGCGCTGCTGCAGAAAAATAACAAAAGAGCCCGCAGGCAGGCTGCAGGCCCTATTTTTTGCCGAAAATTTTAGTGGTTTTGGCTCGCGCCGAGCACAACGCGCATCAAATCGGCCACGGTGCCGGAGTTGGTTTTATCCATGATGGAGGCACGGTGGGCTTCGACCGTCTTAATCGAAATGCCCAAATCGTCGGCGATTTGCTTATTCAGGCGTCCGGCCACAATACGCTCGAGCACCTGCTGCTCGCGCGGCGTTAATTTGGAAAGCATTGCCTCATTGAGCGACTGCCGTTCGCTTTGTACGCGGTTTTCCCGGGCTTCGTTAAGCAGCTTGGCAATCAACGGCAACAGGATTTCAATCTTCACGGGTTTTTGCAGAAAATCGGCCGCGCCCTTTTTCAAGGCGTTCACAGCCATCGGCACATCCCCGTGCCCAGTGAGAAAGACAATCGGAATGGTCGCTTTGCGGGCAATTAAATGGTCCTGTACTTCAGTGCCCGGCATACCGGGCATTCTTTGGTCCAGCAATAAAACGGCAATAGCGTTCGGATCGTATTTGGCAATAAACGATTCGCCGCTTTCAAAGGCTTCTACCCGGTAGTCTTGCGACTCCAGCAGACGGCGCATCGAATCACGGACATCGGCATCATCGTCGACAACGTAGACCGTTCCCAAAGGCTCTTTGCGGATATTGTCAAAATTAAAGGCAGGAAAAGACATAACTTTAAACGGGCACTGAAGGCCAAAAATGATTTAAAACCAAAATTTCATTTTAACCTGATTTTTCATCTTGGGCGGGAAGTGTCAGGGTAAAAATTGTTCCTTGTCCGATATTGTCGGAAATGGTGAGTCGTCCGTGATGCAGCTCCACGATGGTTCTGCAAATATTCAAGCCCATGCCCATTCCGGCACTCTTGGTGGTGAAAAACGGGTCAAACAGGTGCTCCTTGTTTTCATCGGGAATGCCCGTGCCGTTATCGGCGACTTCGAAGACAACGTGGTGCAAGGTGTTTTGATAGATCGTCAAAGAGACTTCCGGTTTGCGCCCTTCGATGTTGGCGCTGGCTTCAATGCCGTTTTTAATCAAGTTCAGCAACACTTGCTCAATCATGATTTCATCGCACCAAACCGTCTGCACGTCAGGGGCGATGAAGTAGGAGACTTTGGCGTTATAGCGGCGGGCCTGAATGGTTGCGAGTTCTTTGACTTCGTTGAGCAAATGATCAATGCCAATCAGCTCCATCTTCGGTTCGCTGCGGCGAGTAAACGAGCGGATGCGGCGGATGATGCCGGCGGCACGCTCGGCTTGCGACTCAATCCGGTTAATCGAGTAGAACATTTCGTGGTCTTCGGGAACGCCCGCTTTTTTCATCAGGCTTGCGACCACAAAAGCATAGTTGGAGATAGCCGCAAGCGGCTGATTCAATTCGTGGGCAAGCGAGCTTGCCATTTCGCCCATCGTCACCAAACGGGAATTTAATTCCGAACGGGCCTGTTGTTCGACAAGCAGCATTTCGTTCTTGCGCCGCTCCGTAATATCCGAGAGGATTTGCAGCCGGACATCGGTTCGGTCCGTCCAGGTAATGATCCGCTCGTGCACCTCGAACCACAGTTCAAGGTCTTCAAAGTAAACGTCGGCCGTGTTCGCTGTCGGATTTTGGGCAAATTGGGTATGGGCGTACAGGTGCCCCTTGCTGTTTTCCCCGAAGAGGCGGTCGTAGGCCGTGTTGGAAAAAAGCAGCAGATCGCTTTGAGTGTCGACCACGCTGATGGCATCTTGCATGGACTCCAACACCAAGGTAAAGCGTTCGTGGGCGGCCGTGACGCGCTCTTGGGCTCGCCGAATTTCGGAAATATCCGTGAGTGTCCAAAGCCAGCCGAGCTGTTTGCCGTCGACCGTATTCATCGGCGAGATGCGCAAGAAAGCGTAAAACGTACTGCCGTCGGGCTTAACCGGTTGGAACTCATAGCTTGCCGTATGAATTTGACCGTGCATGATCGCTTCGAGCAATTCGCTAAGCCGAAAGCCGGCTTCGCCTTGCGGCCAGTAGGAGTAAGGCGGCATTTGCCCGATCAGGTCATCGGGGTTTTTAAGCGCCATGATATCGGCAAATGTTTTGTTGGCATAAATGATGCGTCCGCTGCGGTCGGTAACTTGCAAGCCGGAGAGCTGGCTATCGGCGATGGTTTTTCTCAAAGCGGTTTCCGCGCGCAAGGCCGTTTCCGTATTGTTTTGCCGCCAATTAAAGCGAATGAGTCCGAGCAAGGCCACGATCAAAAAAACGCCGAGGGCGCTGATGACCCAGAAAAGGGTGTTTTGGGTGATGAGCCCTTGGGCATAGCTACTTACCTGCAGGGCAAAATTGGCCGGTAGGGGTGCCAAATGCACGTTGTATTTGATCGACTCCCGATGCGAGTCGGTGGTGTCGATAACAATCGGTTGTCCGTTATAGAGCAGGCTCACGCGAAAGTCGCTTGCCGGTCCTTTCGACGTGGAGGTCCGCACAAGCTCCCACAGCGACAGGCGCGAAATCACTAAAAGCGGCTGCGAGTGAATGCGGATATTGATCACCAAGTCCACAAAAGGCGAGCCGGCCAAGGGTTGAGAGTACGGCCGTGAGAAAGAGGCGGCGCCGGTTCGTATGCTGCGCTCGATTGCTTCATAGGTTTCTTCGCGGTCGTACAGGGAGCCGGGATTGAGCGTAATGTCGCCGAACGGACCGGGCGAGGCAATGGAGGCGCGAACAAGCTTATCGGCATCGACAATGTTGACTTCCAGTATCTCGTGTCGTCCTTGAATGACAGAGCGCACTTTTCGGCTGAGCCCGAGCAGGTTGTCTTTCAGGGGCAGGTTGCGATCGACGTTGCTTGAGAGCTGCGAGAGCCTTTCGATGTCGGCCGAGAGTCGGATATTAAAAGACTCGGCCCACAATTCGGTTGTCTGGTGCAGCTGCACGAGTTGATTCTTCTCGTCTTGCACTCGGATTAAATTGCCTACAAAGAGCAGCGCCACGATCACGCAGATCAGCATGATCCAAGTCATCGCCACGCCCAACATGGCCTGGCCTCGGAAACTTTTGTCGCCGAGGCTTTTGAAGGTTTCAACCGCGAAGATGGGAGAAGACTTTTCCACTTTGTCTGAAGCCAATGAATCAGTACGACGGGCAGGAACACCGCGCTGCCGTCATCGGGCATTATAAAGTAGCAGCTGCCAAACCCCCTAATAGGTCTCAGAACGTATCAAGAAACGCTGCCATGCCACTCGTTTAGTCTTGGATCTTAATATCGGTATAATGAACCTATTCAAAGCCAACTAATATTATCCATATGAATCGATTTTATAGCATCGGAAAGGCGGCTGTTGAATTAGGCGTTTCCATTTCGACTCTCAGGCGTTGGGAAGCGGAAGGAAAGTTGGTTCCCCAGCGCACAAAGGGCGGTCAAAGAAGATATTCGTCCGAGCAAATCATGGGACTGGCCCGAAAAGTCACTCCCAAACCCGAGCGAATCACCTTAGCCTATACTCGAGTTTTAAGGGCGGATCAGAAAAAGGCTCTTGAAAGAGAGAAAACCGTTTTGGAAATGTACTGTTGTGCGCAAGGTTGGTCTTACGAACTCATCAGCGATGTCGGCAGCGGGATCGATGCTCGGAAAAAAGGCCTGCAGGCTTTACTCGAAAAACTCCTTAACGGTAAAATTGAACGCTTGGTTATTACGCATAAAGACCGTCTCCTGCGTTTCGGTGCCGAGCTGATTTTCTCCGTTTGCGAAATGAAAGGCGTTGAGGTGGTGATCCTCAATAAAGGGGAAGAAGCCTTCTTTGAAGAGGACCTGGCAAACGATGTGCAGGAAATGATCTCGGTTTTTAGTGCCAGGCTCTACGGCTTACGTAGTGAAAAAAGCCAAAAGCTGATTGACGGGATGAAAGAAGCCGTTAGTGCGGCTCAATAATAAAAAAGAATAACCCGATGTCGATGACGAGGGCGAAAACCGGTAACGACTCAATCGATATTTGAGGATCGCTAGCCGGATTTGAATAAGTTTTTCTGGACGGAAATATGGATCAAAAAGAACTGAAACGTTTGGTCGGACAGGCGGCTTTGGCCTATGTTAAGCCCGGCGAGATTTTAGGGGTGGGCACCGGCTCTACGGTAGACTGCTTTATTGACGCGCTCAAAGAAAGCGGCATCGAAGTGCCTGCCTGTGTCTCGAGCAGCGTCCGCTCGACGAAAAAGCTTCAAGACTACGGCTTTCGCGTGTTGGACTTAAACGAGGTTGACCGCATCAGCGTGTATGTGGACGGAGCCGACGAGATCGACCCTCAGTTTTGCATGATTAAGGGGGGCGGAGGCGCTTTGACCAGGGAAAAAATCGTGGCCATGGTCTCGGATACGTTTGTCTGCATCGCTGACGAGTCCAAGAAGGTGCAAGTGCTCGGCGCTTTCCCGTTGCCGATTGAGGTGATTCCGATGGCTGTTCGGGCCGTTAGCCGAGAAATCGAAAAACTGGGCGGCCATCCCGTGCTGCGCGATTTCACCACCGATAACGGCAATAAAATTTTGGACGTGCACGGCTGGCAGTTGGCCGACGCCCGCGCTTGGGAAGAAAAGCTTAACCAAATTGTGGGCGTGGTGACCGTCGGGTTATTTGCCCGTCGCGGAGCCGACGTTTTATTACTCGGCACGCAAGAGGGCGTGAAAACGATGCTTGCGTAAAAAAAGCCGCGGGCGCAAGGCCTGCGGCTGGGTAATGCGTAAAAGACGCGTTCCTTTAGTCTTTCGGAGGCGTGTAATTGGGAACGTTTTCCACGCCGTCTCCGAAGAGGTACTTTTGCATCTGTTCGAGCAAGTGCTTGCGGACTTTGGCGTCAGCCAGATTGAATTGGTATTCATTGACCATCATCGTCTGTAGCTTAATCCAATCATCCCAAGCCTGCTTGGAGATGTTGTCGTAAACTTTCTTACCCAAGGGACCGGGCAAGGGGGCGTATTCAAGCCCTTCGGCTTCTTTCCCGAGTTTGACGCAATGAACCATGCGAGTCATGAGCAGATCTCCCAATCGAAATACGTTGTGAACTTCTGCATTGTACGTGGTTCGCTTTTCTTTTTCTTTTGATTGAAATAGATTTTTGACAATATGGCGGGAAATTTTCGTGATCAATTGCAAGCCTTGCGTCGTGCCGGGTTGGTGAAAACGCAAGAAGAGGCCAAACCCAAGACCCCCTCTCAGGCTCCGAAGTCCGCAGCAGCGCCTTCGCAGGAAGCGCCTGATCAGACGAAAAACTCCGTTAAGGCGTATCGCCCCGACTTGTCGCCAGTGCCCGGCTTGCCGGTCTCGGAGCGAGCCGATGACATTATTGCGGCCATTAGGCGCCACCGGGTGCTGATTCTGTGCGGTGAGACCGGTTCGGGGAAAACCACGCAATTGCCGAAATTGTGTCTTTTGGCCGGTCGCGGCCGCAAAGGCATGATTGCCCACACTCAGCCTCGGCGCATTGCCGCCAGCTCCATTGCCAAACGCTTGGCCGAAGAAACAAAGACTGAGCTGGGGGAGTTGGTAGGCTTTAAGGTGCGCTTTACCGACAAAACGCTCTCAAGCGCCAAGATTAAGCTCATGACCGACGGGATCTTGCTAGCCGAGACGCAGTCCGATCCCTTGCTGCGAGCCTACGATACGATCATCATTGATGAAGCCCATGAAAGAAGCATCAATATTGATTTTCTTTTAGGCTATCTTAAGGCGCTTTTGAAAAAGCGAGCAGACCTTAAAGTGATCGTGACTTCGGCTACGATTGACACGGAACGCTTTGCGAAGCATTTTGCCGACGAGGCCGGCCATCCGGCTCCGATCATGACGATCTCCGGCCGTACTTACCCGGTCGAAGTCCGCTACCGGCCGATCGAAGACGATGATGAAACCGATGACAAAAGCTTAATGGGATCCATTACCGATGCCTGCGACGAATTGATGCGGGAAGGCAGCGGTGACATTTTGGTCTTCTTGCCCGGCGAGCGCGAAATTCGGGAAGCCGCCGAAGCCCTGCGCTACAGCATGCCGCCCTCGACGGATATTTTGCCCCTGTATGCCCGGCTTTCCGCCGCGGAGCAGGAGCGGGTTTTCAAGCCTTCGGAGAATCGTCGCATCGTTTTGGCAACCAATGTGGCAGAAACTTCAATTACGGTACCCGGTATCCATTATGTGGTGGATTCGGGGCTGGCGCGTGTTAAGCGCTACTCGTACCGAAACAAGGTCGACCAGCTGCAAATCGAGCCCGTCAGCCAAGCCTCGGCTAACCAAAGGGCCGGCCGCTGCGGCCGCGTAGCCAACGGTATTTGCATTCGCCTGTATAGCCAAGAGGATTTCGACCGCCGCTCGGCATTTACGGATCCCGAAATCATGCGCACGAATTTGGCTGCCGCTATTTTGCGGATGAAGGCTTTAAAGCTTGGCGATGTGCGCAAGTTTCCTTTTGTCCAAGCGCCGCCGAATCGGGCCATAGCCGACGGCATCGGTTTGCTGCGCGAACTCAATGCGCTCGATGATAAAGAGCACTTAACAAGCGTGGGCAAAGCGCTTGCCAAATTGCCCGTGGATCCGAAAGTCGCTCGTATGCTTTTGGCAGCACAGGAAAACCGTTCGCTTTCTGAAGTATTGATCATTGCGAGCGCCCTGTCGGTGCAAGATCCGCGTGAAAGGCCGATTGATCGGCAGGAGGCTGCCGACAATGTCCATCGGGCCATGGCCGACGACAAAAGCGATTTCCTGACGTTTTTAAAGTTGTGGCGCTATGTGGAAACGGCGACGGCTAATAAAGAAAGCAACCGCAAGTTAACCGAAGAGTTCAAGCGCAAGTTCTTAAGCCCCCGGCGGCTTCGCGAATGGAAAGACGTCTACCGACAGCTCAAGCAAATGAGTTCGGAGCTTGGTTGGCAGTTAAATACGCAAGAGGCCGGATATGAGCAGATTCATTATGCGCTGCTGACCGGCTTACTTGGCAACGTGGGCTACAAGATGCCGGATGCCGAGCCGAAGTCGGCGCCGTTTTTAGGGGCGCGCGGCATTAAGTTTTTCATTTGGCCCGGCTCGCCCCGCGTGAAAAAATGCGGCCGTTGGATCATGGCGGCAGAATTGGTGGAGACCTCGCGGCTTTTTGCCCGAACGGTGGCCGACATAGATCCGTTGTGGATTGAAAAGGCCGGCAGGCACTTAATCCGGAAAAGCTATTCGGAGCCGCATTGGGAGAAAAAAGCCAACTGCGTGATGGCGATGGAAAAGGGAACCCTTTACGGCTTGACAGTTTACGCCCAGCGCAAAGTCTCCTACACCGACAAGGATCCGGCCCTTTGCCGTGAACTTTTTATCCGGCAGGCACTGGTAGAAGGCGAATTTGAGAGCCAAGCTCCGTTTTTCAAGCACAACCAACAGCTCGTGCGTGAAATCAAAAACCTTGAGCATAAGGCCAGGCGTTTGGATGTCTTAGTCGATGATGAGCTCATAGTGCAGTTTTACGATGCGCTGATTCCGGCTGAAGTGGTGAGCGGCGTCACCTTTGAGCAGTGGCGTCGGCAAGCTGAAAAACAAAATCCGAAACTGCTCTACCTCTCGCGCGAAGAGCTCATGAAGCATGAGGCTAGCGGCATCACCACGCAATACTTTCCGAAATCGGTCACGATGAAAGGCGTGGAGATGGGGCTGACGTATTACTTTGAGCCCGGCAGCCCCAAGGATGGCGTGACTATGGCGGTGCCCCTTTACGGCTTAAATCTGATCGATGAGACGCAGATGCAGTGGCTCGTGCCCGGCATGCTCAAGGAAAAAGTACAGCTTTTGGTGAAAAGTTTGCCGCAGAAGTACCGCCGCCACTGTGTGCCGCTTCCGGAATACGCGAAGGGTTTTGCGGCCCGTCATGAGAAGGAATTTGGCACGAAGCCGCTACTGGAAGCGATCATTGCCGATATGACCGAGCAGTTTCAGGTGACGCCGAAAACAACGGACTTTAAGCTCGAGCAGCTGCCCGCACACCTTATCATGAATTACAAGGTGCTCGATGAGTACGGGAGGCAAATTGCCATGGGCAGGAATCTCTCCGGGCTCAAGAGCGAGCTCGGGGCCCAAGCCCAGAAGTCGTTTCAAAGCGTGGCTTCCCAAGACGCGGAAGTCTCCAAGGAGCTCGCCGAGGAAATCATCGATTGGGATTTCGGCGAATTGCCCGAAATTATGGAAATTAAGCGCAAGAACGCTTCCTTGATCGGGCATCCTGCATTAGTCGATAAGCAAAGCCATTGCACGCTTGAAGTGTTTGATGATCCCGATGAGGCTGTGCGCCAACACCGCTTGGGGCTCTTGCGGCTTTTTAAGCTGCAGCTCAAGGAGCAGATCAAGTATCTGGAGAAAACGCTCAAAAACCTGCAGACCGTTCAGATGCAGGCGGCCATGGTACCCTCGTTGGCAGCGGCTTTCGATAGCTTCGAAGCCTTGCGCGAAAGCGTTATTGATGCGGCGTTGGCGCAAACGGCGTTGGCCGAACCGCTGCCGATCAATGCCGAGCAGTTCCAGACAAGGCGCCAGGAAGCAAAGGCCAAGCTCAACCTTATTGCGCAGGAAATGGCGCGCTTGGTTGGCGAGATGGTGGAGCTGGCGGTACAGATTCCGAAAAAGCTCAAAAACTTTCCCGATGAAGATGTGGCCGAGGACATCAATGTGCAGATGCAAGGTCTCTTTTTCAAGGGATTTTTGTTTAAGACGGCGTATGCGCACCTCACGCAGTATCCGAGATACCTGAAAGCAATTCTGTGGCGCTTGGATAAATGGCAGGATGATCGGGCCAAAGATGCGGAGAAAATGCGCGACGTCAACCGCTTCGAAACGATGTACCAGCGGGAGTTGCGCTCGAGAAAAGGCGTGGCGGACGAGCGGCTGGAGCAGTTTAGGTGGCTCATCGAGGAATTGCGGGTATCGCTCTTTGCCCAAAAGCTGCGCACGCCATTGCCGGTGAGCGTCAAACGCTTGGATAAAGTGTGGTCATCGATGCGTTATTGAGCAAATCGGTTCTGTACAATAACGAACTGTTTCATATTAGAGGTTTAGACAAATGGACGATATGCCGATTCGGCCAGCCTTTTGGAATATCCCGTTTTGGGCTCAAGTCAGTTTGTATGTTTTGGGACTTGTTGCCGTCGGTATCTGTATTTGGGGAATCTGTCGCTGCGTCAAGCTTTGGCGAGAAGGGCGCAGCGAGCGCTTGCCCGGTGATAAAAAGGTTCGCCTGCTAGGGCTTTGGCGCGACGCATTCTTGCACCGGCGCTTGCTCAAGACGCCGAGCGGCGTAATTCACTTTGCGATCTTCTGGGGGTTCCTGTTCCTGTTTTTCGGCACGGCCACCGCTGTGCTTGACTGGGATATCGGCCATTACCTCTTTGACATGCGCTTTCTCAAAGGCAATACCTATTTAGCCTATAAGTTGATTCTGGACATTGCCGGTTTGGCTGCCTTTGTCGGCCTGGTGGCCGCTGCGGTGCGCCGTTTTATCTTGAGAAAGAAAACGCTGGAGCGTTCTTGGCGCTTTATTTGGATTTTAAGTTCCTTGGCGGCCATTATTTTCACCGGCTTCATGGTAGAGGGCTTGCGGCTTGCTTCGCAACAGCCGGCCTGGGCAGCCTTTTCGCCCGTCGGCAATTTGTTTGCCAAAATGTTTCTTGAAATCTTTACGCCGGCGCAGCTGCACGGCGCCCATCTGACTTGGTGGCTGGTGCATGCCGTTGCGGCTCTTCTTTTCGTTGCCCTGATTCCCTTTACGTATTTCGGGCATATGTTCAAAGCGCCTACTAATATTTATTGGCGAAAGCTTACGCCGAAGGGCCGCATCGAGAAGATCGAAAATATTGAAGAGCAGGAAGAATTCGGCATCTCAAAGTTCGATCAGTTTACGTGGAAGCAACGCTTGGATATGGATGCCTGTACCGAGTGCGGCCGTTGCTCGGAAGTGTGCCCGGCCTTGAGAGCCGGTGCTCCCTTGGATCCGAAGGCCATGGTTTTAAGTTTGAAAAAGCGTTTGCACCATCCCGATGATCGGCAGTTGGTGGGTGAGATCGTGAGCAAAGAGGCACTTTGGAGCTGCACGACGTGCGGCGCTTGCGTGCAAGCCTGCCCGGCAAGGCTTGATTTGCCGAGAGCAATTATTGATATGCGCCGGCATTTGGCTTTGGAAGAAGGGGACTTCCCGCCGGGGCTGACAAAGGCGCTGCAAAATACCCAAAGCGTCGGCAATCCTTGGGGCATGGATCCCGCAAGCCGCTTGGATTGGGCCAAAGATCTGAATTTGCCGATTGCCAAAGAAAACGAGCCGGTTGAATTCCTTTATTGGGTCGGCTGCTCGGCTTCGTACGATCGGCGTGCGCAAAAAATTGCCCGTGCCATGGTCAAAATTCTCCGTGCGGCCGGCGTTTCCTTTGCCGTGATGCAAGAAGAACGTTGCCACGGCGACTTTGCCCGTCGCAGCGGCGAGGAATATACCTTCCAGCTGGCTGCAGAAGAAAATATTGCCAATTTGAGGAAGTATCAATTTAAGCGCATCCTCGCACATTGCCCGCATTGCTTTAATACGCTCAAGAACGAATATCCCCAGTTTGAAGGCGGAAAGTTTGAAGTGATCAGCCACACGCAATTGATTTTGGAATTGATTCAGGGCGGACGGATTAAGCCCGTGCTCAAGCAGCCTGAAAAAATTGTCTTCCACGATCCTTGCTATATGGCTCGCTACAACAATAGTGTCGGCACGCCGCGCAAGATCTTTGACTCGATCGAAGGCTTGACTCGCGTTGAGTCGCTACAACGGGGCAAGACCGCGATGTGTTGCGGCGCCGGCGGCGGCCAGATGTGGATGGAAAGCTCTACAAAGAAAATTAACTTTATTCGCTTGACCGATTTGCGCAAATCCGCTTCCACGGTGGCAGTGGCCTGTCCGCATTGTCTGACGATGTTTGAGAGCGCGATGAGCGAAGATAAGGTCTTAAACGGCATGGAAATCGAAGAATTAGCTGAAATTGTTGCTAAAGGATTGGATTAGTTCTTTGCTTTTTCTGCGGAAAAGGCGGGTGCTTTTGCCCCGCCTTTTATTGAAACAAAGGATTAATCGCGGCTCTTAAACTCATGAAATGAGGGTTCCGAAACTTTTGAATTTTTCAAAGGTGTCAGTACTTTTGTTTTGAAGGAATAACGCCGCGCACACCGCCCTTGGGATCTTCGACATCGCCTAAAAAACGAGGAATTAGGTGCATATGGACGTGGAAAATTGACTGTCCGGCGGCAGCATTGACATTGACGCCGATGTTGTATCCGTCCGGATGAAACCGTGTTTCAACTTGTGTTTGAACCGTCTTTAGCAAAGTTTGCATTGCCGCACATTCTTCTGCGGTCAAATCAAAGTAATTGGCTACGTGGCGCTTGGGAATGATCAAGGCATGCCCCGGATTAACGGGGAAACCGTCATAAAAAGCGATGGCGAGATCGTTTTCCGCGATGATTTCTTTGTCTTCGCCGAGATGGCAGAAAATACATGAACTTTCAATCATATGGATTTTTATCAATGCATTTCACTCACCGACCATGTTTCAAAGCCCATATTGAGGGCGATTTGGCGCATTGGAGTGAAGGTGTCGTTGAACAAATTGAGAAACTCTCGGTTGTTTAAGGAAAGCAAGGTCCGTGTGTCAAGCCCTAAATCACAAAAATCTTCAAGCGACTTTTCTTTGCCCCCGAAGTCGATAAACGTATGGATGGCTTGCCGTTGAATTTCGGCCATTTTGGGTAATAACGCCAAGTTCGGTAACCGATCGTTTTTGCGACAATTGACGCTTTTTTCAACCGGAATGAGATTCCAGAGCTGATTATGAGCAACAAACCGCCAGGGAATAAAGTGATCCAAATCGCAGCCTCTCATCTCGTGCAAGACTGAGCCCGTATAAAGGCTTTCCACTCCATGTTGCTTTTGCATGACAAATGCCCAAAACTTACGTTGCTCGTTCATGGAGGGCCGTTGATTTCTGGCGATAAGTTTGTCTGCTATGTTAGGAACATTGGGATTGCGCTGTTGCAGAAATCGAAGCAGATGCCAGTTCGCAAAATCCGTGAGAATGCCGTAATGCGTTCGAAGATAATCGAGCCATAAAGGATTAATTTCGTAGCTTGGGCCGTTACGATCTTTGAAAATGGCGTAAAGGCATTGGTTGTGCAAAGAGTAAGAAAGGCGTTTGACCTCAGAATCATCGTTGCTATGTAACCAAGGCGATAAAAAGCGAGTAGGAACATAGCGAGTGAGTGCTCTGCACATTTCGCCCGTTAGGTATTTGCTTTCAAAGAGAAAGTCGGCCAGTGCATCTGAATGCTTCTCAATTTGCTCGTCGATACCTCCTTGTTGCTCAAGTTCATCAATGACGCCGGCAAGCTTTTCTTGATATCCGAAAGAGAGTCGAAAATACACCCGAGGATACCATGCGCATGCAATCATTTGGGCAGCGATTTCGCGCCCGGAAAAGCGTGGGCGGCCTTGGCGGCAAGCCAATTCCAAGAGCGATAAAAACCAATAGAACTTGTACGTACCGGTTGTCTTTTGGAAAACACGACCCAGCGTACGTACGTCTACTTTGGTATCTGCAGGAAGAATTTGAATCGAATCCAACATAGCGCAATGTTAAAGCATCTATGATTCGAATATTAAACGGAAGTGGTGTTGCTGTGTAGAAGTTGTGGCAGTTAAGAGAAAGAGGACTTGAGGATACTTTTGTAAAACCATTCTGAAAGGCCACCCTTTGAAGCCGAGTGGCCTTTCCCTGGCAATTTTCTCCTTTTAGGATTCAACTTTGTCTTTTTTCCTGAAAGAGCCGGAGACCATTTCAAATTTAAAGAAACGGCATTCGAGCGGACCATTGAAAATGACGATTTTGCGCGATTCCGACAGTCGCATTTGGCGCGGAAGTAAACGGTCGCTGGTGAGCATCCAAAGAGTCCAGCCGGCAAACTGCCGCTTGAAGTTATCGGCAACATTTTTCATCATAGAGGCAACAGAAGCACTCTTCGGATTGGACTGTTCACCATAGGGTGGATTGGTAACGACAATACCGTGCTCGGCAATGGGAGTGACCTCGCGAGCATCGCACCGCGTAAAGCTCAAGCGTCCGTCTTCAATTAAACGGCCTAAGCCGGCTCGTTCAGCGTTGCTTTGAGCTTTGCCGACCACGATGGATGAAATGTCGCTTGCAGCAATTTTCACCGGCACGCTCAGATTGACTTCAGCGCGTGCATCCTCTTTCATTTCCTGCCAGAGTTCCATGTCGAACATATGCAGATTTTCAAAAGCGAAGTGACGGTTTAATCCCGGAGCCATATGGCAAGCGATCTGGGCGGCTTCAATGGCAATGGTTCCGGAGCCGCAGAAGGTATCCATGAGAGGCGTTTGGGGATCCCACTCGGAAAGCGCCAAAAGGCCGGCCGCCAAGTTTTCTTTTAGAGGGGCTTCGCCTTTTTCAACGCGCCAGCCGCGCTTAAAAAGAGGCTCGCCACTTAAGTTGAAATAAAACGTGCAGTAGCGCTCGGTGATAAAAGCGTGGATGCGTACGTCCGGATGGTTCTTTTCAATGCTGGGGCGTTGGTTGCACACCTCACGGAAGCGGTCGCAAATGCCGTCCTTGATGCGCAGCGTTGTGAAGTCCAGGCTTTCAAGCGGCGAGCGCTGCGCCGTGATATCCACGCGGATTTTGGCTTCCGGCGAAAAATACTTTTCCCAAGGCAGAACGTGAGCCATGTCGTAGATGTCATGGCTGTCATAGTACTGGCGCGAAGCGATCTTTAAGAGAATTCGGCTGGCATAGCGGCTATGCAAGCACGCTGCCATTGCCAAACTCAAAGGACCGTCGAAAAGAACGCCGCCCGCATTAATCTTGGTGTTTTCCGCTCCCAAGCGAGTCAGTTCATCGGCTAATACCGGTTCCAATGTACGCGGGCAAACCGCAAAAAAGTGATAATTCGGCATGGATATCAATTCCTATGGGCGCTATGGGCCAAGAAAACACAAAGCGTTTTTAATTCGGACCAAACGTCATTACGATTTTTTAGGGTGAGCCCCTTGGCAAGCCGGTCCAGGTCGGCGCAACGGTCAAGCGCATTTGCAAGCTTTTTCGCACTGCACCGTGCGGTTAATTTGCTGACGGCCATGCGCATGGAGGGCATGACGGGAGCTTGGCGGTTTTCCGCAACCGCCAGGGCGTCCCGGATTAGCGAAGAAAGGCGCATCAAAATAAGCGGCAGCGGTTCGTCTTCGGCTTGCATCCCGTTGACGGTACGGCTGACGCGGGCCACATCGCCGAAGGCAATGGCTTCAATGAGGTCTTCTAAGCTGTAGCGCGAGACATTCATCACGCTATTTTCCACCTCTTCAAGCGTCAGCTCTTTCGCGGGATAAAGCAGGGAAAGCTTCATCAATTCTTGCTTGGCAGCCAATAAGTTGCCTTCGGTTTGCTCGGCAAAAAAGTTCAACGCTTCCATACTCATGGACTGCTGCTGCCTGCGAAGGCGGTTGCTGATCCAGCGGGGATAGAGGTTACGGGCTACCGGTTGGCAGGCAATGACATTGCCGACCGCTGCAAGCGCTTTAAACCAAGAGGCTTTTTGGGTGCTGTAATCGCCTTGCGTTAAATGCACGATGGTGACTGTGGAGTCGATTTCCGGAACCATTTGGGCAAACTGTGCAAGCGTTTTGCTGCCCTTGACCCCGGGGCCCGAGGACAAAAAACGCAATTCAATGATTTTCTTATCATCAAAAAGCGATACGGAGGTTAGGCTATCAATCAACGCCGACCAGTCGCTATTGGCACTTAAGGCCAAGACATTGCGCTCGGTATAACCCATTGCCGTGGCTGTGCTTCGAATCGCATCGCCGGCTTCCTGGGCTAGCAGCGGTTCTTCGCCGACAATAATCCATAAGGGTTCCAAGTTGCCTTTGTTCTCGGCATCTTTGAGATATCTCGGAAGGTCTTCGCTTTTGATGTTCATGCTCGAAATGAGCCCGTTCGGCCACGCCGGGGGCTGCCAACTATTGTTCGATGGGTTTGATTCTTGACAAGCGGTTTAATAGCTGCGTGATCAAATCCTGCTGAATTTCCCGGTACAGCATGGCTTCTTCGGCATCGCGCGAGAGGTAGTCCTCTTCGTTGTAGGTCATATCGCGGGAGCCGGAAAAAACAGTGGGCGGCATGAATTCGGCGCCGTCTTGGTTGACCACTCGGAACGTCAACTGCAAAGTCAATTCATATTCACGGGCTTCGCCTCGCATATTCAACGAGACCACTTCCCGGTTCCTGCCCGAGGAGATGAGTTCAAGGATGGCTTCGGCCTCTTCGGCTGAATCAACTAATTGGACGTCCGTGCTGCCGCGGACCATACGGCGAATTTCCGCTCCCATGCGGTTATTGACCGGCAGGCGAACGTAAAGCGTTTTGATCGGCAGGCTGACGCGGCCTCGTAAGTGAAAACCGCATCCGCTTAATCCGAATGCGAGAGCCATTGAAGACAGTAAAAGCGTACGCCTAGCCAAAGCCATGGTTGAAAATTCCCGTAAACCGTTAAACAGAAACATTATACAGGGCACAATGGGCGATTCGTTTTGAGTCGATTGCGCTTGTTAAAAATAAAGCCCGATTGAAATTGTCTTTCAACCGGGCTAGAGGACAAGGTCGGCGCTTTTTAGGCGGCTACGACGTTGACCAGTTTCTTCGGAACGATAATGATCTTGCGGATACTCTTGCCGTCGGTGAATTTCTTCACGTTATCGTTAGCCAAAGCGGCCGCTTCAATTGCTTCCTTGGAGGCATCGGCAGCGACGGTGATCGAGCCGCGCAGCTTACCGTTGACTTGAACGACCAAGGTCATTTCATCGGCTACCAAGGCCTTTTCGTCTACTTCAGGCCACGGCGCATCCAAAATGTCTCCGTAGACGGTTGCGTAGCCCAAATCCTTCCAAAGTTGGGAGGTAATGTGCGGTGCAATGGGGTAAAGCGTGCGGATTAAGACCGAAGCGCATTCCTTGAGCACGGCTGCCGAGGCTTCGCCTTCGCCCAACTTGGCCGATTCCAATGCATTGAGCATCTTCATCGTGGCAGAGACGACCGTGTTGTATTGCATGCGGGCAATATCCGCGCTCGCTTGCTTGAGCGCTTGGTAGATATCGCGGCGAAGATTCTTGTGCTCGGCGCTTAACGCTTGGCCCTGAATGTCACCGGCCGCAACGATCGTATCATGATGCTTGTAGCACCAGTTCCAAAGCCGGCGCAAGAAGCGGTACGTTCCTTCGGCGCCGGAGTTGCTCCAAGCGGCGGACTGATCGGGAGGTCCTGCAAACATGACGAAGCTGCGGGCCGTATCAGCGCCGAACTTGTCAATGATCGCTTTGGGCTCAACGACGTTGTTCTTTGACTTACTCATTTTTTCGACGCCGCCCATGGTTACGGGCAAGCCATCGTCTTTGGCAACCGCCTTAATCGGACGGGCTTTTTCGTCGTAAGAAATTTCGATTTCGTCAGGGTAGTACCAACGCTTTTTGCCGTCAGGCAATTCGCGGTAGTAGCACTCGGCGGTAAGCATGCCTTGCGTAAATAAGCGGGTAAACGGTTCGTCAAACTTCACCAATCCCAAGTCGCGCATGACTTTGGTCCAGAAGCGAGCGTACAGTAAGTGCAAAACAGCGTGTTCAATGCCGCCGATGTATTGGTCAACCGGAGCCCAATAATCGTTGCGCTCATCGACCATGGCCGTGTCGCAGTCGTGCGAGCAGTAGCGCATGAAGTACCAGGACGAATCCACGAAGGTATCCATCGTGTCGGTTTCACGGGTTGCCTCGGCGCCGCACTTCGGGCACTTGCACTTTAAGAACGATTCGCACTTATTGAGCGGATTGCCGGAGCCGTCGGGCACCAAGTCCGTCGGCAGCACCACCGGCAAATCCTCTTCCGGCACGGGAACCGGGCCGCAGTGCGGGCAGTTGATGATCGGAATCGGTGTGCCCCAGTAGCGCTGGCGGCTGATACCCCAGTCACGGATGCGGAATTGAACCTTCTTTTCACCCAATCCCTTGGCAGCCAAAGCTTCGGCGATCTTGTCGATGCCGTCGTGAACATTCAAGCCGTCAAATTCGCCGGAGTTAACCAACGCCGTGTTGTCGCTCTTGTCGGCGTACCACTCCTGCCAGGCATCCGTCGAGAATTCCTTGCCGGGCACGCTCACTACTTGGCGGATTTCCAAGCCGTACTTCTTGGCAAAGGCAAAATCGCGTTCGTCATGAGCCGGAACGCCCATCACGGCTCCTTCGCCGTAGGTCATCAACACATAGTTGCCGACCCAAACTTCCACATCTTTGCCCGTAATCGGGTGCTTCACGTAAAAGCCGGTCGGAACGCCTTCTTTTTCCTTGGTGGCCAGATCGGCTTCGCTGACGCCGCCCTTGGCGCATTCAGCGATAAAGTCAGCAACGCGCGGGTTGTCTTGGGCCAAACGCTTGGCAAGCGGGTGCTCGGCTGCAATAGCCACGAACGTCACGCCCATGAGCGTATCGGCACGGGTCGTAAAGACTTGAAGAAGCTTATCTTCACCGTCGATCGTGTAGGGGAAGGCAAGCTTCACGCCGACCGACTTGCCGATCCAGTGCTCTTGCATGGTGCGCACTTGTTCAGGCCAGCCTTGGAGCAGATCCAAATCTTTGAGCAGTTCGTCAGCGTACTGGGTGATGCCCAAGTAGTAGCCCGGGATTTCACGCTTTTCAACGACTGCGCCGGAGCGCCAGCCGCGGCCGTCCACGACTTGTTCGTTAGCCAAAACGGTCTTGTCGACCGGGTCCCAGTTGACGATTTGCGTTTTGCGATAGCAAATGCCCTTTTCGAGCATTTTTAAGAACATCCACTGGTTCCAGCGGTAGTATTCCGGCGTGCAGGTGGCGACTTCACGGGACCAGTCGAAGGCCAAGCCGAGAGGCTTCATCTGGCTCTTCATTTCGGCAATGTTGTCGAAAGTCCATTTGGCCGGGGCAATGCCGTGGTTGATGGCGGCGTTTTCGGCCGGTAGGCCGAAAGCATCCCAGCCCATCGGCGTCATTACGTTGTAGCCCTTCATGCGAAGGTAACGATAGAGCACGTCATTTAATGTGTAGTTTCGAACGTGTCCCATGTGCAACTTGCCGCTCGGATACGGTAGCATGGACAAAACATAAAACTTCGGTTTTTCCTTGCCGTTGGCATCCTTGGCGTGCTCAACGGCATGATAAACGTCAGCTTCTTGCCATGACTTTTGAATCTCGGATTCGACAATTTGTGGTGAGTAAGAATCACGCATAGTCTGTTCCAATTTTTTATCGGTTTTAAATAATCCGTAAAGTATAACGGTTTTATCCTTTGTTTTAGATGCAATTAACTAGGGCATATGCCTTAAAGATCGGATTTCGATCGGCGATTGAATCATCGTTTTCTGCACGAAGCTGCAGAGGCAGTGAAAAAATATTTGACAAAAGTAAAAAAATCATTAAGATAAACAGTCTCAAGGGTATTTACCGCGGGGTGGAGCAGTCTGGTAGCTCGTCGGGCTCATAACCCGAAGGTCGTAGGTTCAAATCCTGCCCCCGCAACCAACTTCATGTCTCTGCACCACCCCAGGTGTCAGAGATTTTCTTTTACTTCAAGCAGTTATTCCATTTTTTATTCTCCTGAAGTCTCTCAAAGTCTCCCTAAATCGCCACTTTTATGATGGGTAGGATGATGGGTAATCGAGTTATAATTTCTTCTAGAAGTAAATTACCCATCATAAAGCTAAAAAATTTACCCATCATAAAAGGTACTGTATGCCTAAGATTGCTAGAGAACTAACAGCACTGGAAGTAAAGCATTTAGGTGATGGAACTTTCAACGTTGGCGGCGCGAAAGGGCTGTATATTAGGAAAACTCCTCACCAGTCAATCTTTTTCGTTCGCTACACTGATGAATTAGGCAGGCATGACTTTGTGTTAGGGAATTTCCCAACAATGTCGCTAAAGCAAGCTCGACTGGAAGCTCTTGAATGTTGGGAACTCATCCGCAAAGGTAAAAGCCCGATTATTGTCAGACAACAAGAAAGACAAGCAAGGAAAGAAAGATTAGAAGCCCTGGCTGCAGTGAAGAAGCTACAAACTTTTAGATCTGTTGCGGAGGAATGGGTTGACGACCGCGTGGCACATAATTACTGGAGCAAGAATCAACGTGGGGAACAAGCCACAAGAGGAATTCTAAATAATCACATTTATCCCTCACTAGGAAATGTCAACATTGAAGAAATCACTCCAGAATTAGTTAGAGATTGTTTAACACCTATATGGCAGAAATTCCCTGCTACTGCGAAGAAAGTTAAAACAGTAATTCATAAGGTTCTTCAGTGGGCCATTGCCATGCATAAGCGAGAGAATCGGGAAAACCCCGCCGCTTTGGATGGAGCTTTGGGTGTCCTGATTGAGCCCCTTCAAAACAACATTAAGCCCGCAGAAAATCACGCGGCATGCGCTATAGACGAGATCCCCAGACTTTTTGTCGAAATGAACAACTTTGATTCGATGTCGGCTTATGCGTGTATGTTTGCTATCCTAACTGCTGCAAGATCGAAGGCTATCCGATTCGCAGAATGGGATGAAATAGATTTTGAAAAAAAAATCTGGATCATTCCTGTTGAACACGACAAGGTAAAAACTCCTAAACGAGACAGAACAATATTTCTCTCCGATGAAGCAATTGCCCTTTTAAAACGTGTTCCTAAAATCTCTGGAGTTCCATATATTTTCCCGAGTCGCCAGGGCGGACATTTATCTGACGTTACAATAACGATGTTTTTAAGAAGGCTTCACAAACAGCGACTTGCTTCTGATGGGATTGGTTGGGTTGACCCAGACAAATCGGCCATGCTAAAGAAGCCTTGTATTATTACTTTTCATGGAACAGCTAGAGCAAGTTTCAGAACTTGGGCTAAAAATGATGACTTGGGAAATAACCGGAAATTTGATCAAGAAGCTGTTGAGTACTGCTTACTTCACCAAAAAGATGATGGCTACAACAAAGCCTACGATCGAGCACGACTCGCTAAGGAAAGAATAAAGATTATGCAGGCCTGGGGTAAGTATTGTTTCTCCTTAATGTCGCCCTAAAAATTACAAAGTTAAATCTATCTCAGTTACATCTGGAGACATCTGAAGACACCTTCAGACAGTTCCCATGACCAATTTGTACTAAATTCTCTGATAGAAGTTGTTGGATTCTTTCGCTATCTCGCGTGGTAAGGGCGACAATGAAACTTCGGTGTTCTTTTGGAGATACACATGTCGCTGTTGTACGAAGTTTCATTGACATTTTTTTAAAAAGCGAGTTTCAAACCCCTCAACCCCTTCGACCTTACCGTTCACATTAATTTTTTAATTATGGAGAACGGTTATGCCGACCATCAATAATAACCAATTTATTATTAACAATATTTTAACTGCTAATGAATTCGTGTTCCATGCACTCGATTGTGACAAGGAAAATGCTCATTTAAATGTAATTGGGCGTCTCACCATAAGTTCTCGTGGTTCTGAACTGGTTAACAAAATCACGAATCGAATAGAAATAAAAAACTCAGGAGAAGAAGGACGAGCTTGTGCATATCTCCTAGGTGAGAAGTATTCACCTGCAGGAAAAATCGTCACCCAAGAGACGGCAAAATTTTCCCTACCAACCTATATGAAAGTTTTGGATGAAATTTTGCTTAATGAAGAATTGCCTTTTCCTAAAAATATTCTTGATAGCATCGTTACATATTGGAAATACACAAAATTAAGTTGGTTGTCTTTCTTCGCTATTATCGCGCTTACTCTCATCCCGGTGGTTTGTTTGTCAGCGTACTTTGAGCACAGCGATTTACCTCAACATCCGATGTTTGGGATTTACATGGTGTTCGCAATATCCCTGTCCGCCTTCGTTCTGCTTTTATGGTGCAAAAAGCAGATGAACTCCTATTGGAATTTAAAGGAATCTAAGAAAACTTTCACTTGTGTGCTTAGATCTCTTTTAAACGGTACAGTTTTCTCTTAAAGTGAAACGGCTTTTCTGGCTCCAAGCTTTTGGCTTCAAGTTAAATGATTCTCTGGCTTTTTCATGATGGCGGGAGGGCCAAAAGCTGCGGAGGGCGTAGCCCGAAGCGGCTTTTGGCCCCTCCCGCCAGCGAGCGGCTGTCACTCACTGGTGCCCGCTAGTTAAAGCTCTCGTCGAGTTTTCTTTTCGCGTAGCGATTTCCCGTGGAGCTTCACAACGTAACTGCTATTGAACAACCGATCCAAAATGGCATCAGCACTTTGATTACCACCCAAGTAACTGTGCCAAAGATCCATAGACATCTGGCCGGCCAGCACAGTGGATGCATGGCTGTAGCGCTCCTCCAGAAGCGTCAGCAAACATGAGCACATGTCTACCGGCATCGGATCAAGACCAAAGTCATCGATGATTAGCAATTTGTTGCGATTGAGCCTGTCACGATAGCTTGCCAACTGCTTATGTTCCTTGGCATCATCCATTTCCTCCATGAGATCGGAGAATCGGATGTAACGCACAGATAGCCCCTTTTCACAAGCCGCTTTCCCAATAACAAGCAACAACCACGTTTTACCGGTTCCGGAGGCTCCCGTGACGATCAAGTTGTAGGGATCAATGTCGTCGACCCACGAACAAGTAGCAAGCTTGCGAACCGTTTCACGTTGTAAACCTCTATTTGAGTCATAAATCCCCAGGTCAATGTTAGCCTGATTAAAAGGTTCCTCCCTTGTCATCCCGGATCGACTTAAGCAACGTTGAGCTCGTTTACTAACGCGGCTCTTGCTTTCATAATCAACTAAAATCCCGAGCGTGTCATCAACACTCAGGTGCTGATATTGAGGGTTGCCTTGCATCTCCTCATACTTCTGTGCCATTGCGGTTAACTTTAGCGTCTTAAGGGCTGCCACAACTTGATCCGGCGTCAATAAATTCCGAGGCTTATTCATGTTTGCCTCCTACACTTTGCGTCTCTTTTAGGCGCTTGGCATAGTAGGCTGCCCCTCGGATATTCGGGTCCTCCTTGGGTGGCCTGATGCTTCTGCTGTCGGAGCCGGTATCGGACAATGAGTCCAGTTCTTGCCGGAAGGTTTCAAATGTTGGTGAAGGCCGCTTTAGCACCCTTTTGGCGAGGTTTTCAATCGCTTCGCCACCCAGGTTATGCCCGGCAGCTAAAATGCTTGTCAGCAGCCTGCGAGCGACACGCAAAGGCTGATTGCGAGTAATAACCTTGCCCAACTCAGCGGTATTGGAGCCAAAAACCTCAAGCATATCGAGCAAATTTTCCTTGCTTCGCATCATGGCCAAGTGATTCGGTGGCATATGCTCAGCCAAAATATTTTGTTTGACGCCCAAAGGATCATAATGGTGTTCGGTGATCTGTTTCCCTGTCAGCACATCGTAGACACGGAGGATATTCTTGTGCGGCCAACACACGACTCTCACGGTTTTTCCGGCGTATTGATAGGGAACAGAGAACCGGCGGTTATTTAATCGGATCTGATAGTCTTTTCGAACCTTGAGAATTTTCTCCTGCTGCCCCAATTCGTACGCAATGGATGGCAAAGGTGTCATCAATAAGACTTCCTCTTGATGCAACTCAGCCCTGGTTTCAAATCTTTCCGTCAAAGGCTTGCTATTGAGCTCTTGCAGCAACGGTCGGATGCTTTCATTGACATCCTCAACACTGCGGAATTGGATATCAGATAAGCGGTTGGTAATGCGCCTTTGCACGATGCCGACAGCGCCTTCTACCGCCCCTTTGTCTCGCGGGTGACCGGGGCGAACAGGATAAGGGCAAAAACCGTAATAGGCGGAGAAGGCTTTGAACTCATTACAAATCTTGGGATTGTATCGATCTGCCTTGATGACTAAACCGGTGCTGTTATCCAGATAAATGTAACGCGGCACTCCGCCAAAATACTCAAGCATTAAGCGACAGGCAAGAAGCCAAGACTGTCGAGTTTGATCTTTAGTGGCAAGGCAGAAAATATAGTTGGAAAACGGTAAAACTCCCACAAAAATATCTGCCTTGTGTTTGACGCCGTCACGACCGGTGTAGTACAGGGGGTCACCTGAGTAATCAATCATGGCCACATCACCGGGCTCCCATTGAAACGATAGGCTTACGTCGCGCATGCTGACAGGCAAGTTGAGCTTATAGTGCTCGTAGGATTTGCAAAAGCTTGAGTAACCCAATCGACGCTGAGAGGAACTGACGGATTGCGCATACTGTTCCCACAAAACACGAAGCGGCACTCGGCGACGCGGGCGCTCGTGCTGCAAATAAATACTTTTCCAGTCCGGCTCGACGAAATTCATTTGCATGCGCCGTTTTGGCATAAAAATATTTTGTTGTTGCTCAACACTCATCCGACAGAATTCGGCCCAATCAATGCCATTGGCTTTGGCTGCGTCAAGAATGCGCTTGGCTGACGTTTTTGGAACGCCGGTTTTGGCTTCAATTTGAGCTAAGGAGAGACCTTGGGCGTTGCCGGCAAGGACATCCGAAATGGAATTGAGATCTTTTCTCATAGGTTTTTACTCCGTAAAAAAGCCTGGAATCAAAGAGTTCCAAGGCACCGTCAAGGTTAAACCTAAGAGAAGCCGTCATCATTGCTAGCGTTTCATTAAAAACGCTGGCCACGCCGTTCTAACAGCAGAAGCCAACCATTCCAACAAGAGCGATGGACCAACGTTAGCGAGAGATATTTCAATTAGAGCGGCCGTCAATCCAACAGCAGAGAGCATTGGCCCTGTTTAAGAGAGAAAAGTTCCAAGGAGGGAGTCCAATGGACCATATTGATGTGGCGTTATAGCCAACGAGGGAGATTATCGTTTCATCGAGGGAGAATTCCGAAGCCGTCCCGTTTTGAGCGAATTAAAAACCAAATTGCAGAGATGCGCGTTCCATCGAGAGAGAATTTCTGCTTGCGAGGCCGTTCCAGATTTGCAGAACATTGTTCCAATTTAAGAGAATCTTGTAGCCATTTAAAAAAA
>DVNT01000053.1 GCA_018714185.1 Candidatus Aphodousia gallistercoris | reverse complement strand
GGCCCAAAGCCGTGCCCAAAGTTGCATTGTGCAGCTGTCGGGCATATTCAAGTTTTTGCACAATCGTGCGACGTTCAGAATCGTCGACAACGATAGGCAGTTCCACAATAAAGCTTTGAGACGTAATAACTGCGATTCTAATGGCGCGCATTCCTCCCATCAATCAATTGATGGGCTTCCTGCGCGCTTTTTAGTGAAAAGGCCTCCCATTTTTATTCTTGGCAAAAAGTTTAAACTTTGCTCGAACCTTTGAAGAAAATCCGTGAATAAAGCCGACCGGCTATGCTGGTTAACCCTCGAAGGCTAGATACTTGTGCTCAGAAATAGAGAAAACGGCGTATAGCTTAAACAGGGGGCTTCGTTCATAATACAGGCCAATGTTTAACAATAGGTAGGACAAAGATATGAATCGTCGTTCCTTTATTTCATTTTGCCTTTGCGCTGTAGCCGCCGGCACGATTTTGAGCGGTTGCGGACAAGAAGGCTCAGAGCAGGGCGTATTGAAAGTCGGCGCCTCGCCGGTTCCGCATGCCGATATTTTGAAGGCGGCCGAACCGATCTTGGCTAAAGAAGGCATTAAATTAGAAATCATTGAATTCACGGACTATGTGCAACCGAACATGGCGTTGGCTGATAAAGAGCTCGACGCCAATTTCTTTCAGCACAAACCCTATTTGGAGAATTTCTGCAAGGAACGCAAACTCAATCTGGTGTCCTTAACCGCCGTACACATCGAACCGATGGGCGTGTACTCCAAGAAAATGAAGGATGTGACCTCTTTTGCCGAAGGGGCTAAAGTGGCTATTCCCAATGACCCGACAAACGGCGGCCGCGCTTTGAAGATTTTGGCCGATGCGGGCTTTTTTAAGCTCAAGGACGGCGTGGGCGTGAACGGAACGCCTGCCGATATTATTGACAATCCCAAGAAAGTCCAGGTCGTGGAAATGGAAGCCGCCGTTTTGCCGCGCGCCTTGGATGACGTCGATTACGCCGTGATCAATTCCAACTATGCCTTGGGCGTAAATCTCAATCCGCTTAAAGACTCGCTTTACACCGAAAACAAGGATTCGCCCTACGCCAATGTCGTGGCCGTACGAGCCAACGACAATCGCCCGGAATTGCAAAAATTGGCCAAGGCCTTGACTTCGCCTGAAGTCAAAAAGTTCATTGAAGAAAAATATCAAGGTGCCGTACTGCCGGCCTTCTAAAAACCATTTCAGTCAGAACGAATCGAAGCCGCGTTTTTCGCGGCTTTTTTCATCAGCGCCCGTGCCGCCCATCTCAAGCAAGATATCCTACCCGCTATAGCCATATTATCTATTTGAAATTAAACGGTTATTGATTTTCCACCCCGTGACCTCGTTCGGCCGAAATTTCTGTACAATGCCCGAGTTTATTTTTTTAAAAGAAAGATATTAGGCCCGAAATCGATGACCACTATTCAAAAGCCGAAAATGACGTGTTTGCAGCTCACCATGGCGGTGATGCTTAACATGCTGGGCTCATCCATTATTTTGATGCCCACCAAATTAGCCGAAGTCGGTACCCAATCTATTCTTGCCTGGATTGTGACCATTAGCGGAGCGACCGCCATCGCTTATACCTTTGCCAAGTGCGGCATGTTCAGTCGCAAAGGCGGCGGACTGGGAGGCTATGCCTCCTACGCGTTCGGCAAGTCGGGAAGCTTTCTTGCCAATTTCAGTTA
Source organism: Candidatus Aphodousia gallistercoris (assembly GCA_018714185.1). Taxonomy (GTDB): domain Bacteria; phylum Pseudomonadota; class Gammaproteobacteria; order Burkholderiales; family Burkholderiaceae_F; genus Aphodousia; species Aphodousia gallistercoris. Next base: position 8,343 of record DVNT01000053.1, on the reverse strand, counting down.
CGGGGTTTCGCTTATCATTGCCAATCTCACCATTGCGATTTCGATTGTCGGCTATGTCATGGTTCTTTTCGGTTGGAACCTCTCGCCCCTGGAAATGGGCTTGGCGAGCATGGCCGTGATCTGGCTTTGCAGCCTGCCCAATATCGGCGGAGCACGTTTCATCGGCCGGTTGTCGCACATTTCCAATTACGGCATCATTATTCCGATCTTGATTTTGACCGTGATCGGTTGGAACTGGTTCTCGCTGGATCGCTATGTCGAGGCGTGGAATCCGCAAGGCCTCACGCCCTTTGAAGGCTTGTCGGCAGCAATTTCCATGACGCTTTGGGGCTTTTTGGGGCTGGAGACCGCCTGCGCCAATTCCGAAGCCGTTGAAAATCCCGAAAAAAGCGTGCCGCGCGCCATGGTGCTCGCTACGATCGGGGCGGGTATCGTCTACATTCTGGCCAACAACATCAGCTTCGGCATCGTGGACAATGCCGTTTTGTCGCATTCAACAGCCCCTTTCGGCCTGGTTTTTGCCACCATGTTTACGCCGGAAATCGGCAAATTGATCATGGCACTCATGGCCATTGCCTGCGCCGGATGTTTAACGAGCTGGCAATTTACCATCGCCGAAGTGTTCCGTGTCTCAGCCCGCGAAGGCTATTTTCCGAAGATTTTTGCCAAGGTGAGTTCGCTTAACGTGCCCATTGTCGGCATCGTCATTATCCTCATTTTCCAGTCGTTGGTCGCCTTGCTCACCATTGACCCGCGGCTTGAACAGCAGTTTTATATCCTAAAAGACCTCGCCGTGGTTACGAACCTCGTGCCGTATCTTCTTGCTTTTGCGGCCGTCAATGTCATCTTGCATCGAGAACCGGCCGATCCGAAGATTGCCAAGCGCACGACGATCGTTGCCTCCTTTGCTTCGGCCTATTCTTTATATGCCCTGTACGCATGCGGGCCTGACGCCATGATGTGGGGAGCGCTTGCCACCTTTATGGGCGTTTGGCTCTACGGGTACGCTGCCCGGGCGTTGGAACGCAAGGGGCAACTGCAGGGACAGGAATAGCTTTCGCACGCAACTAAAAAAACGGCAGCCCCGTGGAAAAACCGGCTGCCGTTTTGACGCCAAGGCTTTGGCTAGAAACTGACGTGATCGGGCTCCAAACCTGAAAAGCCCATTTGCGGCAAGGCATCGATACGATCAATGTCTTTGCTCTCAAGCTCAAAATCAAATATGCCCAAATCTTCTTTTTGGTGCTCGGCAGTCATGGCGCGCACCACGGGTACCGTGTTGTGATGGCGGCACCAGCGCAAAATCACTTGAGGAACCGTCTTGCCGTACTTTTCGGAAAGCTCCACTAAAAGCGGCACTTCCAAGACCGTGCCGTGGGCAAGCGGCGACCAAGCCTGGATCTTGATGCCGTTTTTCTCGCAAAACGCTACGGTATTTTTTTGCATGTACCCGGGGTGAAACTCAAGCTGGTCAATGGCAGGAGCGACATTGGCACGCGCCAAAAAGCTCACCAAATGGTGCATCTGGAAGTTGGAAACGCCGATGGTTTTCACAAGTCCCTCGTCATAGAGGCGCTCAAAAGCACGCCAAGTGCCAATATTCACGCTTTGCCAGGCGAGGGGATCGCCCTTCGTGAAGGGCCAATGGATCATGTAGCAGTCAAGATAGTCAAGCTGCAATCGCTTGAGCGTTGCATCAAAGGCGCTCAGCACGGCATCATAGGTTCTTTCGGTCGCCCAGCTTTTGCTGCAGATAAAAAGATCCTTGCGCGCCAGGGCGCTTTGCTTAATCGCTTCGGCCACGCATTCTTCATTTTCATAGATGGCGGCCGTATCAATGTAGCGGTAGCCGGTCTGAAGCGCCTGCACCAAACTCTTGACGAGATCGTCCGAGGCCGGAATCTGCCACGTGCCGATGCCGATCGGGGGCATCAGGCGACCGTTATTGAGTTTGATCCAGCCGGTATTTTTTGTTGTACGCATGTTCAAGTTCACTCCCACGTTTTTCATTGTAGCCAGCTCCGAAACCCGATTTTTTGTCATAAGCTAAAAAGTCCTGAAATTACAACGAAAATGTCTGCCCTTATAATGGAGGCAATCTTTTCCTTGAACGAGTTGCGCGATGGCACAGGATTTTGACTATTTTCTGATTCTCTCGGCACTGGCATTTCTCTTGGTGGTGGTTTTAATTGTAAGAACACTCAAGCCCTCCAAGGACAAAACGAAGCCGGTCCGGGATAGGGAGCCGGCACCTGCCAAGCGAAGCGAGCGTATTGCGGCGCGCCCCATCACGCTCGAAGACCGCCTTAAGGCCCGCGTGCAACTTGAACCGGTCAAGCCGCGCATCATCCGCATCGAGCTTTACTCGGAAAACCAACCCGCGGCCGTCATCAGCCTCTCGAGCGTCGGCGCTCTTGCCTGGGGCAACCCGCAAACGCTTTCCCGGCCCTTTGAGGCTTTCCTCAAAAAATATCTCCGAGCCGAAAACGGGGAGTCGATACTGGTCCATAAACTGCCGCAAAATAAGAGCGATGCCTTTTTATCGGCCGTGCTCTTCGATAATCAGGATGGCGTGCAACGCCTAGCCCCGGAGCAGACCTATCTCAAGGCCGAAGACTTGCCGGCGGCAGGCAAAACCGAGGCGCTTTTGCCGTGGCTTAAAGGTAAGCTTCATGCTGCGACTACTGAGCTTTTTTTCCGTCTTGCCGAAAGCGAACAGGCCCGGGTATTTTGCCATGCTGCCAAAGCCGGAACGAGCCTGGAACTCACCGATGAAGCGAGCGAAGAGCTTAAACGCTATGAAGCGCTTTGCGCTTTATCCGCAGCACTCTTAAGCACCGGGTACGACCAACAGGCACGAGCCCTAAACCGTTACTGGCAATGCTTTGCGCAATTTAAAAATCAGCAAAGCGAAGAAGAAAGTACGCTGGAACACCTAGTTTTCTCTCAAATATTTGTCCAAACGCAAAAGTTGCCGATATTTTTTGTTATCACCCCAACTTCTAGTAGAAAGTGTTATAACGCGCTGAATTTTTAGGATAAATCAAAGGTTTTTTATCTTCTTAACAAAGTTTTCTCCTTACAAACCCGTAAAAAGTTAGGGTTTTCCCTTACTTTATAAATCCAAAATTGGATACTACATTTAATTCATGAGGATTGAAACAATTTGTTTCGGCTCATACATAAACGTGCTTGTGTCGGCGTTTCTGTGTTGTCTCAAATGCTCAAACGACCCTAAAGCATAAAAATGATATTTGGAAAGGAGAATGCAATGGCGAAATCAAAATCTTCAATGATGGGTTTGCCGATGCAAATACTTGCCGGTTTGGTACTTGGTGTGGTCGTTGGGGCTGTTGTAAGTTCTGATATCGCCACAACATACTTGAAGCCGTTAGGTGATTTGTTCATCCGTTTGATCCGCATGGTGGTGGTTCCCTTGGTGTTTGCTACCTTGGTTGCCGGTGCCGCCGGTATTTCGGACGTGTCCAAGTTAGGCCGCGTGGCCGTAAAGACCTTGGTGATCTTTATGGTGACGTCGGCTATTTCCGTGGTTTTCGGCTTGGTGATTGCTAACTTGATCGACCCGGGTGTCGGTTTAACGCTCTCGACCGAAGGCTTGAAGGCTGCACAAGTGAATGCTCCTAGCTTCATCCAGACGTTGTTGGATATCGTTCCTATCAACCCGATGGAAGCTTTTGCTAAGGGCTCGATTCTTCAGATCATCTTCTTCGCCATCATGTTCGGTATTTGCTTGAACGCCATGGGTGAAAAAGGCAAGGCAATGCTTGACTTCTTCTCCGTGATGGGCGATATCATGATCCGCATGACGAACATCGTGATGCGTTACGCTCCGATCGGTGTGTTCGGCTTGATCGCTGCCGTCGTCTCGCAACAAGGTTTGGCCGTGTTGCTGCCGTTGGCTAAGTTGATCCTGTCGTCCTTCATCGCTACGTCTTTGTTGATCATCGTGATCTATGTGCCTTGGGTGAAATTCGGTATTCGCATTCCGCTTAGCACGTACTTCAAGGGCATCTTCGAACCGTGGTTGATCGCTTTCACGACCTGCTCGTCGGCCGCCGCTATGGCTTCGAACATGATCGCTTCCCGTAAGTTGGGTGCTACGAAGGCTATCGCGAGCTTCGCCGTCCCGTTGGGCAACACGATTAACATGAACGGTACCGCTGTTTACATGGGTGTTTGCGCTGTGTTCGCCGCCCAGGTTTACAACATCCCGTTGAGCATGACCGACCAAGTGATCGTGGTGTTGACCGGTGTGTTGGCTGCTATCGGTACGGCCGGTGTTCCCGGTGCCGGTTTGATCATGTCGACGTTGGTCTTCACGCAAATCGGTATTCCGCTCGAAGTGATCGCTTTGATCGCCGGCGTTGACCGTATCCTTGATATGATCCGTACGTCCATTAACGTGGTGGGCGACTCCACGACGGCTTTGATGGTCTCCCGTATGGAAGGTGAACTCGGTTCTGAACCTTTCGAAGAAGGTGAAGAAACAACTGCTCAATAAATCAGTAAGTTATAAAACCGCTCTGATTTGATTCGAGACTAGTTCAAAGAGGGGGTGATCCGAAAGGATACCCCCTCAAGTTATGCCTATTTAGCTTCAATTTCGTAAATTGATGCAATTTGTACACAGATTGTACGCAAAACACAAGAAAGATCATTTTATGATCTTGAATTGATCTTCCAGCGCCGCTTTTCTTCATTGATCCGGTTAGGGCTTTTCTTAATAATCGAGCCAGCCCCTTAATATCGATAACTTAATCTGAAAAAAATTTCAATCGTTAAAAACTATTTTCTTACTTTATTGATTATTATTCTCATTAATAATGGTTTAGTTTTTGTGGATTTTCTCCATAGATGGCGGCAACGGTTAAATGTCACGCCACCATCGTAAAGGGGAGAGATCCTAATGAACAATCCCGATCAAAATGAACTAATTCGCAATCTTGCCGCCCGGTGCCATTGACAATGCCAAAAGAGCCGGGCCGATACTAAAACAAGGAGGATTCTCGAAATAACGTACAACGTAAAACAAACAACATAAAATCAGGAATTTTGTCCGTTTTGTTATGGATATCCCTGAGTGAATCAGTAAAATCCCTAAGCTCTTTTTCAAAAAGAGCAACTTTCCTCAACTTATTGAAAGGATAAATCGTGGAATTTGCAGAGTTTCTACTGCTTTTCGTGGCGGTGATGCTTCTCATCTTCAAGCCCGAAAAGGAAAAACTGGCCTGGTGGCTTACGGTCGGCGGCTGGTTCGTAGTCGTCTTTATGTATGTCGGTCACGTTTCGACCGCCATTCTCGGTGCGTTGAATCTTTGACCCATAAGGAGGACCTATGACTGATTACTCTCGTCCGATCAACGAATCTGATATCAAGCAGGCCAAGACCTTCTATGACATCGTCTGCTGGGGCGGTCTTTTGATCGTTCTGTTGCCTGTCGGTATCGCCAACATCATTCTCGGTTACTTCATGGGCGACAGTCCCTGCACGCTGTGCTGGGGCCAACGCCAACAGATGGCTTACATCGGCGTGGTTGCCCTCTTTATGGTGCGCTATGGCTTTAAGCCCAAGTACCTCGCCATGATGCTCGTGATGGCTGCCTGCGGCTTGTATTCGAGCTTCCGCCACCTCGGCAACCATGCCATGCGCGACGTCGGCCAAGGCTTCGGCTTGGACGTCTTCGGCATCCACACGCAAATGTGGGCTGAAATCGTCTTCTGGTGCGTGGTGATGCTCTTTGGCCTGGCTTGCTTCCTGGCTCCCCGCGTGGATGCCTTGATCGCTGAAATGCGCGGCAAGCAATGGCGTCCTTTAACGGGCTTTTACAAGATCGCTTTCGGCATCGTGGCCTTTATCATCGCTTCGAACACCTTCCAAGCCCTTTGGTCAACCGGTGTTCCTCCCAACTGGGGTCAAGGCGACCCGGTACGCTTCTCCTTTAATCCGAAGTACGTGACCTGGTCTTCGGCAAGCTGGGAAGGCATGTGGGGCGGCATCAATTTCTTGGGCCGTCGCGATGTGAAGGATCCCGACTTTGCTTATGCGCCGAACGCCAAGAAGTTGGGCATCACGTTTGACAACAAGGCCGAAAATTCGCCCGTGGTCTTAAACGGCCAAATGGCGATCACCAATACCCGTGAAATCCAAGGCATCAATAAGCCCGTGAACATGATCAGCATGGTTCGCGGCCAATACTTCGTTGCCTCCAAGTACGACTTCTGGGTTTTGGGCGAAGACTTAGAGCCTGTGGTGTCCGCAGCGATTGACCCGTGGTTCTCTGCTAACGTGCTCGATATCGTCGGCATCACCGAATACCAAGACGACGCTTTTGTCATCATGGGCATGAACAAGTCCTTGTTGCGCGCTCGCTTGAATCCGGAAGCCGATGACGTCAAGGGCTGGGCCAACTTCACTGCCGGCCGCACGCAAGTCGAAGCCGTCGGCGGTTTGGGCCGCGCCCGCATCGACACGGAACGCGCCAAGTATTCTTATATCCACTCGACCGCTACGGACGGCCGCTACATCTTCACGGCCTCTTTGCCGGATAACAAGAATAAGAAGACCTTCGTGATCTCCAAGGCCTTGATGGCCGACTGGATGCTCTCGGGCGAATTCGTGCCGCAAGCCGACCTCAAGGACGGACGTTCGTTGGGCGAACTCTACGTGACCGGTATGGTCTACGAAGACGGTAAGCTCTACGCCGTTTCCAAGAACTTCAACACGATGATCGTGATCGACATCGCCGCTGAAGAAGTCGTGGCTTCCTACGGTTTGCCGGCTGAACTCACCGACATCCGCGGTTTAGTGAAGAAGGGTAACCAATTCGAAGTGGTTGACCACAACCGAATCGTCACGTTGGAAATCCAATAATAGGTTTCATTTTTAGAACCTAGACGGAACGGGGAGGGGCGAATGCCTCTCCCTTTTTTATGACAATTTTGAATCGATTGATATCGATCAAAACAAAAAATTGGGGGGGGGCAGAATAAACATCTCCAATCTTTCTCAGGATGCCAAAATGAAATCTAAATTTGTTCTTTCTACCCTGGCATTGGCCGTGGTTTTATCATTTTCACAGGCGAACGCCCTCACATTAAATGCTACTGAAGAGGATCAAGAGATTACCCTTAACGGTAATGACTCTATTACATCTTTTGATGTTCAAAACGGATTTACCGGAGTTGTTACCGGTGACGAAATCATCATTAATTCGGTATTAAACGTTACGACGGATGGACGACCGACAAATCCAGCTTCAGAGGCTTATGTTGGTACTAAAGACACAGAAAAAGTTCTCATTAAGGTTGAAAATGGCAATGCACTTAACGTGTCAGGCTCAGATTTAACAATCCGTGGTCAATACATAGAGATTCAAACAAAGAGTGATAATCTAGTGATGGGGTACGGCGATACGATAATCGGAGGTGACGAAACTGAGACTATCAACATTGGTGGTGGAGCATATGGACTTTCAATTTTGCCTTATCAATCCAAAGCTGGAACAAACGGTACATTAACCCTAAATGCAAAAAATATTAATATCACAGCTTCTGACTCAGGTATTTGGGCGCAAAACAACAGCACCGGATACGACAATGCTTATGCCCCTTTAGTCTTGAACGGAGAGAATATCTCAATTATTGCGGGAAATTCAGCAGTGGTGGCGATGTCACAAGGTACTGTTGAACTCAACGGCAATGTATATGTTGAGGCAAAGAATGCAATCCTCACAAGAGGATTATCCAAAGTAGCCATCAATAAGGATGGTAAAAACACTGTGCAACTTAATGGCGACATCAACTTTAATTATGACGAGAAAACCTCCAAAACAACAGTGGATGCAGATGTCATGATTAATTTGACAAACGCAGACTCGTATTGGAACGGCAACACGAAAGTCACCTGGGGGACTGGTAAACCAGAAGATGTCTCCAAATTAGAAGTTCATGATTCAAAATTAAGTCTGTCAAACGGTGCCCGGTGGAATGTATCTACTGTTACAAACGAGGATTCTCCGGAAAGTGGCACTTTATATGTTCCATTAAATATGCTCAATATTAACGATGGTGTTGTAAATCTCACGGAAAATACCACTCAAAATATTACGATTGAGAAAATGACTGGTTCCGGCGGTACCATCAATCTACTTGCTGCAACCGAAGATGGAAAGACTATTGAATCTGGGACGGTTGGAATTGACTCTGCTGAAGAAGGAATTGTATTGGCTGTTAATGCCGTGGGTATAACAGCTGATGACATCAACGACGACGAAGCGGCTTTGCAGTCCATCAATGACAAGGTCTCCAATGGTGTCACTAAGA
>DVNT01000006.1 GCA_018714185.1 Candidatus Aphodousia gallistercoris | reverse complement strand
TCCGGTGTCTGCGTTGCGGCTATGAAGCCAATGCCGACATTGTCGGTGCAATCAACGTGAAGGAGAAGGGACGGACTGTCCCGACCGCACACGCCAAAAGCGGATCGCCCGCGCAGTGAACGGAGAAATGCCGGAAACGGCAGGAACTCCGTCATCAACGGGAACTATCCTTGTAGGACGTAACGTCAGACAAGGAATCCCCTTGTTTTAACAAGGGGAGGATGTCAATACTTGTCATGGAGAAACTCCAGCAAAAACAGTAATCTAATTCTAGCTTTTGAAAAATGATTTTCGGGTGTTTTCGAACGCAAGCGCTCGAAAAAATAAAAGAATGAGAAAACTGAGAAAAATTGGAGCTACCGGTGCTCCCGATCTCATAGATTCAAGGTCGGGAGCAGTAGAGTAACGCTAGGCAATCTTGGAATAGCCGCCGGCGCGGTCGGATTCGCGCAAGTAGCGGTCAAACTGCATGGCAACGGCACGAACAAAAATCTTGCCCTTGGGACTGACGATAATCGCCTCAGGCGTCAGTTGCACCAGTCCGACCTTTTCATAATTACGCAGCTTTCTCAGCTCGTAGGCAAAAACTTCATCGAAATGGATACCGAAGCGCGCCTCAATCTCGCTTTTAACAAGCTTAAATTGGCACATGATCGACATGATTACCGCATAGCGCAGCTGGTCTTCTTCGGAGAGCTTGTAGCCGCGGTTGGTTGCCAGGCGACCGGCTTTGATTGCCTCATAGTAGGCGCTTAGCTCCCTGGGATTGCAGGCGTAGGCATGGTTGACGTGACTGATCGCTGAAACGCCGAAAGCCACCATGTCGCATTCGGGCCGCGTGGAATAGCCTTGGAAGTTGCGCTGCAGCTTGCCTTCCTTTTGAGCGATCGCCAATTCGTCCGTGGTCTTGGCAAAGTGATCCATGCCGATGTAGCGATAGCCGTTTTGCGTGAGCCTCGTGATGGCGTCCATCATGATATTGACCTTTTCCAGCGTGGAGGGCAGATCGGCATTGAGGATGCGGCGCTGCGGCGGGAAAATATGCGGCAAGTGCGCATAGTGGTAAAGCGCAATACGGTCAGGCGACAATTCCAGTACCTGGTCAAGCGTTTTTTCAAAGCTCTTGCGGCTTTGCTTGGGAAGCCCGTAGATCAGGTCCATGTTAATCGAATGAAAGCCCGCTTCGCGCGCAGCAAGCATTGTATCGCGCGTCATCTCAAAAGGCTGGATGCGGTTAACGGCTTTTTGCACGTCGGGGTTAAAGTCCTGAACACCGCAACTCATGCGGTTAAGGCCGACCTTGGCTAGGACCTGCACTTTCTCGGGCGGACACGTTCTCGGGTCTACCTCGATGGAGAATTCCCCGCCTTGCTCCAACGGGAAATGCTCGGTAATGAGCGCCATCACCCGCTCGATCTCTTCATTATTGAGAAACGTGGGCGAGCCGCCGCCGAAATGCAACTGGCTCACCGTCGTATTGCCCGGGATTTTGCCCTTAACCAATTCAATTTCCCGTCCTAAAACATCCAAATATTCCGAACTTTTGCTATGGTCGCGCGTTACCACTTTATTGCAACCGCAATAAAAGCAAATATCATTGCAAAACGGAATGTGTACATACAGGCTCAACGGTTTGTTCTGGTCCCGCCCTGCCAAGGCTTGTTCATAATCTTGAGCAGAAAACGCCTTGCTGAAACGGTCAGCCGTCGGATAAGAGGTATAGCGCGGCGCCGGTACGTCAAACTTTTGCAGTAAGTCCAGCGACGGTAGCTCGACGCCCGTCGTGTTCGGATCAATTGTTTGCATTTTTACCTTCCGGGAATTTATTTGATTTGGGTTAAAGTTCTGTTATCATTTCACCGTTGAATCTTTGATTAATATCAAAGGCGAACGGCTTATAGTGAATTTTCTTATTGTGCACGGCGATTATTACCGCAAGCTGAAAAGGCACCCTAAGAAAAACGGGGCTTGAAGCGCCCTGCAGTTTTGTATTCTTTTGCTGAATTAGTGTTTCATGTCGACCATGTCTACCACGATCAACGTCGCACCGACTTTACGGATTTGTTGCTCTCATTGCAACTTGCGTGAACATTGCGTTCCGCTCGGGCTGTCTTTAAAAGAAATCGATCGTCTGGAAGATTTGGTCTCCTCTCGCAAGCGCATCCGCCGCGGTGAACCGCTTTTTCGTGCCGGTGATCGTTTTGAATGCATCTACGCCATCCGCTTGGGCTTTTTGAAAAGTTCCGTGATGAGCAGCGACGGCCGCGAACAGGTCACGAACTTTCATATGTCGGGCGAATTGATCGGCCTGGACGGTATTGCCAATGAAGTGCATTCCTGCGATGTCATTGCCTTAGAAGATACGGAAGTTTGTGTTTTACCCTATGAACGGATCCTTGCCGCCTGCAGTGAAATTCCGGACTATAACCTGCACTTTCAAAAAATACTTTCCCGCGAAATCGTCCGCCAACACGGGCTGATGCTTTTGCTGGGCTCCATGCACGCCGAAGAGCGTCTGGCAGCTTTCTTATTAAACCTCTCTCAACGCTTTGAATCCCGCGGCTACTCACGCACGGAATTTGTGCTGCGCATGACGCGGGCTGAAATCGGCTCCTATTTGGGGCTTAAATTGGAAACCGTCAGCCGGGTTCTTTCGCGCTTTAGCCACGATGAACTCATCTCGGTCAACCAAAAACATGTTCAAATTGTTGACGCCGAAGGACTTCGCGCCATTGTCTCGGGCCAGCATCCCGACCTAAGCGAATCCTAACGGCATGAGCGGCCATTCATGTTGAAAAAAATTGTTATCGCTTGGACGTTGGCTTTTATCGGAGCAAGCCAAGCGCAAACGACCGACTATATCGATCTTTTAGGCAATATCACCATCGAAGACGAACTGGCGCAGGCTGTTGAGCTGCGCGAGGCCAAGCAAGACGCGGCCGTGCCTCGCGAGGACACGGTTTGGGAAACAGTCCGCAACGGTTTCGGCATTGCCGACTTGCCCGACAAACTTGTTGAGCCGGAGCTCAAGCGCTACACGCGTGCCCTGCCTTATACGGAAAACATGGCATTGCGGGCCAGAATGTACTTGTACTTCATCGTCTCGGAAACACAAATCCGATCTTTGCCGACGGAGTTGTCGCTGTTGCCCTTTATCGAAAGCGCCTTTCAGCCCGAAGCGCTCTCACGCTCGAAAGCGGCCGGCCTTTGGCAGTTCTTGCCTTCGACCGGCGACATTTTCAACCTCCGGCAGTCAAGTTGGCGCGATGCCCGCTTTGACATCATTGAAAGCACTCGCGCTGCGCTCGACTATCTGCAATATCTTTACGCTGAATTCGGCGATTGGCACTTGGCGTTGGCCGCCTACAATTGCGGCGAAGGCACGGTCAGGCGTGCCATTGAATCCAACCGCAAACGAGGCAAGCCCACCGATTTTGAGCATCTGCGCCTGCCGCGTGAAACGCAGCGCTACGTGCCGAAACTCTTGGCGGTCAAGCGTCTTATTGAGGAGCCGGAAAAATACGGGCTCACCCTGCCGGTGATCGCCAACGAACCCTATTTCGTTCGCGTGGATAAAGACAAGGACCTGGATTTGGAAACAGCTGCCCAGCTGGCTGAAACTGATTTAGAGGAATTCAGGCTCTTAAATCCCGGCTACAACCGCCCCGTTGTCGTTGCAGCCCATCAAGGCTACATTCTGATTCCGGCTGCCAAAGCCGATGCGTTTGTTTCCAACTTGATTAATTGGCAGGCGACGGGCAAGCCCTTGTCAAACTGGTCTACTTACAAAATGACCGCCGAGGATACCTTGGCCGGGGTGGCCAAGCGCTTTCACATGACCGAAGACGAGTTGCGAGCCGCTAACAAGATCCCGAAAAATCGCAAAGTGCAAACAGGCAGCACCCTGCTCGTTAAAAATGACGATCCGGTAACGCTCGCCCAAGGCATTACGTTAAGCGAAGCCGACTCCCAATTGAAACTCGTACCGCTTCCGAGCAAGCGCAAGATCGTTTACCGCGTCCGCAAGGGCGACACGATTTCGACCATCGCTCAACGATTCGGCGTCAAGGCTAGCGACATCCGCAAGCAAAACCGGCTCAAAGGCTCGCGCATTCTTGTCGGACAGCGATTGACGCTCACCGTACAGGACCGAACAAGAACGCGCTTACGCGACACCACTTACCGGGTTCGTTCGGGGGATACGCTTTTTACGATTGCCCAACGCCATCACACGAGCGTAAGCGCCATTAAGGATGCGAACCGCCTCGAGGGCAACCAACTCTCGATCGGGCAGCGGCTCGTCATTCCGCATTAAATTTTCCGGACCGACCTCTTTTTCAGGGGCCGAGTCCTTTGATACAATAACCGCCATTGAACAATCAAAACAAAGAGGCCGAAAATGGGTTTTCTCGAAGGGAAAAAGATTTTAATTACCGGTATCGTCAGCAACCGTTCCATTGCTTACGGTATTGCCAAGTGCTGCTACCGCGAAGGCGCTCAGCTTGCCTTCTCTTATGCCAATGAACGCTTCAAAGACCGCTTGGCCGGCTTTGCCGCCGATTTCGGCAGCGACATTGTCTTGCAAATGGACGTGAGCAGCGACGAGCAGATCAACAATACCTTTGCACAATTAAAAGAGCGCTGGGGCGGCTTGGACGGTCTCGTGCACTCGATCGGCTTTGCTCCGCGTGAAGCCATTGCCGGTGACTTTTTGCAAGGCTGCACGCGCGATGCCTTCAAAACGGCCATGGATATTTCGGCCTATTCATTCCCGGCTTTGGCTCGTGCTGCGCTGCCGCTCATGCAAGGGCGCAACGGCTCCTTGGTAACGCTCACCTACTTGGGCGGCGAACGCGTAGTGCCCAACTACAACACCATGGGTATTGCTAAAGCAGCGCTCGAAGCCAGCACCCGCTACATTGCCTCGTCTGTCGGCCCGCAAGGCATTCGCTGCAATGCCATTTCTGCCGGCCCGATCAAGACGTTGGCCGCTTCGGGCATCCAAAACTTCTCGAAGCTTTTACACATCATGGAATCGTCCGCCCCGCTTCGCCGGACCGTGACGATTGAAGAAATCGGCAATTTGGCCGCCTTCTTGCTCTCTGACCTCTCTACGAGCATCACCGGCGAAGTCATCCACGCCGATGCGGGCTTCCACAGCGTAGCCATTAATACGCCCGAAGAAGTTTAATTTCGTTGCGTTTTTTCCTTACAATAGGAGCCGAACAGCCGCTTTGTTCGGCTCTTTATTTTTGAGTGTGTGATTCATGCCTGAATTTAAAACAGCAGCCGTATTTGCCAAACGTACCGAACCGATGGGAGCGGCGCTGAAGATGCTGCTTGCCATTCTTGAAAAAGAGGGCGTGCGCGCCCTGCTCGAAGAGAGCACCGCAAAACACCTTGAGGGCGCCCGAGGCCATAGCCTGACTGAGCTCGGCCGGCAGGCCGATCTCATTATCATCATCGGCGGCGACGGCACAACGCTCGGCATTGCGCGACGCATGGCCCAATATAAGCTTCCCATTATCGCCATTAATGCCGGCCGTCTCGGCTTTATCACGGACTTTACGCTCGAGGAAATGGCCACGGCCCTGCCGCCGCTGCTTCGGGGCGAGTACTCGGTTGATACCCGCTCGATGCTTCAAGTACGCGTATATCGCGAGGGGCAACTGATTTTTGAAGATACGGCTGTCAACGATGCCGGCATCACGCACGGCAGAGCGGGTTCCATGGTGGAATTTAACGTCTGGGTAGACGGCTTTCCGATGGCAACGCAGCGCGCTGACGGCGTGATCGTAGCCACCGCCACGGGTTCAACAGCGTATGCAATGGCCGCCGGCGGTCCGATCCTGCACCCTTCGCTAAACGCCATGGTGCTCGTGCCGGTTGCCCCGCACACGCTCACCAACCGCCCGATTGTCCTGCCGGGACAAAGCAAAATCGATATCGAGCTTGTGGCCGCCCGCGAAGCGGCCGTTTACTGCGACATGCAAGACTTCATCTCCATGCAAAAAGATGATGTGCTCACCATCAGCTCCATCGCTGAAAGTTTCACGATTTTGCATCCGGTCAATCACAACCATTACAAAACTTTGCAGCAAAAGCTGTATTGGAATTGCATGCCGACGCCGAATCCCTCGGCCGATACATCTAAGGATTGATCGCGAGGTGCTCACATGCTTACGCATCTATCACTGAAAAACTTCGTTATCGTGCGCGAATTGTCGCTCGATATTCGCAACGGCTTGACCGTGCTCACCGGTGAAACCGGCGCAGGCAAATCAATCCTTATTGATGCGCTGCAGTTTATCCTCGGCGCGCGAGCCGATACGGGCGTTATACGCGAGGGTGCCGAGCAGACCGACCTGCAGGCAATTTTCGATATTAGTGAGGCGATTGCGGATATGCTGCGCAATCAGGCTCTGCTCAATGAAGACGACCTTTTGGATAAAAGCGTGATCGTTCGCCGGATTATTGACCGAAACGGCCGCTCGCGTGCCTGGATTAACGGCGTCAACGTAACAGTGGGCCAACTCAAGGCGCTTGGCGAAATGCTCTTGGATATCCATGGCCAGCACGCCCACCAGTCGCTTTTAAAGCCTTCCGGCCAATTGGACCTTTTGGATGCATTCGGTGCTTACCGTGAAGATCTCCAAGGCGTCAGGCAAGCCTATTCGGATTGGCAGCAAGCCAAGAAAGCGCTCGAATCGGCCAAAGCCAATGCGCAAAAGCTTGCCGATGAAGCCGAACGCTTGGCCTGGGTAAACGAAGAGCTCGAGAGCATTGCGCCGCAAAAGGACGAATGGGAAGCGCTCAATGCCGAGCACAAGCGTCTGGCCAGTGCCCATGATATTCTCGATGAGTTGCAGTCTGCGGCCAACGACCTTTCCGAAGCAGACCATGCTGCCGTCGATCTTTTGGCTGAGCACGCTGAAAAACTCGCCGGCCTCGCAGAAAGCGATCCCCGGCTGGGGGAAATCGCCGGGCAGCTTTCGGAAGCGCAGGCCATTGCCGAAGATGCCGTGCGCGAGCTCGAACGCTACCGCGACCGCACCGATTTGGATGAAAGCCGCTTTGAAGAAGTCGATGCCAGGGTCAGTCTCTTTTTTAACGCGGCGCGCAAATTCCATGTCCTGCCCGAAGCGCTTTATGAAAAATGGGTCCAGATAAAAGAGAAACTGAAGACGCTTGAGCAAGGGCTGGACGTCAAAGAACTTGAGCTTGCCGTGCAGCATACGTACCGCACTTTTGAGCAAAAAGCGCGCATGCTCAGCCAAAAACGCCAGGCGGCCGCGCGCACTTTGTCTGCAAAAGTCACCGATGCCATGCAATCGCTCTCGATGAAAGGCGGACGATTCGAAGTGACCCTTTTGCCGTGCGAAGCCTCGAACATCGGCCTGGAGCGTTGCGAATTTTTCGTTGCAGGCCACACCGGTGTTGCCGTGCGGCCCCTGTCAAAAGTAGCCTCCGGCGGCGAACTCTCGCGCATCAGCTTAGCCATTGCCGTCATCACGGCCACGGCAACGCCCGTGGATACACTCATTTTCGATGAAGTCGATTCCGGTATCAGCGGAGCGGTAGCGGACGTGGTCGGACGGCTTTTAAAAACACTCTCAAGCGAGAGGCAAGTGCTTTGCGTCACGCATTTGCCGCAAGTCGCAGCCTACGGGAAAAATCATTTGCATGTCAGCAAGGCTGAAACAGCCGGCACAACCCAAAGTCGCGTGACCGAACTGACTGAAGCGGAAAGAATCCGCGAATTGGCAAGAATGCTGGGCGGCCACAGCGTCACGGATAAGGCGCTCGAAAATGCCAAGGAAATGCTCCTAACCGCCCAGGCGTACACTGCGAAGCGTTAAGGCAAAAAAAGGCCCGGGTCGCTGCCGGGCTTTTCGTTATTTAGCGGAAGCGGTACCTTCGCTTTTTTTCTGGTTCTTTTCCCGGCATTCCTTGCAGATGCCGTACAGACAAAGCGTATGGTGTTCAAGCTTGTAGCCGTAGCGCTCGGCGATTTCTTGTTGCCGCCGTTCGATATCCACATCGACAAACTCTTCGACTTTACCGCATTGCAGGCACACCAAATGGTCATGGTGCTCGGGCTCGCCTAACTCGTAGGTAGCACAGTCAGACTCAAAGTGATGGCGGCAAAGAATGCCTGCTACTTCAAATTGGGAGAGCACACGATAAACCGTTGCCAGGCCGACATCTTCACCTTCTTCTTTGAGCAGGGAAAACACTTGGTCAGCCGTCAAATGGCGCTCACCGTTAGCGGCGGCTTTCTGGAAAATATCCAAAATGCGCAGACGGGGCATCGTGGCCTTCAGGCCCAAACTTTTCAAATCAGTAGAAGCGTATTTCAATTTCTTATCCTCACCAGGCCCAGCAGCCGAGCGCCGTCAGCCATGCAACAAATCACGCACTATATTAACACGATGAAGCGTTTCGGGCGCAGCAGTGCGAAAAAATTTCGGACCGATTCAGCGGCAAAACTTCGTTTCTTTTCGAAAAAAGTCGTGATTGATTGGGCGCAAGCGGCCACATTAGTTTATCATTGAGGGGTTACAAATCTCGGTGTTCAGAGACGTGCTTAGACGTATGATTAAAAAATGTGTATTTGTCGGCTCCGCGGGTGCCGCTCTGCTGCTAACGGGCTGTGCTCAAGTCGAGTCGCAGTGGGATGCGTTTACCGATTGGTTTCAACCGACCGAAGCCATTACCTCTGTGATCAATCCCTACCGCCCGGACATGCACCAAGGCAATTTGGTCACCAAGGAAATGGTCGACCAACTTCACCTCGGCATGACACAATTGCAAGTACAGTTTTTGCTCGGCATTCCCCTCTTGCGGGACATGTTCCATCAGAACCGTTGGGATTACGTCTATTACATGAATCCGCGTTTCGGAGACGTACAGCGTCGGCGCTTGACGCTGTTTTTCGATGACACCGGCCGCCTCGCCCGCTACGAATTCAACCCGCTGCCGAGCGAGACTGAAGCCGACCAGATGATTCTGGGTAACGATGAAGTGTTCCAAGACGATGAGAGCCAAATGACTGTTGTCGATCCCGAACAAAAAGCACAGGATGACATAGAGCAGAATGCTCATTAATTCCCTATAAAGGATAGAAAAAGATGCAAGAAAAGCTTGAACTTTTAGCCGATCGTGTTCGCGCTCTTATTCAAGAGGTCAATGACCTTCGTGCACAAAACCAAGAACTGCAAGCCATCATTGCGCAAAAGGATGAAAACGCCGGCTTGACCAAGGCCGAAACGCAAGAAGCCATTGAACGCTTGGATGCGCTCATCCGTTCCATTGAAAAGACCCAACAAACGGTAGACAACGACACGCCGACCATGACGTTCTAAGTCGAGGTAAATGACTATGGCCGTGCGCAATACCTTAACTCTGACGATCATGGGCCGCGATTATCGTTTGGCCGTTGCTCCGGAAGAGGAAGCGAACCTTCGCGCTTGCGCGGAGCTGGTGCAGCGTCATATGCAGGAAATTCACCAGCCCGGCAAGGTCTTTTCCCCGGACTCCGTGGCCGTACTGGCTGCCCTTCGGATTGCTTATGAAAATCTCGTGCAGCGCCAAGCCGTCGAAGAGATGAAGCGCGCTGTCGAGGAAATGAATCGAAGCAAGTCGGAAGTGGACTCGCTGATTGCCTTGTGTGACAATACACTGGCGGAAAAAACGGAAGAAAACAGCAATACGGCCGGCGCCTAAGAAGCTGCCCTACGTCATTTCAAAACCCGAGTTTTCAAGACGAGACTCGGGTTTTTCGCTTTGGTTTTATGCCTCGGCGGCAATTAATTGTCAACGACTTCTTGGCTGGCAACAAAACGCCGTTCATCCCGGCTAAAAACCAAAACAAGCCGCCTCAATTCCTTGGCCTTAGACGACATCCCGTATCGGCGTGAGCTCATTTGCTCCACCACGTCTTTAAGTGCCTGTGTTACCTCTTTTGCCGTTTTCACGTACTTGAATTCAAAGACCCAATGTCGCTTTCCTGCATCGAGCTCCATGTCGCTTCGACCCAATGCCGTATGGATTTCCACTTTAGGCATCATCGCCGCGCCAATCAACAAAACTTGCAAATAGGCTCGGCAGCTTGCCTCATCAACAATAGGATAACGTTGATAATCAATAGCGTTAAGCGCCGCATTTAAAGTAGCGACGACTTCGTTCACAGTACCTCTTGCCAACACATCGGCAACATAAGGAGCGCCATTTTGCTTTAGTCGCTGTCCTTTGAGCAATTCGTTGGCATACAGCTCGGCCATAGAAACGGCCACCTCTTGGTTGGGATAACCCAAAATAGCGTATCGATCAGGCGTAATATTTTTTATCGTTAAATAGCCGGCTTGAGCCAAAAGCGCCTCTAAGCCAATATCGTCATACTGCCTAGCCGCTTGAAGTTCAGTCAATCGTACTTCTTTTTCTTGCGAATAGCTCATCGGTTCGGATAGGGGATGGTGACTTAAGTATTTCAAAAGGACAGAAGGCTGGCCTGCACTTTGGTACCAATAATTTTGGAATCCTCGCTCAGGGCGATTTAAGAAATTCAAAACGGACCATGGGCAATACACACTCGTTGCCGCCTCTTCGTCAAAACAAAATCCGTTGTAATGACGACGCAATTGAACGATAAGTTCCTGCGGCGAAAGCAACAAAACATCCGATGCCCGGTTCAAATAATCGCCGAAGTTTTTCTTAAGTTCCGATTCCGTGTATCCGAGAATGGTCCCGTACTTCGGATCCATGGAGATATCAACGAGATTGTTAAAGGCTGAAAAAATACTGGTGTTGCTGAACTTGGTGATTCCTGTCATAAAGAAAAAGCGCAGACATCCCTCGTTGGCTTTGAGTACTAGAAAGAACCGACTCATTACCTTCTTGATTTCATTGAGCAACGTTAAACTATCCAAACAGACTGTCAAAGCGGCATCATACTCGTCAATCAAAATCACCAAGCTATTCGTTGGCAAGTTATCAAGCCAGGACGACAATTCGACAAAAAAATTCTCTGAATTCTTACAAACAAATCCAGCTTTTAGAAATTTTTGGGCCAAATAGGATTCAAAATTTTTTCTAAAATCAACCGCATCCGAGAATTCTTTGACTTCGGAAAAATCTAGACGGATGACCGGATATTTTTTATCCTGCCAAAGACTTTGAATGCTAAGGCCGGGGAAAAAATCGGTTCCTTTCTCAAAAAGCGATTCGAAAGTTGAAACAAGCAAGGATTTTCCGAAACGCCGAGGACGGGCCAGAAAAATCTTCCCCCGAGAAGAGGCTAACTGGAAAATCAAATCCGTCTTGTCAACATAGATCTCCTTGGATGAACGCAATGCCTCGAAACTCGAAGATCCGAGAGGAAGATTTTGAAATTGCATAGTCGAACCGTCCTTATTGATGCTCTGTTTATTCTAACAAACAAGCACAGCGGCGAGTTTTCAAAAGCGTACTGCTAAAAGCGGTGTTGTCTCGCGAGAGCCTTAAGAGCCGACTTCAAGGCCCGGCTGTGGCCTATGCCTTGTACCAGTGCCTTGTCCGCCGGCACGGGAAGCCCCAACATCTGCGCAGATAAAATTTCCGAAGCACGCGTTGTCATCGAAAGCCCCCTTGAGCCGAAGCCAGCCATAAGCCAAAGCCCGGGCACATTAAGCCCGGAATCATCATCCAAGCGGGAGGAATTTTCATTAAATCGCGCTAGCCACGCCTTCTCATCGCAAACCGTACCAACATAAGGCAAACGCCCGGGACCTGTCGCTCGCACCCCTTCATAGGCCCCCGTCACCACCACTTGGGCTTTGTCCCTCATCAAGCTTTGCAGCTTCGCCAAATTGGCCTCGTGCGCCTTTTGGATTGTCCACGGTCCGTTTCGCTTGAGTTCATAGGTTGCCCCTACGCCGCAATAGCCGTCATCCATATGCACGGCATAGCCTTCGCCACTTACGGGCATGCTAAGCGCAGACAAATCCGTATCTCTTAAAAGCGTGATACGCCCGGGCAGCGTGTCAAGACCGGCCAAACGGCTTTTCAAAAGCCGCATGCTGTCGGCGGCGTTGGCTAAAACCACGGCATCGGCTTCATCGATCACCTCGCCGAAAGAGCCGATCAATTGCCAGAGCTCTTTCTCTCTTCTTAAGGCGATCACTTCCGTATTGCCGCGATAGGCAACGCCTGAAGCTTGTAGCAATGCCCGGCAAAAGGCGCCGGATCGCACCATCCCGGCGCCGGGGAAATACCACCCTCCCCGCGCCAAAGAAAGACCGGCTTTGTCAGAAGCCTCACCGGCATCCAAAAGCTCGGCATAGCTTGCCGGCAAGGCAAAAGGCTCTGAGCGCTCTTTGGCTTCGCACCATTGCTCATAAATCACGTCGCTTTGGGCCAATTGCAAATTCCCGATGTCGGCAAAAAGCCGTCTTCCCATCCTTTCCTGCAACCCATTTAGACGCCGTACCGAGGCTAAAAAGCCTTCCCGCGAAAAGCGAGAAAGCAAATTGTCATCACGGCTATAGTGCGGATGCAAAATACCCCAGGCGAGCGCACTGGCAGCAGACCCGGGCACCGGCCCCGCATCAACAACCCGCACATCAACGGACTGTCTTGCCAACTCAAAAGCAGCGTTTGCGCCCGCCAAGCCCGCCCCGACCACGATAGCCTTTCGGGGTTTCATTGAGCTCATAGCTGTGCGAGGCGAATGCATCACCCCGAAAAGCCGCTCGGCTTTGGCACCGAACCCCTTTCTTTTTTCAAGCGCAAAACCGCTTTGGGTAAGACTGGCACGCACGGCACCGGCCGTGCACCAGGTCGTCACGGTTGCCTGTGTCTTCGCATAGCGGCTTAGTGTCCGCAAAAGCACGGGATCCCACATTTGAGGATTTTTCGACGGGGCAAAACCGTCTAAAAATAACGCGTCGTAATGTAGGTTTAGTTTGGATGCAATCTGTTGCGAATCGTGAAAAATCAAGGTGAGTTGGACCCGGCCCTCATCAAAATCCAAGCGATGAAACCCCGGCAGGCAATCGGGCCATCGGGCAGCAAGCTCGCCGGCAAGGCCGGCGACTTCCGGTGCGGCAAAGCGCAGCAAATCCTCGCGCGAGACCGGATAGCGCTCGATGCTCACGTAATCCAAATAACGGCTGCGCCGGGGATCTTCCCTCCAGGCTTTAAGGGTCGTCAGAAAATTGGTGCCGAGCCCGAATCCGTTTTCCAAAATACAGAACCGCTCTTTACCTGCCCAACGCGCGGGCACTTCGCCCGAACCCAGAAAAACCGCGCAGGCTTGTCCGTAAGCGCCGCTTCGGGTTGCGTAAATATCATTAAAGACAGGGGAAAACGGCTTACCGTCGGAAAGTTCGACAAGGGCCGCACTGATGTTCTCTTGCATAGTTCATCTATCGTTAGCGATAGCGAGAGCTTAATGCCGACGGCGGCCGAACGCAATAAAAAAGCGACTCTTCGTTTTGAAAGAGCCGCCTCGTTGCCGCTTGAGCTTAATTAGCGCTTCAAGGGCTTAAAGCGCAAGCGGTGGGGCTTGGCCGCCTCTTCACCCAAGCGGCGCCGCTTATCGGCTTCGTATTCGGAATAGTTGCCGTCAAAAAACACCACTTTCGAATCCCCCTCAAAGGCGAGAATATGCGTGGCGATGCGGTCCAAGAACCAACGGTCGTGCGAAGTCACCATCGCCGAGCCGGCAAATTCCAAAAGCGCATCTTCCAAGGCACGCAGCGTTTCCACATCAAGGTCGTTGGAGGGTTCGTCCAAAAGCAGCACGTTGCCGCCCGCCAAGAGTGTCTTGGCTAAGTGCAAGCGCCCGCGTTCGCCGCCGGAGAGCGCTCCGACAAGCTTTTGCTGGTCGCCGCCTTTGAAATTAAAGCGTCCCAAATAGGCTCGCGAGGGCATTGCGAATTTGCCCACTTGCAAAATATCCTGCCCGTCGCTCACGGCCTCCCATGCGGCCTTGTCGTTGGGCAACGAGTCGCGCATCTGATCCACGGCACTGATTTTCACCGTAGAACCAATTTCAATGCTGCCGCTATCAGGCTTTTCCTTGCCCAGAATCATCTTAAAGAGCGTGGATTTGCCGGCGCCGTTCGGACCGATAACGCCCACAATCGCACCGGGCGGAATCGTAAAGCTTAAGTCATCGATTAGGAGCCGGTCGCCGAAGCCCTTGCTCACGTGCTTAAACTCGATCACATTGTTGCCCAAGCGTTCGGCCACCGGAATGAAAATTTCATTGGTTTCATTACGGGCCTGGTACTCGTAGCTGGACATTTCCTCAAAGCGGGCCAAGCGGGCCTTGCTCTTGGCCTGGCGGCCCTTGGCGTTTTGCCGCACCCATTCCAGTTCGTGCTTGATCGCTTTCATGCGGGCGTCTTCCTGGCGCTTTTCAATCTCCAGACGCTTTTCCTTTTGGTCAAGCCACGAAGAATAGTTGCCCTTCCAAGGGATGCCTTCGCCGCGGTCCAATTCCAAAATCCATTCGGCGGCATTGTCCAAGAAATAGCGATCGTGCGTGACAGCCACCACGGTACCGGGGAAGCGGTGCAGGAACTGCTCAAGCCACTCCACGCTTTCTGCATCCAAGTGGTTGGTCGGTTCGTCTAAAAGCAGCATATCGGGCTGCGACAAAAGCAAGCGGCACAGCGCGACGCGGCGCTTTTCCCCGCCCGACAGGTGCGATACCTTCGCCTCCCACGGCGGAAGACGCAGCGCATCAGCGGCAATTTCCATTTGGGTTTCGGCGTTGGTGCCGGCCGCATTGATGATGGCTTCAAGCTTTGCCTGCTCAGCCGCCAGAGCATCAAAATCCGCCTCCGGATCGGCATAAGCCGCATACACTTCATCCAAGCGTTTTTGCGCCTCGAGCACTTCGCTCATGCCTTCTTCGACGGCTTCGCGTACCGTGTGCTCGGGGTTCAGCTGCGGCTCTTGGGGCAAGTAGCCGATTTTAATGCCCGGCATGGGCAGCGCTTCGCCCTCAATGTCGGTATCAACGCCAGCCATGATTTTCAATAGCGTTGATTTGCCGGCTCCGTTGAGCCCGAGCACGCCGATCTTGGCCCCCGGGAAAAAGGACAGGGAAATGTCTTTGAGAATTTGCCGCTTGGGCGAAACGATCTTGCCCACGCGATTCATCGTAAAAACGTATTGAGCCATAAATGAAAAAATATTCCTCTAATGGGAGTATCACAAAAACGGACACTACTACGAAAAAGGCAGTCGTTATCGGCTGCCGATAGGCGGTTCCTTACGAACCGAATTTATTGTCTCCGGCCTTTTTCTTACGGCCGAAATAGCCTTTGAGTTTCCAACGAGAGCGCCACCGCTGGGCCTCGGCATAGAGCGCCTCGCGTTCGGCGCCCATGGTTTGCGGCTGCCACTCGTGCCATTTTTTATAAACGCCGCTCATGTCGACGAGCTCCAGAACGCGCCGCCAAGAAGCCGGCAGGCAACGCGTTGAAAGTGCCGCCTGAAAGTCAATTAAAAGCGGCTTGCCTTCGGGGGAAACTAACCAGTTGCCCGTTCCCCGGGTATCCAAATGCACGATGCCTTGAGCATGAACGCGCCCCAAAAGGGCTTCCATCGCCTCTAAGTATTGCGTCGTCACCTCTTCGGGCGGCACGCGCGAAAGCGAGCGCCCGGGCAAGAAACGGA
The DNA here is from genome assembly GCA_018714185.1 of Candidatus Aphodousia gallistercoris. Lineage (GTDB taxonomy): Bacteria > Pseudomonadota > Gammaproteobacteria > Burkholderiales > Burkholderiaceae_F > Aphodousia > Aphodousia gallistercoris. The sequence continues at coordinate 11,992 of DVNT01000006.1, read as the reverse complement.
TGGCCAGAGCAAAGCGATCCACGAGAAACGCCTCTCCGGCAACCCCTTCAATATTCTGCAGTCGCTTCAATATATTGAGTTCATGCGTCATCAACAGGGGCGCCAAACAGTACCGAACCCACCAAGGCCGGGTGGAAAAATCCTTGACGGTCCAATCCTTGCCTTGCCAAGTCACGCAACTCACGCACGCGTTCGCAGCGCGCCCGTCACGCAACAGCCGCACACGAGCCCGCGACAGATCCTCTCGAGAAAAAGGTTGCGCCATGAAAAAACCGATACGCCTTAGGGCATCTGGATCTTATTGGCCGTTGCGGCAAAGCCGGCATCGCCCGGCGTTACGATCTTGCTGGCGGCTTCGCGACGCATCGCCTCAATCTTGGCAATCGTCTCTTCGACACCGGTCTTGGCTGCCTGAGCATAGCCTTCGACGGCTTCAGCCAAAGACTTCGCGTTAATCGTAAAGGAGATCGGCAACGGGCCCATTTGCGTCATGATTTGCGTTTCGCCCAGATAGGTCACTTCGCGAGCGGGATCGCGCTGCCCGTCAACCGTAATCGGCGTGAGCACCCGAATTGAGCCGATCTTGCGGTCGGTAACCACCTCTTCGCGAACCAAGTTAGCCACGTCCAAGCGGGCATCCATCGAATCCAAATCTGCCATTGATTTATCCTTTCAAATGAAAAACCCCGACCCGTTCGTTCACCGAACAGCATCGAGGTTTTCTCGTTGGTGAATCTACACGCTCCATTGTAATGATTTCCCAGTTTTTCTCAGACAAAAAGAGCGCGCGCCCGAAGGGCTGCATCCACACGAATGTGCAAAGTCGAGCAACCGCTTAGCGAAACACCATCACCGGCACCTTCGAGTGCGTGAGCACTTTTTGCGTCTCGCTACCCAAGAGGACGGCGGCAATGCCCTTGCGGCCGTGGCTTGCCATGAAAATCAGGTCGCAACCGATTTCATCGCAAACTTCCATGATGGCTTCCGAGGGCGAGAACGACTTCTTGGAGCAGATCTTGGCTTCCACACCGACCTTATCGAAGCATTCACGAGCCTTTTCGAGCATCTCGCGGGCCTGTTCTTTGACGCGTTGGTCATACTGCTCGATGCTTTCGGGGCGATATTCACTCAAATTGGTGTAAGAGTACGGCTCAATGACCGTCAAAACATACACCTCGGCGCCCAAACCTTTGGCAAAGCGGGCTGCGCCGGCTACGGCTTGGTAGGACAGATCGCTACCGTCAATCGGAACAAGAATTTTTTTGTACATATTTTCTCCACGAGAGTTCGTGCTTCTTTTTATTTTAGTTTAGGCGAAATTTCACAAATTAGTTTTGCCATTGATCAGTTTTCTTTTGCGGCTAGGAGGCTGAGCACGGCTTTTTGAGCCAAAAGCATCCCGAACGAGGCCGTGACGGGCATAAAAACTCCGAAACCGTCTTCGCCGTCCTGGCTCGGCAGCACAGGCTCGTCGCTAAAGACCGCACCGACACCGAAAAGCGGTGCTTTTTTCGATTGTCCGGCTTTCGCAAAGCCGTAATGCTTGCGCAGGTTCGTGCGCAGGGCCGACAAAAGCGGGTCGCCGAAGCTCGCCGACAAATCGGCATAACGAATCCGGGCGGGATCTTTTTTGCCGCCCGCGCCGCCGCTTGTCATCACCGTCAGCCCGCGTTGCACACAATAGGCAATTAGGGCGGCTTTTGCCGAGAGGCTGTCGATGCAATCGAGCACGCAGTCGCAATCGGGCAAATATTGTTGCATATTTTCATCGTTTAAAAACCGGTCGCAGACGCTTAGCTGCAGCTGCGGATTAATCCGCATCAGCCGCTCGCGCAAAACGAGCACTTTCTTTTGACCGAAATTGCCCTCCATCGCAGGCAACTGGCGATTGGTATTGCTCGGCGCCACGGTGTCCCCGTCAATGAGCGTCAGCCGTCCGATGCCGGTTCTGGCTAAAGCTTCCACCGCCCAGCTGCCTACGCCTCCTACCCCAACCACTGTCACGTGCGAGCGGCTCAAGCGGTCAAAATTTTCTTTGCCGAAAAGCCGGCTGATTCCTCCGAATCGTCGATAATCACTTGTATTCATATCCGTTAAAAAAAACACGCCCGTTAACGAGAAAAAACTAGCAATGAGCCTAAAATGGCGTTAAAGTGATTGTAAGGGGAAAAAGAAATTATTTGGTTTCTTTGCGTCATGAGCCTCTAGCTCGGGCCTCTTCCCTTCAAAGAAAGCATTCTCAATAAATGTTTTAGGATGGTTTTCGTAAGCGTTCGATGTCTTAACGCTTCTGAAAACGCCATGGGGCGCGAAGCGGTCGAACACCGAGGTATTTTTTTAAAGGATGAAGTATGAAGATCCTGATTCCAGTAGACGGTAGTGTTTATAGCGATAACGCCGTGGCATTCGTTGCCAGTCGTACGACATTGATCGGCACGGAACCCGAAATCGTGCTTTTGAACGTTCAGGCCCCCTTGCCCGCTCGTGCAAGCCGCTTGGTCAGCCGTGAAGCACTCGAAGATTACTACAAGGATGAAAGCGAAAAAGCCTTCAAGCCGGCCCGCAAGATCCTCAAGAACGCCCATATGACGGCTCACGAGATCTCCCGAGTAGGCAATCCGGCCGAGGTCATCGCCAAGGAAGGCGAAGACATGAAGGCCGACTTGCTCATCATGGGCTCGCACGGCCGCTCGGCTTTGAAGGGCTTGCTCTTTGGCTCCGTGACGAACGCGGTTTTGGCCATGACTAAGATTCCGCTTCTGATGTTGCGCGACAAAGGCGCTCCGAGCAAGGATGCCTTGAGCGTTGGCATTGCCGTGGACGGCTCCAAGTACGGCACGGCCGCGGTGAAGTATGCCTTAAAGCACGTCTCGCTTTTCGGCGGTGCCAAGGCAGCGAAGTTCCACGTCATCAACACCGTGAGCGACTACGCCGGTGCCGTTATGCCTGACATGACCGGCATGGCCCTGCCCGCTTTGAGCGAAGATGAAGTGGTCGAATTGCAAAAGAGCGAATTTGCCGAAGCCATTGATCCGGTGTTGCCGCTCTTTGAAAAGGCCGGCGTCAAGCCCAAGGAAGTGTGCCTTGTCGGCAACCCCGGCGACGAAATCGCCGCCTACTGCAAGAAGCGCAAACTCGACGTGTTGGTGATGGGCTCGCATGGCTACGGTCGCTTTAAGGCTGCCGTGATGGGTTCGACCGCCACCCGCATTGCCTCTATCGCCGATGTGCCGTTGCTGATCATTCGCTAACAGTCATTAGTTGACGGCCTGCGACCGATAACCGGCTCCGGAAGAGTTTCTTTCGGGGCCGTTTTATTTCTCTTATACGCTTTTGCGCAGCTGCTCTTAATGAATAGAGGAATGAATAGAGAAAGCTAAATTTAACATTTCGGGATATACTCGAAAGATAAGGGTGAAATTTCTAGGCCGCGCTCGGCGGCTTTTTCGCTTTTCTCGAAAGGATTCGTATTGTGTCTTCGCTGGTCATACGCATAATTTTGCTCACCGTTGTTGTACAAATCGGTTGTGTAGCCAATCGCGTGACCTGCTCGCTTGACGGCCTTTACGAACACGCCACCGCCCTGGAAGTGGGCGTCATGATGGCTCTGTTTGCCTTTGTCCCGGCCCTATTTGCCATCCGAGTCGGCCAATGGGTCGACCGCGTCGGTCCGAGAAAACCCGTTTTGTGCGGCATCTGCATCATGATCTTGGCCGTGCTCTTTCCGATCGTATTCGATGTCAAGACTTACGGCCTGTGGCCTTTGTATGCCGCCTGCATGACAAACGGCCTGGGCTTTATCTTCGTGCAGCTCACGAATCAGCAAACGGTCGGGCACCTTTCAAACGCCAAAACTCGCACCAACAACTTTGCTTTCCTCGCCATGGGCTACTCAACGGCCAACTTGACGGCCCCGGTTGCCAGCGGCTATCTCATCGACCATCTCGGATTTCAAAGCGCATACTATCTCTCGCTGGCTTCCGTCGTGATCGGGCTGGCCGCCTTTGTCTTTTTTATCCGCTCGAAACTGCCGCAAACGCTCAACAATGCCAAAAAGCGCGAGCATCACAGCAGCTTCGACCTCTTTCGCATTCCCCACGTCAGAAATGTCCTCATTGCCAGCTCTTTCATGTCGATGGCTTGGGACTTGCAAAGCTTTATGATCCCGGTCTACGGGACTGAAATCGGCTTAAGCGCAAGCCAAGTGGGATGGATTCTCGGCGTGTTTGCCATGGCAACCTTCTTTGTGAGGCTCTTTATGCCGATCATTGCCCGCCACCTCTCGGAATGGCAAACGATCACGGCAGCCTTCGGATTCGGCACGCTCTCTTACGTCTTATTCCCGATCTTTGAAAACTTCTATGCGCTGTGCGTGGTTGCCTTTTTGCTCGGCCTGGCTTTGGGCTCTTCCCAGCCCAATGTGATGAGCCTCATTCACACCGAATCGCCTCCGGGCAGAACCGGCGAAGCGTTGGGATTGCGCACCATGCTGATTAACCTGTGCCACACCACGCTGCCTTTGCTTTTCGGCGCCGCGGGCAACCTGGTCGGTGCCGGTGCCGTCTTTTACGTTGTGGCAACCCTCATGGGCGGCGTCACGGTCTTTACTTCGCGCTGCGAGAAAAAAAGCGTGAGCCGCAACCACTCTGAACCGCAAGACAGCGACGGTCAGACCGAGGACAAAGCCCCCGGCGATTCCTAAAAATTTAGGCGGCCCGAAGCCGCCTATGAGTTTTACTGCCAAACGCAGTTAATCGTAAATTAAGTCAAGCGTTTCCGGCTTGGGTTCGATAAAGTCAACGTTGACGTTATCGCCCAAAATGCGCTTCATGTGTTTTTTCATCTTATCGATGGAAGCCTTTTCAATCGGTGCTTGGCTCTTGGCAATCACGCAAAGGGTGATCGAGCCTTTGGTTTCCCGCACAAATTGGGCGCTCGTTACCACCGAGCGGTGTGTACGGTCAAGGTTTTCCGCGATAAAAAGCGACAAAGCGGCAATACGCTCGGACTTGGTCATTTCATCGCCTTGCAAGAACGCCGGCAGCTCTGCCGACGGACGGCTATGCAAATATACCAAGCGGGCCATTGTCAATACTTCATTATCGGTAAAGCCCAATAGCGGGCTGTAGCGCACAAGGTACGCTCCGTGCATGTAGTGCTTATCGTAGGCAATGCCGATGCCGATGTCGTGCAGGCGGCCTGCATAGCCCAAAAGTTCCTCCAAGCCCACCTGTGGATCGCAAAGCTTTTCCTTGATGGCACTATCGAAAAGGTTCACGGCAAGCTTACTCATGTGCTGGGCGTGGCCTTTTTCATAGTGGTACTGCTTGGCCAATTCCCTGACGCTATTTTTGCGCCAATAGTTCTCCTTGCGGCCCTTTTGCGGATAGTGCCGTTCAATGTAGTCGACCACCTGCCCGTCCTGCAAGTTGCTGGAAGTGACAATCACCGACGATAGCTTCAAGGACTGCATGATCGTGAGCAAAATGGCTACGCCCCCGACAATCACTTCGGCTCTGGCGGGACTAAGGCCCGGCAGCGCCTTGCGCTCGGCAAGCGTCATCTGGGCAAGCTCTTTAGCTAGCGCTTGAACATTTTCAAGCGGCAAGACTGTTCCTTCCGGCACGACCTTGAAAGTTTCGCCCACCCCCAACCGGGACTGCGCGAGAGCCAAAAGCGACTGGGCGGTACCTGAACTAGCTACAGCGGCACGGAATTTTTGCTTTTTAATGGCGCTAAACGTGTGCTGCATTTTCTCGAGCACGCGCGATTGCATCTTGGCAAAAACCGAAGACGAAATCTTGCCTTCCTTCGTTCCCCTAAAGGCATCGGTAATCATGACGCAACCGACATTCATCGATTCGAGCATGCCGATATCCGTGCGCGAGGAAACCGAAAGTTCGGTGCTGCCGCCGCCGATATCGATAAAAAGAAAAGAGTCCTTTGTCTTCGGGAAAGAGTTCCAAATGCCCACCCGAATCAGGCGAGCTTCTTCCTCGCCGGAAATGACGTGAAGCTCAATGCCGGTTTGCCGGTAGACGTTGTGCACGAAGCTCTGGCTATTGGTGGCGGCTCGCAATGCGGCTGTCCCTACGGCAACGATTTGACGCACGCCGTAAGAGTCGCAGACTTGCGCAAATTCCTTAAGACAATTAAGAGCGCGGGAACATGCAGCAGGCTGCAGCTGCTTTGTTTCAAAAGCGCCCTCGCCCAAGCGCACCATGCTCTTGACACGGTTGAGCACCGTCACGCGGCCGCGGATATCGAATTCCACAACGGTCAGGCGCGAGGAGTTGCTGCCCAAGTCCACAAAGCCCACCCGAGTCACCATCGGGTTGGCGCGCACAAAGTGCACGCCCTTGGCAGAGGTTTCCTGTTTGAGATCGTTATAGGTGTACTCTTCTGTCATAAGCGCAACATACTACTTGTAAAGACTCTTTTTGTGATTGGCCGAATTTTGGGCATCCACGCGTTTTTCCGACTTGCCGCGCTTGTAGCGCTCGTAAGAGCCGTCCGCCTTCATAATCCAACTTTGTTCCGTGTCGCTGAGCTGCAAATGAAGAATATCTTCAAGAATGTTGTCACGGATCTTGGGATCTTCAATCGGCGTGAGCACTTCAATGCGGCCGTTCAAGTTGCGGTTCATCATGTCGGCGCTGCCGATATACATCACCGGCGCGTTATTGTGGTTAAACCAGTACACGCGGGCATGCTCCAGATAGCGCCCCACGATAGACTTCACCGTGATGTGGTCGGACACGCCGGGCACGCCCGGTCGCAAGCAGCAAATGCCGCGCACAACGCATTCAATTTTCACCCCGGCTTGAGAAGCGCGGTAAAGCTCGGCAATAATTTCGCCGTCAACGAGCTGGTTGCACTTCATGATAATGTGGCCGTTGCCGTGCTGCTTATGATACTGCACTTCCTCGCGAATGAGCTTGACCATGGAAGGCCGCAACGTATTAGGCGATACAAAGAGCTTACGGTACTTGTTGACTTCACCGCAACCGGTCATCACATTAAAGAGGTCGGTAACGTCGGCGCAGATCGCTTCATCGTCGGTGAGCAAGCCCAAATCGGTATAGATCTTGGCCGACGAGGCGTTGTAGTTGCCCGTACCGATATGGACATAACGGCGAATGCCCGTGGCCTCGCGGCGCACCACCAAGCAAAGCTTGGCATGAACCTTCAAGCCCACAAAGCCGTACACGACGTTAACGCCGGCCCGCTCAAGCTCCTCGGCCCAGTTAATGTTGCGCTCTTCGTCAAAGCGTGCTTTTAATTCCACCACGGCCGTGACTTGCTTGCCGCGACGACGGGCCTCCAGGAGGCTGCGCACCACGGGCGAATCGCTACCGCAGCGATAAAGCGTTTGCTTAATGGCAACCACCTTCGGGTCGCGAGCGGCCTGCTCAATGAAATTCAAAACAGCCTGGAAGCGGTCGTAGGGATGGAATAGCACGATATCGTGCTTGCGGATCGACTCGAAGCAGTCGGCTTCCATGTCGAGCTCCTTGGCAAGCTTCATCGTATCGGGCCGGTACTGCAACTTCGGACGGTCGATGCAGCCCAACGACATGAATTCAGAAAAAGCAAGCGGAATCTTTTGCTTATAGATTTGATGCGGCTTGACATCCAAGTGCTCAATGAGCAGCTCGGACAGGCGCACCGGCATGCCGCGGCCCATTTCCAAGCGCACGATGTCGCCGAAGCGCCGCTGATCAACATAGTCGCGGACAGCCGCCAGCAAGTCATCGGCTTCGTCTTCTTCAATTTCGCCATCGGTGTTGCGCGTAATGCGGAACTGTCCGGTCGCTTTCACCTTAAAGCCCGGGAACAAGCGCTCCAAGCGCTCTTCAATCAAGTCCTCGACCAGGATTACATTGACTTCCGAATAGTTCGGGTTAAAGGACAAGGACGGATCCACCTCTTCTTTACCCTTCGGCAAATAAAGGAAGCGGGGCACATTATTCGGGCACTTTAGCCGCGCATAGCGCACATCCGAACTGTTTTTAGCATTAACAAGTTCAATGATGATGTTAATGCTCGTGTTAGAGACCAGCGGGAAAGGATGCCCCGCATCGATTACCTGCGGAGTCAGTATCGGATAGATCTCATTGTCAAAATAGGTATCCAGAATCGCACGGCGACGTTCCGAAAGGTCATTGTAGTTAACCAAATAAATGGACTTCTTGGCCAATTCCGGCACGAGCTTCTTTTTCCAAAGCTCTTCGGCATCGTCGGTTAACTCACGCACCTTGCGGCCGATTTCTGCGAGCTGGCGCCGAGGAGGAAGCTTGTCGGGACCGGTGGCTTCAGCTCCGCTTTGCACCTGCTTCCAAACGTTAGCCACGCGCACCATGAAGAATTCGTCCAAATTGTTGTACACAATGGAGAGAAACTTCACCCGCTCCAGCAACGGCACCGTCGGATCCTGAGCCTGCTCGAGCACCTTACGGTCAAAGTCAATCCAATTGATTTCGCGGTTCAGATAATATTCCGGATCCGTCACATCGATGACTTTGGCAACGGACGGCGCGGCTTTGGCCGGGCCCGCAGCCTTCTTGGCAGCAGGCTTTGCAGCGGCAACTTTTCGCGTTCTTGTACTTCTTGTCGTCTTTTTCGCCGGTGCGGCTGCCTTGGGTGCCTCGACCGATTGGGGCTCCGAGGCCTCTGCGGTTGCTTCTACTTGACCGGTCGAAACGCCTTCTTGAGGCTTTTCCTGCACTTGGACCGACTCTGCACTGTTAACCATATTTTTTCTCCAACGGAAAGTTGTCCGGCTATGAGGACTCTCTCCTCGATTGTTTGACTAAACGGGTATTGTCTCAAACGGATATGACAAAACGGTTTCAGTTTTAATTTATCACTATTTTTTATGGCATTTGCAGCTTTTTCTAAGGCATTGGATTTAGCTCAAAGCGATTCCAACGAGGAAAATGAAAAAAGGCTGCGCGCGCACCGCATTGCATGGCTGTACGGCTCCAAATGCCTTGCACAGCCTCAAACAAAATAAAGCCTGGGAAAAAAGTTCCGGATTATGCTTGCAATCGAAAAAACACTTTCACCGGATAAAAATGCCCCGGAGAGGAACTCCCGAGGCCAAAGAATAATCAGGAACGGCAATGAGATTTTGCCGCATTCCTTATTGCGTCATTAGAACGTGTAACGTACGCCTACGCTGATTTGCCACGTACAGGTGTCTTTCCCAATGCTATAAAACCGATTCATATAAATTATTGTATTAGCTCGTTTTAGATCGTTTTATTAGAGCAATTATGAGCCCCCGCACTGCCCCATACATCAGCCCAATCGCCTTTGAGCGCTCCCTTGGCGTAATCCACAACGCGATTTTCAAAGAAGTTCGTGTGCGTAACGCCTAACATGGCATCCACCCACGGCAAAGGATTGCTTTTTTCCGAGAAAATGGCTTTCATCCCCATCGCCGTCAAGCGCCGGTTGGCGATAAACCGAATATAGCGCTTGACTTCTTCTGCGCTTAACTCCTGCATGGAGTGCACGCCGAAGGCCAAGTCAATGAAACGGTCTTCCAAATCCACCATCTGTTCGGCAATGCGGTAAATCGCCGACTTGAGCTCATCGTTCCAAAGCGAAGGATTTTCTGCAATGTAAGCCCGGAAAAGTTGAATCATCGACTCGGTATGCAGCGTCTCATCGTTAATGGACCACGCAATGATCTGCCCCATACCCTTCATGGTACCGTGACGGGCAAAATTCAAAAGCATCACAAAGCTAGAAAATAGCTGCATGCCCTCGGTAAAGCCGGAAAAGGCGGCCATCTTCACGGCAATATCGGTCTTCTCATCTAGGCGCAAGCCGTGGAAGTAATCGTGCTTATCAGCCATGGCCTGATATTGCAAGAATTCGTTATAAATGGCCTCAGGCATACCCAATGTTTCAATGAGATGCGAATAGGCTGCAATGTGCACGGCTTCACGCGCGGCAAAGCTCGAGAGCATCATCCGCACTTCCGGTTGGGCAAATGTCGGCAAGTACGTGGTCACATAGGCCGAACTCACATCAATGTCGCCCTGAGTGAAAAATCGAAAAACTTTGGTTAGAAAATCCCTTTCATCATCATTGAGACGGTTTCGCCAGTCCTTTATGTCCTCAAGCATCGGCACTTCCGTCCACAACCAATGCATTTGCTCGCTTTGCATAAAGGCTTCGTAGGCCCAAGGGTAAACAAAGGGCTTGTAGTAGTCGCGGGTTTGGGTCAATCGCATCGTTTTTGTCGTCATTTTTATTATCCTTCACAGGCCAAACAGGCGCTCTCATCAATGATTTCTCGCATGCTGATATCTTCTTCCAAGCGCCGACGCTGCAGCGCCACGCCGATCCGATCAGCCTTTCTCAGCTTGTCGCTTCGGCAGTAGTACAACGATTTCAGCCCCTTTTTCCATGCCAGAAAGTGGCACGCGTGCAAGTACGCAATGGAGACATCGGCCGGGAAAAAGAGATTTAGCGACTGCCCTTGGTCGATGTAGGCTTGCCGGTCGGCCGCAAGCTCTATGAGCCAGCGTTGGTCAAGCTCTTGCGCAGTCTTAAAAACGCTCTTTACCCGCTCGGGCAAACCGGCCAAATGCTGCACGCTGCCGTCATGGGCAATGATATCGGCCCAAACTTCGTCGGTATTCATGCCGAGCTTATCGAGCTCAAGCGCCAAATAGCGATTCTTAACCACATGAGCCCCGGAGATCGTATCCTGCCGGTACACGTTGGCCCGGCGCGGCTCGATCGAGGGGCTCGTGTTGCCGACGATAAGGCTTGAAGAAGCATTAGGCGCCACAGCCATCCAGTGCGAAAAGCGTCTTTGCACACCGAAAGCCTCTGCATCCGGGCAGGGCCCTCTTAAAGCGCAAAGGCGCTTATCGGCTGCTTCGCAGCCGCGCCGGATATGCGCAAAAATCTGCTTATTCACGGCTTTAGCGACGGCGCTATCAAAGGCGATACCTTTTTTCTGGAAATAGGCGTGAAGACCCAGGGCGCCTAATCCCACGGAGCGCTCGCGGTAAGCAGAATATTTGGCTCGCGCAATGCTTTCGGGCGCATGATCGATGAAGTATTGAAGCACATTATCTAAAAACTCCATCGTATCGTCGATAAATAAGGGCTCATTCTTCCATTGATCAAAATACTCAATATTGACGGAACTTAAGCAACAAACCGCCGTGCGTTCGGCATTTGTGGGCAGGAAAATTTCCGTGCAAAGATTCGATCCGTTGATCTTGAGTCCTTGCTGCTTTAGCCACGGGGCCAGGGCCCGGTTGGCCGTATCGGTAAAGACCAAATAGGGCTCGCCCGTTTGCATCCTCAATTCCAAAAGCCGCTGCCAAATGTCTCTCGCGCTGGCCACTTCCACGACTTTGCCCGTATGCGGGTCCACCAACGGCCAACTGTCATCGGCATTGCTATCGAGCATGCTCGCTTGGATTTTCTGCATGAATGCATCGCTCACATTGACCCCGTGATGCAGATTAAGCGTGCGCATATTCGGGTCGCCAGTGGGCTTTCTCATTTCGATGAATTGGATAATGTCGGGATGGTTGATGTCCAAAAAAGCCGCATAGGAACCGCGCCGGGTCGTGCCTTGGCGGTAAGCCAGACAAGCAGCATCATAGACTTTAAGGTGAGGCATCACGCCGACGCTTTTTTCATCGGCGCTGCGAATGCCGATATGAATGCCTACACCGCCCCCAAGCATGGATAAACGGTTGACTTCGGAAAGCGTCTGTAAAAGCCCCTCGGCGCTATCGTCCATGTAGGACAAAAAGCAGCTCACGGGCAACCCCCGTTTCGTCCGGCCGAAAGATAAAACCGGTGTGGAAAAACTTAACCAGTGCTTTGATGCGTAGTCATAGATGCGCTGAGCATGCGCCTCGTTGCTTCCGAACGCCGTTGCTACGGCAGCAAAGCGCTCCTGCGGACTTTTTTCTCCCTCGCGCATGTAACTTTCCCGAAGTCTGAGTAT
>DVNT01000052.1 GCA_018714185.1 Candidatus Aphodousia gallistercoris | reverse complement strand
CCGTCATCGAAAACGTGCTCGCATTGCGGTTATAAACGAGAGAGCCTTGAACTGTCGGTTCGTTCGTGGACGTGCCCGAAATGCGGAGCGCACCATGACCGCGACGTGAACGCGGCGTTAAACATCAAGGCTGAGGGCATAAGAATGTTGAGGGCGAACGGGCTGGTCGTCCTTCGCGCGTAAAGTTTCGCGCAAAAGCCTGTGGAGCGGGTGTAAGACCGGGCAATCTCGGCGGTCTGCGAAGAAGCAGGAAGCCTCGTCCAAGCGTGAGCTTGGGCGGGGAGCAGTCACCACACCGTCTGAAAGCGACGGCACGGGGCCTCGTTTTTGTTTTTGGTAGAATTTCGCTTTCGTTTTAAGGATAAGCAGAATGCCGAATATTGAACCGCGTATTAAGGTGCTGAATCTCAGTGAGCCTTTGGTCTTAGAGGCACTTTTTGAATCCTTCCTTGAGGAAATCTTAGATGGCTTGCAGGGGGCTGATTCGCCCGAGGATTCGATGGATGACGTTGTGTCTATTGTCGGCTATTTGAGCTCGATGTTCTCCGGCAAAGACCCTAACGTGATCTGCAACCCTGATGATTGCGGTGCCCGTTTGGGCCAAAGACTTTACGGGGTGCTTTGCAAGCTAAACTCGGAGAACAAGGAGCTTTTAAATTTGGCCATTTCGCCCTCAGAGTTTATTCCGATAGCCTTGATGACTATGGCCAAGCAGTTTATTGAGTTGGTCAGTGATTGCTCGAGCGAAGGTGCCAGCCAAGAGGTGTTTGATTTGCGGTGCTCATCGTTCGTCTCTACGTGGGTTAAGTATTTTTTAGGTGAAAAGCGCTAACGGATTGTTTTCATGTTGCAAGAAAAATTTTCCTTGGGTGATGTGGGCGTGCTTCAAGAGCTTTTTGAAGTGGTTCTTTACGATGTGCTGCGCCGCTCAAAGATGGTTGCGCAGGGGGAAATCAAAAACGTTGAGGCGATTGCCATGGATAAGCAGTCGGCGGCTTTTTTGTCGGCGGTTTTGGCAGGCAAAAATGAGCAGTTTCTTCCGAAGCCTTTTTGGACGGGAGACCCGCTTGCCGGTTATCTAAAAATCATCATGCAGGATCGCTTCCGTGCGGTGGGAGTTTCCGATGAAGACCTCAAGGATACGCGTGGGATTTTGCAGGCTGCCGCCTATGAATTTATTTGCGATACGTATGCTCTCATCAAGAAAACGGCTCAAGCCGATTGTGCCGATGACTTCAAGCGAGAGGCACGAAGGTTGTGCTTGATGTGGGCGCAACGCGTGCTCGGTCTTAAGGAAACGGATCCGATTCAAGTGAAGGTAAAACCTTGAGCTGTCCTAACCGATATGCAACGCGGCGGAAACTGCCGCCCAACATTTCTTCTTACCCGGTGGCTCGCCGTGTCTTGTCGCAAGCGGTTCGCAACACTTGGGATCGCGTGCAGCAGGTCATGCAGGGCAGTCTGAGCTTTCAAGAACTCGAGCAAGCCAACTTGACGCTTGCCGTGTGGCTTTACGAAGCTTTTACCGGTCAAAATCCGCATTTTAGTTGCGAAAGCGAATTCAATGGCCGGCATTTGGCTCAATACCTCAGAGAATGCGTCGGTTCGGATGTAGCCATGCTGGATCCTGAAGTCGATATCGACGACGATGACGCTTTTTTGTTTTCGGTTTTTGCCTATTTTGTTTCTGAGATTTTTGCGGTTTTGAAATCGGCCGAGGCGGCACGCTTTGGCTTGGATCAAAACCCGCAGGTAGAATCTTTTGTTGATATGTGGAGCTTGCGGCTAACCGGAGCTCCGGCTGCAAGCGATTTTTATAAATAAAGGAGAATCTTGATGTCTTGCAATGGTCATTGCGAAGGCTGCGCAAGCGATTGCGGCAAGCAGCCTTTGCGCCACCCGAATATTACCGGCGCGATTTTAGGTCAGTTCATGATGGATATGGCCCATCGCGTTCGAGAGCAGGAAGCCGGCCGGCTAACGGAAGAGCAGCTCGATGAGATTGACCGCAAAACGATGAACTGGTTAGGGGCGACCTTTTCGGGCAACAACACGCAATTTGAACTCGATCCCGAATGGTACCCGACGGGTGTGGCAGGCAATCTTCGCTTTAAATTGGGAGAAGAGCTTGCTCAAGCCGCCGGCGGCAAGCTCCCCGAAGACAATACGACACTGATTTATTCGGCTTTTGCCGTATTCATGGCTGAGGTTTATAACACGCTCTATGAATTGTCGAAAAAGGGGATCGAGCCGTTGGGCGAAGTCCCCGCTCCGGAAATGCTCGCTCTTTTAAAACGCTGGACGGAGATTTTGGTGGGTTACGAGGTGAAGTTCCGTGATCCGCAAGCCGAGGACGATCAGGCTAAAGAGCCGAGTGCTCAATAAAAGAAAAAGGGGAGCCCGGGCTCCCCAAAAATTTTCTTAACGGTTTTTCGTTTTCATCAGGCGCTCCCGATCGCGCTCCCATTGTTTCTTGCTTTCATCTTGACGCTTTTCGTATTGGCGTTTGCCTTTCGCTAAGCCCACTGTGAGCTTTACGCGCCCTTTGCTGAAATGCATATCCAAGGGAATCAAGGTGTAGCCCGAGCGTTCGACCTTGCCGATTAATTTATTGATTTCGCGGGCATGCATAAGCAGCTTGCGAAGCCGCGTCGGATCGGGCTTTTCGTGCGTGCTCGCGGTCTTGAGCGGGGTGATGTGGCTGTTGAGCAAAAATAACTCGCCATTGCGCACGATGACGTGGGCTTCCTTGATTTGTGCGCGGCCTTCACGGATGGATTTCACTTCCCAGCCCTGAAGCACCATGCCGGCTTCATGCTTTTCTTCAATGTAGTAGTCAAAGAAAGCTTTACGGTTAACAATATTGGCCACAATAGTCTCTCTAATATTTTTCTTATCGTGAACAGTCGATTGTAGCAAGTACCGATCGTTTGGGTATGATTACGTCAATGTTTTTTAGATTTTTGTCTGAGAGAAATCGGAGCGCTCAGAGCAAGCCCTCCCGGAGAAGCCATGCAGGATGATAGCAGCATTGAAGTAATGGTCGTACTTGTTCGCAGCCGAGGTGTCAAAAGCGTTAAGGTACGGCTTGCAAAGCAAGCGGTAGCCGCCGATGCCGTCAAGGCCGCCGGTTTTGAGCCGGCCCAAAACGATACGTTGGCGATTTGGAATGTGACGGTTCAGGGCGAGCATCCTCTAAAAGACGGGGATCGGGTGGAAGTGTTGCCGCCGCTTACCGTGGATCCGATGACGGGCAGACGCCTGCGAGAAGAGAAAAATCGATCTTCGGCACCTCGCTTGGCACGCGGACGCAATGGCAGTAAACATCGCCTTTTCTAGTCTTGCTATCGATCGAGGCTTTGCTTGCAAGCAGCCGATGTCGAGGATTTTTCAGATTTTTTTATTCGAGCTCCCCGAACCTTATCAAAATAGGGTAAAATGAGGCGTTAATCTTTTTGTCGCCTCTTACGGGGCGATGGCCGATTTTTTCCACTTTTTCGACTGAGGTTAACATGCGCATTAGGCAGAAGGCTCTTACTTTTGACGACGTTTTGCTCGTCCCCGCCCACTCCACGGTTCTTCCCCGTGAAACTGAACTCAAGACCCGAATCACCCGCACCCTGACACTGAACATCCCGATGGTTTCGGCTGCCATGGATACGGTGACGGAATCTCGCTTGGCTATCGCGCTCGCTCAGGAAGGCGGCATCGGTTTTATTCACAAGAACATGAGTCCGAAGCAACAGGCGGCGGAAGTGGCACGCGTTAAGCGCCACGAAGCCGGCATTGTTTCCGATCCTATTACCGTGACGCCTGACATGACCGTCGGTCAAGTCATTCGCCTCAGTCAAGAACGCCACATTTCCGGTCTGCCGGTGGTCGACGGCAAGCGCGTTCTCGGCATGGTGACCAGCCGCGACTTGCGTTTTGAAACCCGCATGGATATTCCGGTTTCCCAGATCATGACCACGGCTGACCGCTTGGTGACGGTACGCGAAGGGGCAAGCTTGGAGGATGCCAAGCATTTGATGCACCAGCATCGCGTAGAACGTGTGTTGGTGGTAGACAAGGATTTCAACTTGACCGGTTTAATGACCGTCAAGGATATCATTAAAGCCGGTGAACACCCCAATGCTGCCAAGGATAGCCACGGCCGCTTGCTCGTGGGCGCAGCTGTCGGTGTCGGTGCCGGTACCGAAGAGCGCATTGAATTGATGCTCGAAGCCGGCGTTGACGTGATTGTGGTGGATACGGCCCACGGCCATTCGCAAGGCGTTTTGGACCGCATTACTTGGGTGAAGAAGAATTACCCGCAATTGCAAGTGATCGGCGGCAACATTGCAACGGCCGAAGCGGCCCGCGCTTTGGTTGACTGCGGTGCCGACGGCGTCAAGGTCGGTATCGGCCCGGGCTCGATTTGCACGACCCGTATCGTGGCCGGTGTCGGCGTGCCGCAAGTGACGGCCGTCTCCGACGTGGCAGAAGCCTTAAAGGATACCGGTATTCCGTTGATTGCCGACGGCGGCATCCGCTTCTCCGGCGATATCGCCAAGGCCTTGGCTGCCGGAGCTTATGCCGTGATGATGGGCGGCATGTTTGCCGGCACCGATGAAGCCCCGGGTGAAGTGGTTCTCTACCAAGGTCGCTCTTTCAAGAGCTACCGCGGCATGGGCAGCTTGGGCGCTATGAGCCACGGCTCGGCCGACCGCTACTTCCAAGACAACAATTCCGGCAACATCAGCAAGTTTGTGCCGGAAGGCATCGAAGGCATGGTGCCCTACAAGGGACCGCTCTCGCAGATCGTCTACCAAATGATCGGCGGCTTGCGCTCTTCGATGGGTTATTGCGGTTGCCGTACGATCGACGAAATGCGTACGCGTCCGGAATTCGTTGAAATCACGGCGGCCGGTTGGCGCGAATCGCACGTCCATGACGTGAAGATCACCAAGGAAGCCCCGAATTATCACGAAGTTCGATAATCTGATGTAAAGTTCAAGCAAAAGCGCGAGTGAAGTTTTATACTCCCTCGCGCTTTTGTAATTAAAGTTTTTTCATTTTTTATTGGAATTGATTCATGACTCATGATCGCATCCTCATTTTGGATTTCGGTTCACAGGTCACGCAATTGATCGCTCGTCGCGTGCGTGAAGCCCACGTTTACTGCGAAGTGCATCCCAATGACGTGTCTGCGGAATTCATTCGTGAATTTAACCCGAAGGGCATCATCCTTTCCGGTTCCCATTTAAGCGCTTACGAAGAAAACACCGATCAGGCGAGCCAAGCCGTTTTTGAAGCCGGCGTTCCTGTTTTGGGTATTTGCTACGGCATGCAAACGATGGCCCAGCAGTTGGGCGGCAAAGTCGAAAGCGGCGCCGGCAAACGCGAATTCGGCTACGCTGAAGTGAAATCTCATGGCAATTCCAAATTGTTTGAAGGGATCGAAGACTTCCGCAGTGAAAGCGGTGATCCGATGCTCAAGGTTTGGATGAGCCACGGCGATAAGGTTACGAAGTTGCCCGAAGGCTTTGAAGTGATGTGCTCGACGCCTTCTTGCCCGATTGCCGGCATGTGCGATGAAAAGCGCGGTTTTTACGGCGTGCAGTTTCACCCGGAAGTGACCCATACCTTAAAGGGTCGCGAATTGCTGAACCGTTTCGTGCTCGATATTTGCCATGCAGAACCCTCTTGGATTATGGGCGACTATGTGCAAGAAGCCGTGGAAATGATCCGTGAAAAGGTGGGCAGCGAAGAAGTGATCCTGGGCTTGTCCGGCGGCGTGGATTCGTCCGTGGCGGCAGCCTTGATTCATCGTGCCATCGGCAATCAGCTCACCTGCGTTTTTGTCGATAACGGCTTGCTGCGCAAAAACGAGCGAGAGCAGGTTCGTGAAACGTTCGAAAAGAACATGGGGTTAAAACTCATTGTGGTTGATGCCGTTGACCGCTTCATGACGGCGTTGGCCGGCGTGACCGATCCTGAACAAAAACGCAAGATCATCGGTAAGCTCTTCGTGGATGTCTTCCAAGAAGAAGCGGCAAAGCTCTCTGACGCGAAGTGGCTTGCCCAAGGCACGATTTATCCTGACGTGATTGAATCGGCCGGAGCAAAGACCAAGAAGGCGAAAACGATTAAGAGCCACCACAATGTCGGCGGTTTGCCCGATACGTTGCACCTGAAGTTGCTTGAACCGTTGCGCGGCCTCTTTAAGGACGAAGTTCGCGAACTCGGGATTGAATTGGGCTTGCCGGCTGAGATGGTTTACCGCCATCCCTTCCCGGGCCCGGGCCTTGGCGTTCGTATTTTGGGCGAAGTCAAGAAAGAATATGCTGATTTGCTTCGCGAAGCCGATGCCATCTTTATCGACGAATTGCGCGCGGCCGGCTTGTACGACAAGGTTAGCCAAGCCTTCGTCGTGTTCTTGCCGGTTAAGAGCGTGGGCGTCATGGGTGACGGACGCACCTATGAATGGGTTGTGAGTTTGCGCTCTGTGGAAACCACGGACTTTATGACGGCCCGTTGGTCACATTTGCCCTATGAACTTTTGGGCAAGGTCTCCAACCGCATTATTAATGAAGTGCGCGGCATCAACCGTGTGGTTTACGACATTTCCGGTAAACCGCCTGCCACGATTGAGTGGGAGTGACCAGGCACCTGAGTAGGGTTGAAAAAAGCAGAAAAGGATTGAAGTCTACTATTTGATTTTCAATCCTTTTTTGTAAATATGAGACAGAATACAACGAAAACGTATTGCAACCACTAGCAATTAAAAATCGAGGAATTTAAAAGGGCAGTCAAGGGATTAAATCGCATTTCCTCATTGAGGTGCTTTTAGATACCTCGACTTCATTCCCGAATCCGGCGGATTTCTTCCTAAGAACATCAACACTCCAATCCTTAAAAAGAAAGCACTTTGAAAGCCGCTGCCTGTGCTAAAAATTTCTATTTTCTAAGCGATTGACTCTATAAAACCATTTGTCTGTTGTACTAAAGTGGTTACCTCAATTTGAGTTAAAGACCGTTTCAATGTCTCTGTCTTTGTTTGCAAGTATTGCGCTCATTCACCTTGTGGCGCTTATGTCTCCGGGACCGGACTTTTTCTTTGTGACGCGGACGGCCATGAGCCAGTCCCGTTCAAAAGCGATGATGGGTGTGCTGGGCATCACCGGCGGCATTTTTCTTTGGGCCGGTATTTCGATATTGGGTCTACATATTCTTTTTGAGCAAATGGCCTGGTTGCAGCGGGCTATTTCGGTAGCGGGAGGCCTTTATTTGCTTTGGATGGGCTACGGCCTTTTGCGCTCGTCGCTTCGCCCCCAACCGGCGGAGCAACATGAAGTCGGTTCAAAGCATGAAGCGCCTGTTATGAGATCGCCTTTTTTGTACGGGCTTTTTACAAACTTAGCTAATCCGAAGGCTGTCATTTATTTTGCAAGTATTTTTTCCTCTTTCATTACCCCGCAAGTGAGTGTTCTCTCTAAGGCGGCGCTTTTTTGTTTCGTGGTCGTTGAGTCCTTTCTTTGGTTTGCTTTCGTCGCGACGGTGTTTGGCTTAGACCGGCCGAGAAGTCTTTATCGCAAAGCCGGCCGTTGGATTGATGCAATCGCCGGTACGTTGTTCGGCCTATTTGGTGCGGGCCTCATTTATGCCCAGATTTAGCCGTTAGCGCCTTGCGTTCACAACGGGGAATGAGGCGAGGTCGGCAATGCTGAAAGCGTTGCCAGCCCTCGGCGTTCTAATGTGCTTTTAGATTGACTGATAAACCCTGGGCTTTTTCGGCATCCGTCCAATCCAAGCGTATGGTTAAACGGTTTTTCTCGCAAAGCGACTTTACAATGGCCAGTCCCAAGCCCGTTCCCGTTACGGTCGTGCCTAAGACCCGATAAAACGGATCAAAAACGCGTTCCCGATCCTTGGGATCAATGCCGGGGCCGGTATCGGAAATCGTTACTTCAAACGGTGCCGTGTTATCCAACCGAACCTTAATTTGCCCGTTTGGCGGCGTATAGCGGACGGCATTTTCTAAAAGATTACGCAGGATAGCAAAAAGCTCATCTTCGGCTATCGGCACGGTGGCCGTGCCGTCCGGATTGAGACGTTCAAAGTCAATGACTTCCAACTCAATATTTTTCTTTTCAGCCTCGGGCCAGATTTGTTCGAATACATTCGCAAGGACTTGCGAAAGATTGCATTCGGCCTTGGAAGGCGCAGGGTTATTCTGGGCTCGCTTTAGAGAAAGCAGTTGGTTCACCAAGCGTACGGCGCGATCAACGGACTGGCGCAGAGGCTGCAGCTGCTCGCGCGCCTGAGGCGAAAGGGGAGTTTTTTCAAGTCGCTCTAATTGCAGCGACAGCGAAGCTAAGGGCGTTCTGAGTTCATGGGCGGCATCAGCCGTAAAGCGAGATTCGCGCTTCTGGTACTCTTGGATTCGACTCATCAGTTGGTTTACCGATTCCACCATGGGGTAGAGCTCGCGCGGCAGCCCTTCTTGACTTAAGGGCTTTAGAGCATCTGGTTTGATGGCTTTGAGCTCGGCTTCCAAAGACTGGACCGGTTTCATTGCTAACCACAATAAGCTCACGAGCACAATAAAAAGAATCACGACAAAAACCAGTAAAGGCACGATAGCCGAGAGGGCCCCGGCGAGTGCCATTTCTTCGACCTCCTCGATTTCCTGGCCAACGGCAATATGCTTGCCGTTGCTAAGCGTCATGAGAAAGATACGGAAGTCTTTGCCGTCAATGCTCAGCGACTGCGAGCCGTTATGCAGGTCGCTATCGAAAACCACGCGAAGGGTTTGTCCTTCATCGTGCAAGGTTCTAAGCAGTACGGTTGTGCCTGCCGGGGTTATCGCGTTGCTTCGCTGCTCATGTTCAAACCAGCGTTCGAAATCATTTTCTCCCATCCAAAGCGCTTGAGGGTTGTAGGAGGATAGCTCAAGTCTCGCCAGCATCCATGCGACCTCTTCCAGCAGGTCATCTTGTTGGTCGCGCGCTTCATCGTAGGCGATGGCAAAAACGATGCCTGCTGTGGCTATGCTGAGCACGCAGGTCAAAAGACAGCCCCACGTGAGCAAGCGCCGTACCAGTGAATAGGGCTTTAATGGCTTGACTTGTCGACCATCCATCCGAGACCTCGTACATTTTTGATGACCTGGGGACCCAGCTTTTTGCGCAGGCTGTGAATGAGGTATTCAACGGCATTGCTTTCGGGTTCTTCGCCCGGCTCGTAGATTCTTTCCTCGAGACTGCGTTTAGACAAAATCGCGCCGGGCCGGGCAAGCAAAGCCGCCAAAAGCGCATACTCGCGCCGGGAAAGGGCAATGGGTTTGGGATTATCCTTGACAGCGGCTGTTTTATCCTGAATATCAAGCGTAATCGTGCCGTTGGTGAGCGTATTGTCAACGGCTTGATTCTTGCGTCTTAGAACGGCTCTCATTCGGGCAATAAGCTCGCTGATATGAAAGGGCTTGACCAAGTAGTCATCGGCGCCGGCATCAAGTCCGTCAAGTCTTGCTTGCAGGGCATCCCTAGCCGTCAGGATAATCACCGGGACGGCGTTTTTCGGCGCCGGTGCTTGCCTGAGCGTTCTCAAGACCGTCATGCCGTCAACGCCGGGCAAGCCCAAATCCAAGAGGACGAAGCCGTACTCCTGGACTGAGAGCATCATCAGGGCATCGCGCCCGTCGGCCACATGCTCAACGGCATGCGTTTCGTCGCTCAGGGAGGCTTTAACGGCCTCGGCGATGAGGGGATCATCTTCAACCAACAGTATTCTCACGCTTGCTCTCCTTTGAATGTTTTTATTCTAAAGGGGATTACCGCTAAATGGCGGTGACGGAAAAGTCTGTTAACTCAATTAGGAAGAGCTCAGTTCGAGCTATGTTTGTCCTAAGTTTTGGCCAATAAACTGCGTGCTATAGAACCCTTGGCTTAAAGGAGTCAACATGAGAAAGTTAACCGTTGCCGCTTTGCTGTGCGCTTTAGCCCTTCCCTTGTCAGCCGCAGCCCAGGCGCCCCAAGGATTTCATTCTTCCGGCGCTCGTCCGCAAGGCTTCTCGCTTGATACGCTTGTCTCGATTGATGAAGTGAAGGCAAATAGCGTTGATGAACAATTGGTGGCTGTCCGGGGGCGCTTTACCAAGCAACTGACCAAAGACGATTACGAGTTCGTCGATGAAAAGGGCTCATCCATTGTGGCGGAATTAGATGACGATAAGGATTGGTCGCACATTCACAAAGACGCCCTGGTGGACATTTTGGCAGAAGTCGATAAGGGCTGGAAGCGTCCGAAGCTTGAAGTGATCGAGGCCAAGCCCGTGCAATAATAGTGGAAAAGTAATTTGACAGGCCCATGGGAGGGTAGAGCATGGTACATTTTGAAGTGACGGGCGGGGTGGATCCGCTGTTGTCGGCCCGGCTGCAAAAAGGCGACAAGGTGTTGTCGGAATCCAATGCCATGGTGTCCATGGAGGATACCTTGACCTTAAAGGGCAGAACGCGAGGCGGTTTTTTCAAGTCCATTGCCCGTAAGCTTCTCAACGATGAGACGTTTTTCCAGCAGTATATTGAAGCCGAGGATGACGGAGAGGTGCTTCTTGCGCCCAACATTCCGGGTGACATCCGTATTCTTGATGTCGGCGAGCGGCAGTATTACCTCTCCGACGGCGCTTTTCTTGCTTCTACCGACACGGTATCCCTGCAAGTAAAAACCCAAAGCATCGGTCGAGCCCTTTTGGGAGACTCCGGCGGCTTTTTCGTTATGGCTACCAGCGGACACGGTCAAATCGCGGTTTCCGGTTTCGGCTCCATCCGAGAGGTCGAAGTTAAGCCCGGGCACAAATTGCTGGTTGACAACGGGCATTTAGTGGCTTGGGACGCCAATCTGGATTACGAGTTAAGCTTGAATTCTTCGCGCTCCGGTCTCATGGGGAAAATCGTCAATAGCCAAATTTCCGGCGAAGGGATTTTGCTGAAATTCAAGGGTGAAGGCAAGGTGCTGGTTTGCTCCCGCAACAAGGGCGGATTCCTTGAATGGATCTTCGGACAGGAGAAAACGGACAAAGCGTCCAAGAACGAATAGATCTGCATGAAAAAGAGAGCGCGGAATAGGCTGTAAAACAAGGCCTTTCCGCGCAGCCTTTTAACTCCGATCGGCTATTGGTTTTCAGAGGCAAAAAAGTCGCTGAAACGATTGTCCAAATCGGCCATGGCTTGATTGACGGCGCCGGCACGCATCTGGGTTTGTTCTTTCAAAATGGTCAGTTCGGCCGTCATTTCTTCGAGCATGCGATTGACTTCATCGGGATTGGCGCTGCCGGAAGTTTGGCGGCGCTTGAGGATTTCACGGGGATCAAGCGAAGCCCGGAACTCTTCTTCGCTCATCGGGCAGGTTGTGTCAAAGCCCGGCATTTCCTTAGCGACCGTTTCCGCATAAAGTCGCTTCATCTCTTCGTACGGGAAGGTTAAGGGCAAAATGCCGTTGGCGCGCGCATAGCTAACCATGGCGCTGGCCACATGGTGCCCGACACGGAAGGGAAGCTTATATTCACGCATGAGTCGATCGGCAATTTCCTGGCTTGCCGTCCAATCGAGGTTAAGCTCTTCCAATGCTCGGTCCTTATTGACCACCAGTGCATTCAGTACCTTCATGAAACGCTCGATCATCTTGAGAGTGTCGTGAGCGAGTTCGCTGTGCACTTTGACTGACTTGCCGTCGATCATGCCCGAAGGTACATTGTGGGCGCGGGTTATGACGGCAGTTGCATCGCTCACCACGTCGCTGGCGTTGCCGCGGGCGCTGATTAAAAGGCCCGGATTGCGCTTTTGGGGCATGGCCGAGGAGACATAAGTATTGCCATTTCCTTCGGAGAGCAGAATCCAGGGACGCGGCTGGGCATACTGCACCATGATGTCGGCGATCATTTCCCCGACGTGCAAGGCAATCGAGGCTTGGATTTGGGCAAACTCAATCGGCAAGTCGACCATGGAAATTTGTGTTGCATCGAACGCGTTTCGCGTTGGAGCGGAAAAGCCCAAGAATTTTGCCATGCTTTGACGGTTAAGCGGCCAGCCCGTACCGTTTAAGACGCATGCGCCCATCGGGCAATGGTTAAGCCGCACGTAAAATTCGCCCAAGCGGATTCTGTCGCGCCTGAGGCCTTCGGCGTATCCGAGCAGATAGTGGGCAAACGAGGTGGGCTGGGCAGCAACGCCGTTGGTGTAAGAAGGCATCACGGTGTCGCGGTGGTTGCGCGCCATCGCTAAGAGCGTTTCGATGAGGCTTTCGACACTTTTTGCAACTTCAAGCACATTGTCGCGCATAATCGCGGCACGAAATGTCGAATGCATGTCTTGGCTGGAGCGGCCGATGTGGATCACGGTTACATCGTTGCTGCCCGCGGCCGCAATCATCTTCGGCTCAAAATCGATCACGCGTTTGACGCGGTTGGCGGGGTCGCTGCCGCTATCGATCACCGCTTGGACGGCGCGGGCGGCCTTTCGTGCCAAGGGTTCCTCTAATAGCCCTTCGGCCGTATTGCTAATGATGGTGGCCTTGTTAATTTGGCCTAACCAATAAAATTCGTCGCGCACGGTTGCCTCCATGAAATAGTTGCAGAATCAGAAAAAGATATCGGTTCGTTACGGCGTTTTCAGTTGCGTTAACTTTGAGATGAGCGCATCAATGGTTTGAGAACTCATTTCCTCGGTTAAGTGAAAGCCCACGGCATATTTAATGCCGTTCGGAATGCCGTCCTTGCCTTCATTGAGCGTTGCCTTGAGCGCTTGCGCCGCGCAGTCTTTGCCGAGTAAGCGCAAAACCACGCGTTGCGCTTGCGAGGTCACTTTATCGTAAACGGTCGGGGAAATGGTAACGATTTCCCGAGCGGCTTGCGTTTGCCCCACCGTGACAAAGGCCCATTGAGTCAAAATTTTTGTATCGGATTGGCCGGCATTTTGCACCAGGCACCGCCCCAGTTCGTCTCCGTATTGGCCGGCAAAGGTGCCGGTCGAGGCGAGCAGGGCTATCAGAGGGAATAATTGAGAGCGTTTCATATATTGATGAGTACTGCAGTTTTTAATCATTCTAAACGTTTAGGCCGGAGTGCAGGGCGAATATTCGCAACAAACTCATCCGATTTGCTTATCAGCAGGCAGGCATCGAGCCTTGGCTTGGTGTTATAAGCGCATGAGTCTTTTTCGAAAGGCATGCAAAATCGTTAAAATACGAAAGATTTACTATTGGAGGGTACGGTGCAACGTTTTATAGAATTGACGATTCGCAAAGGCAGCACGCTCGCCTCCTTGGAGCGCCACGATCCCGAGGATCTTTACAAGGTGCTCGAGGCATTTTTGACTTATCTACCCAATGACCTGATTACGGCTTCCACCGCCTTGGAAAAGGCCGGTGAATTTTTGCAAAACGCCGGTGATTGGTTGGACGAGCGCCCCGTGACACTGCTACTGCAAGCGCTGCGCAAAGGCTTAATTTTCGAAGCGACGGTGGGGTACCGAAAGAACGGCAAGGACCGTTATAGCCGCGAGGATTTGGATGAGGCGGTTTCGCGCGAGAAGGAAAAACGGGCCACCTTGCGCGCGGTCATGCAAAAAGCCCTCCAGCAGCGAAACCGCGAGATCAATTCCCGGCGACGCCAAAATAACGGCCGCGACGCCCAGTTTATGAATGAAGCTTTGGAATTTGCCAAAGAAGCCATGCGCAACGGCGAAGTGCCTGTCGGCTGCGTGATTGTTAAAGACGGGGAGATCATCGGTGTCGGAAAAAATTCTTGTATCGGCCAGCATGACCCGAGCGCCCATGCCGAAGTCATTGCTATCCGGCAGGCTGCCCATGCCGAGGAAAATTACCGCTTGACCGGCTGCACGCTTTACGTGACGCTTGAACCTTGCGCAATGTGCGCCGGACTGATTTCCCACGCCCGCATTGACCGGGTGGTTTACGGCGCCCATGACAAAAAAACCGGTGCTTACGGCGGCTCCTTTGACCTTCAAAGCACCGGCGGCCTCACGTACAAGACGCAAGTCGAGGGCGGCATTCTCGCTAAGGAATGTGCCGAACTCTTAACCCAATTCTTCAGGGAGCAACGTAAAGATGCCTAAGTATCCGATCCGTGTGGGCTTTTGCGCCCCCTCGCGCGCCGTTATCGATATTTCGACGCCGGCGCTCGCCAAGCTGTACTTTACCGACCGAGGAGCTCAGGTTGTTCTTCACGATACGGTGTTTAAGAACGTGAAGCAATTTGCCGGCACTGAAGACGAGCGCGTGCAAGGTTTGATGAGCATCGCTTGCGATCCGGAAATCGATTTGGTGTTGCCGATACGCGGCGGCTATGGTCTGTCCAGAATTCTTGACCGCATTGACTTCGGCCGTATTGCCGAACGCAGTCCCGTCTTTTGCGGTTTTTCCGATTTCACGGCCTTTACGTTAGCCTATCTCGCCAAGACGGGCAAAGTAAGCTACCAGGGGCCGAACGGCTCAGACTTTGCCGATGAGCTTCAATTTGCCACCGAACAAAGCTTTTACAATGCCCTCTTTAAAGAAGAGTGGGTTGCCTCCTTCCCGTGCAAGGAGGCACCGGATCTCAATATCCAAGGTACGCTCTGGGGCGGTAACCTGTCGATGTTGGTTTCGCTCTTGGGCACGCCTTATTTTCCCGATATTGAAGGCGGCATTTTGTTTTTGGAAGACTGCAACGACCGCGCCTATCGCATCGACCGCAACTTGATGCAACTGGCGATGGCCGGCGTCCTGCAAAAGCAGCAGATTATTCTCTTCGGGGATTTCCGTGACGCCGATCCGGCGCACCCGAGAGACAACGACTTTCTCTTTAAGGACATGCTCGGCTTTTTGCGCGGACGCGTCCCGAACGTTCCGATGCTCATGGGGCTGCCTTTCGGCCACTCGCCCGTGAAGATTACGCTGCCGGTGGGGGCCAATGTCCATTTGAAGACCGAAAAAGGTTACGTGGTGATGAGCACTTTTGAGCATCCCACTCTCAAGCCGCGTTTTTAGCCTATGTTTGGTTGGCTCAAAGCCCAGTGGTACCGGCTTTTAGCGAACGGGGCGCTCTACGGGGATAATCTGTCGGCGCTGCAGTGGCGCCGCCGCCACTCGCGCGTGTTGGTCAGGCAAATCCAAAGTTCGCTGAGTTTGCAGCCGGTAGCGCTTGTCTCCGAAGCGTTGGGAGCGCTCGCTCTTGCGGTTGTCATGTGGGATATCAACAATCATGCCGTCATTGTCGCTTGGCTATTGTGGGTAGGACTGCACCTTTACGGTGCGATTGATTTTAATCGACGCTTTTGGGCCGACCGTTACCGGCATGCTCGGATTCACTTGTGGATGCGCACGTGGATGCTCTTGGCCGTGGCTGCCGGCCTCATTTGGGCCAGTGCCGGACTTTTCTTTTTCTTGGGCGACCCGGTGGATGCTTCCTTGCAATTTTTGCTGGTAGCCGTCATTTTGACCGTCACGTTTGCCTCTTGGCCCATCTATTCGTGCTGGCTTCCGAGCCTCGGCGTTTTTACCTTGCTGAGCGTTACGCCTTTGGTTTTGCGCTTAGCCTTGATGTTCGGCTGGTCGCGTTTGGCGATTGCGCTTTTAATTGTCGGCGTGGTGGTCTTTATCTTCTATTCCGGTAAACGATTCAGCGACATTGTGCAAATGTCGGTACGCAATGACCAGGAAAATGCCAATTTGGTTAAGCGCTTGACACTGGAGCGCAACTTGGCCGAAAAGCTTCGCCGCGAAACACAAGAGCAAAGCCGTATCCGCGGCAAGTTTTTCGCTGCGGCTAATCATGACATTCGCCAACCCTTGCAAGCGATCGGTATTTACACGCAGCTGCTTTCAACGATAGACGATCCGCAAGTCAAGGAAATTGTGACTCAACTGTCAAAGTCCACGAAAGCCTTGCAGACGTTGGTGGCCCAAATTCTGGAAGTGTCCCGTTTGGAAACCGGGCACATTCAGATAAATAAGGAGCCGATTGCCTTGAAAGCGCTTCTTGAAGATTTGGCTACGCAATTTCGTCCGCTCGCCGAGCAAAAAGGCTTGGTTTTTCGCGTAAAGACCGTTGATGTTAATGTCTTTGCCGATCCCCAGCTACTGATTCGTGCTTTGCGCAATTTGCTCAACAATGCATTGGCCTATACCCAAACGGGTTCGATTTATCTGGCCGCGCGTATTATCGGCGGCCGCTATGTGAGCATCTGCGTGGTCGATAGCGGCTGCGGGATCAAGCCGGAGGAGCAAAAACACGTTTTCGAGCACTTTTACCGAGCCGAATCAAGCCGCAATGCTGCCGAGGGCTACGGGCTCGGCCTATCCATCGTTCGCATGATTTGCGAGCAGCTGCAATTGGATTTGTCTTTAAGTTCCAAGCCGGGACGGGGATCGATTTTCCGCATCCGCTTGCCGATTCACGAAGCCGAGCAAGCGCGTATTTTCAAGCAAAC
Organism: Candidatus Aphodousia gallistercoris; assembly: GCA_018714185.1. Classification (GTDB taxonomy): domain Bacteria; phylum Pseudomonadota; class Gammaproteobacteria; order Burkholderiales; family Burkholderiaceae_F; genus Aphodousia; species Aphodousia gallistercoris. Next base: position 49,372 of record DVNT01000052.1, on the reverse strand, counting down.
CCAGTCCGAAGAAATGGCCGAAAAGCCGCTTCCCGTATCGCTCGCGCTCATCGAAGACAATGCCATGGTTCGCGAAAGCTTGTCTTCATTGCTCAGAAGTTGGGGCGCGAAGGTCATGTCGGGGGCTGCCTTTGATTCGGCGCTTCAATCGTATTTTCAAAAGGGTCAAAAGGTTGATGCCGTCATCTGCGACTTCAATTTAGGCGAGGATGAGGCTAACGGCTTGGAGGTGATTTTGCAGATTGCCCGCTGCCAGGGCAAGCCGGTGCCGGCTATTTTGCTTACGGCCGTGGCCGATGACATCATCAAAGCTGATTACGTGCGAGTGCTTCGCAGTCTGGGGCCGCAGGACGCCGCGCTTTTTGCCATGCCGAAGATTATGCAAAAGCCGGTGAGCGGCGAGGAGCTCAACAAAGCCTTGCGTACGCTAACCGGCCTGGAGGATCATCAAGATTCCAAGTTAAAGCCGTGACGGCGAGCTTGCAGCAAAGCTTCCGTACGGTTATTCGCGCCGAAGGCGCGGTAAATGGCCGTCACGTGGGTTTTTACCGTGCCTTCGGATAAATTCAGTTCTTTGCAGATTCGCTTGATCGGAGCCCCCTTTGCGAGCAGCATGAGCACCTCCGTTTGCCGTTCGGTCAAGTGCACGGGCACTTGAGGGGCGGCCTTGGTTTCGCGTGCGGTCAGTAAGCCGTTTCGTTGTGCTTGGGCAAGGAGCTTGACCGGAATATAAACGCCGCCGTTTAAGACAAAACGGATGGCATCCGTTAAAAGATTGGCATCCAAAGATTTCGGGATAAAGCCCGCCGCGCCCATTTGCAGGACTTTCACTACGCTGTGCTCATCTTCCAAGCCGCTCATAACGAGAATCTTTAGCATCGGGTGCTCTCGAACAATCTCTTCGACCAGGCTGGTGCCTTGAACGCCCGGCATGGATAAGTCCAGAATCATCAAATCCGCGGTATCGCCGTATTGGCTTGCCAGGCTCAGCGCCTCTTCCTTGGTGTTGGCGGTAAAAACTTCATTGGCTTGTGCGTTGTAATTTTTCAGCAGCAGGCTCAGAGCCATCGTGACGATGGAATGGTCATCAACGATCAAAAATTGCATTTTACTTTCCGACATAAAGACCTCTTCATTTTAGCGTGTTTGATATGCCCTGAAACATGCCCAAAAAGGCGATTTTGCATGGGGCCTTCAAGGACGTTTGACGGAGACGGGACCGGTGGTTGGCAGCTTGCAGCCGAAAAAGCGCGAAAAGCGAGAAAATCTTCGGCCAATTGTGATATTGTCTACCTCATAACCTGCGGCAAGTTCGGCCGCTTTTGAGCTTTTTGATCCTGTAGAATCAAGCGGTACTTCTTCTTGTGGGTACGCGATGCGTTTATTACCGAAACAATTTTATTTTTTAGCCGGCCGCCTTATTCCTATGCTTCTTATCTCAGCCGTTGTCTTGTTGCTGTCGGCTTTGATTTGGATGTTCGGCTTTTCCGATACGACGGCGATCGGATCGGCCGATATTTACTGGGTCTTTTACCTGCATATAGCGGCCTCGGCCGTGGCGGTTGTGCTTTATGTTTTGATGACGCTCGCCTCATTGGCTACGCTCATTGCCAAGGAAAGCCTCTACGCACCGATGCTTTCGACGGCTATTGCGCCCTCGGGCTTTATCATGACCTTTTTCGCTATCGGTACCGGGGCGCTTTTCGGGCGGCCTCTTTGGGGGCACTATTGGGTTTGGGATGCGCGCTTGACCGGCCTTGTTATTTTGCTGTTCTTTTTCGGCGCTTTCATCACCTTCGCCAACGCCAAGGGCTTTCACCTAAGAAGGCACTCCGACGTGCGCTCTTCTTTAGTGGCCGTAGCCGGTTTGGTCTTTATTCCTATTCTTTACAGCATGTTCGATACCTTGGCGCCCATGGCTCATGATTTAGGCAACAGCTTGGAGCGCTCAAGCGGGCAAGATGCTTACATTTTGATGATCAGCTTCACGCTGATGCTGGGCTTTTATTCGTTGAGTATGATTTTGTCTCGATCGCGTACCATTATTCTCGAGCGCGAGCGGCGTTCAGTGTGGGCCCAAGACGATGCCCTGGAGGGTAAACTATGAGTTTTCTTCAATGGTTGCACTTAACTGAAGAAGGGCAGTATGTGCTCATGGCGTTTGCCTTAATGGCCGTGCTTTGCCTGTATGAGATCTTTAGTCTCAAGGCCCGCCGCTTTAGGGCGTATTCCACCCTTTTGCGCGAAGCCCGGGCCCGGTTAAGCGAAATGCATTTGCGGGTGGACTAAGGTAAATCGGCTTTGAGCGCAGGATCTCCTATTGCCAGCTCTTATGGGGCAGAGTTCACAAGAAAGCCGGCCGTTTCTCTCACGGATATTGCGCTCTGAGAAATGCGGCCGGCTTATTTTATTCGGCGGTTTTAGTATTCAAAAGTTCCCTTTTGAACAATTTCACCTTCTCGCATCATCACGCGGTTTCTCGAAATGACGGTGGTCAATTCCATTGCATCGTTAAAGAGGCAGGCATTGGCGCAGCCGCCCAATTCGATAACGCCTTGTCCTTCAAGTCCCAATGCTTGTCCCACATTCGAGGAAATAAAGGTAATTGCCTTTTCAATGGGCATCTTGAAGTCGGAAATCAGGCGCTTGACTTCGGTGAGGTTGCCCGCTACGCCGCCAACGCCCAAGCCGACCATTTCACCTTTTTCATTAAAGCGCGGAACCGAGCCGTGGCCGTCGGTTGAAAGCGTGATATGAGTTGGATCAACCCCGGCATCCAATGCCGTCATGACGGCAATAGCCGGATTATCGAAAGCGCAGCTGGCGCCGGTCGTAATGTCGATGTAGCCGCCGGCTTTGGCAAACTCGACAGCGGAGTCGAAAACGTGGCGGATGCGGCCGCAGTGCGTCGGACGAATGTGCTTAATCGGGAAACCGCGGCTGACGATTTCCTTGTACATTTCAAAGCTGCCGGGGATGTTGCCGGTATGAATGTGAAGGAATCCGGTCTTGCCGGCAATCATGCCGCCAACGCGGATTTCGGCCAAAAGGGCGAGCACCTCTTGCACGGTCGGAAACGAGGAGCGGTGGTCGCCCAAGGCAATTTTCACGCCCAAGCATTCCGGTACGAGAAAAAGGTCATCAGCGACGGACTTACTCATCGTGGTGGGCGGGAACTTGTAGTTGGATGTATACATCCAGGCGGAAACGCCTTCGCTTTTAAGCGCGCGTACCTTTGCAAGCAAATTCGGAATGGAGCGGGTAACAAAGTCCGTGCCGGAGACGCCTACAACGCTCGTGGTGCCGCAAGCGACAAGCTCGGAGAGCATGATTTCGGGCGTACGCGTGACCGGGCCGCCTTCGCCGCCTCCCCCGGTTACGTGAATATGCTGGTCGAAAAAGCCGGGGGTCATGATTTGGCCCTTGGCGTCAATGACTTCAGTGCCGGGCAGGGTTGATGGCAAGTCGCGGCCGATCGCCACTACTTGTTCTGCTACCATCAAAACGTCTTGCTCACCCAGATCGCGCGGAGCAAAGACACGGGCATTTTTAATCAATAAGGCCATAGTTCTTCTCTCTTAAGTCAAAAATTGTGGATTCCCGTAAAGGGCCCATCTCTTTATGATAACTCGCTACGGCTCTTAACGATTGGAGTTTTGTCAGCTGTTTGCTCTGCCCATAAAAAGAAGCGGAGCCGGGCTTTGAGCCTGACTCCGCCGAGAGGTAAACGTATGCAGCCGTTATTCGGTTACGATCGTTTTGACTTCAACGCCGTAATCGTCCTTGACCGTGGTCTTGATATTAAGCAACACGGACCAGCGGCGCAGCGTACCGACGATCACGAAGAGCATCAGGCACATGACGATCACTGAAAGCGTTGCAAGCAAGTACTGCTTGGCAGGCAAGTATTGGTTCATCACCAACCAAATGCCGGCCCAGAAAGTGATTACAGTCATCAGCAAGCCGGGTACGCCGGTAATCGGGGCATACTTGGTCTTGTTCATGCGCAAGATAACGGTGGTACCGATGAGCAGCGTTACCGAGGCAAGCAACTGGTTGCAAATACCGAAGAGCGGCCAGATGGAGCTGATGTCGCCCGAATACACGAGGTAGCCCCAAGAACCCGTAAAGATCACCGAAGTAATCAAAATGCCGGGCAGCCATTCTTTGTCGCTGAATTTCGGCCATACTTTGCCCATCATTTCTTGCAGGAAGAAGCGGCCCACACGGGTGCCGGCATCTACAGCCGTCAAAATAAACACGGCTTCAAACATGATGGCAAAGTGATACCAGTAAGCCATCAGGTTTTCCATGAAGGGAATTTGCGAGAAGATGTGAGCCATGCCGACGGCCAACGAAACCGAGCCGCCCGGGCGGGCCATCAAGCTTTCCTGCACTTGAGCTTCCAAGTGCGGCAGCTCTTGCACAGCCATACCGAGCGCGGCAAACTTGTCAGCCGGCGCATTAATGGCGAAGTAGTCAGCCGGAACGAGCACGCAGGCGGCCACCAATGCCATCACGGCTACGAAGCCTTCCATGAGCATGGCGCCGTAACCGACAAAGAGCACATCGCGTTCGTTGGAGAGCATCTTAGGCGTGGTACCCGTACCGATCGTTGCGTGAAAGCCCGAGAGGGCGCCGCAAGCAATGGTAATGAAAATAAACGGAATGACCGGACCGCCCACGATCGGTCCGCCGCCCTTGACGAATTCGGTAAAGGCGGGCATCTGGAAGTGCGGCATCACGAAAGCAATGCCGATAGCCAAAGCGGCAATCGTACCGATCTTCAAGAAGGTGGAGAGATAGTCGCGCGGCAAGAGCAACAACCACACCGGCAAGACCGAAGCAAGGAAGCCGTAAATCGGGATGAGCAAGCTCATCGTATCGCGGTCGATGTCAAGCCAGCCGAAATATTCCGGATGCGCGGCAACCCAAGGACCGGAGAGAATGCATAAGAAAAGGAGCACGACGCCGATCAGCGTAGCTCCTTTCACATCGCCCTTGCGCCACACTTGCATGTATAAGCCCATGATGATGGCAATGGGGATGGTGGCCGCAACCGTATAGGTCGACCACAAGGAATTGTGCATGGCATTGACCACGGCAATGGACAGGCCGGCCAAGGTCAGGATCAAAATGGCAAGCACAGCCCAGGAGGCGACAAAACCGGTCGTCTTGTCGATTTCCGTGGAAGCGATATAGGCGAGTGACCTGCCGCGATGGCGCACCGAGCAGAAAAGCACCACCATGTCATGGACGCCGCCGGCTAAGACGCAGCCGATCAAAATCCAGAGCAAGCCCGGCATGTAGCCGAACTGAGCGGCCAGCACCGGGCCGAGTAATGGACCGGCAGCGGCGATAGCAGCAAAATGGTGACCGAAGAGAACGTAACGGTTTGTGGGAACATAGTCATGTCCGTCAGAGTAACGAACCGCCGGCGTTTGCCGTGCTTCATTGACATTGAGGACTTTTTGAGCGATGAATAAACCGTAGAAACGATAGGCTATGGCAAAGACGCATAGCGCGGCAAACACGATGGTGAGCGCGTTTACGCCCGTCGCTGTTTCCATAGGAGCCTCCTGTAGTTAGAAATATGCCCTCAGTTTATCAGCTTACAGAGTCAACTACAGGATAAATTTAGGTAATATCGGGTATTTTAGATAACTTTTTTGGGGTAGGAGATATTGAAAAGTCGTGGCAACGGACCGATTGTTGCCACGACTTAAGTGTCCGGAATTTAAGTTCCTTTCACGCTTGAAACTTTAACATAAATATCTAATGGTTTGTACTTATATCCGAGTTTTCTGGCCAATTGAGCGAAAATTTTGAACTTCTTTTGAGATTGTTCAAATTTTTCTTAATTTCTTACGCTTTCTTGTCACTAGGGGCGCTTAAGGACTTGACATGACCCAGGCTGGTATGCGTGCGCACTTTTCCGTGCAAAGTCATCTCGCAGCGCCGGCAGTCAAACGTTGCCTTAAAGAGGTTCGGTCCGGTTTTCAATATCAAGGGATCGGGCTTGAAGCGTTCTTTTAACGACGGATCGGCACGAACCTTGTCCAAATTGTCTTTCAGGCACAGCCCCAGGGCATAGCGTACGCAATGCTTGGTTTGCATGAGGGCAATCTCGTGCAAGACCTCTCCCGTTTCCACCGCCGGCTCCGTGATTTTGGCCTGATGGTTGCGGTAAAACGTAACGGCTTGCTCGTTAAGCACATTGGCGCGGTAATCGGTTGCATCGGGGTAGGGCAGGGCAGCTTCGGGTTTGCCCGGCTCAAGTCGCTTGAAGTGGCGGCGCCGCTGCTCAAGCAACTCTTGCACAACCCGGCGGCGAAGTTCATTGACAAAGCTTGCCGGAGCAAACCAAGCCGCCGTGCCCACATCAATGCGGCAAGCCTCAAAACCGGTCCCGCCTAGCTTGGCGAGATTTTTCCGAATCGTTGCTGCATTTTTCTCTGCCGAGGCCGCCGGTTGCATCACCTCGGGCTTAATTTTTGCCCGGGCGCAGTTGCCGCTTTCATCGCTAGCATGCAAAGAAAAGCCCGTTTCGTCTGCGCTCCATTGCATCTGAATCCCGATCAGCCGGGTCGCCGTCGGTTTGGCAAGCGCCTCCTCCCAGAGCCGGTCATAGTTGCGAAAAAGCTCGGTGCCCGGAGCCAGTTGCGGATGCTTTTTGAATATGGGGCGATCACGCAGCGTCAGGCGCCAGAGATTGTTGCCGACACGCTGTGCGAGGTTCACCGAAAAGCCTGAGAGTGTTTTTTCGCGTGTGAGATAGGTAAAGCCGTCGGCGTTATGAAGCTCTACGGAGCTTTTGACCTCAATGCTATCGGCGCTCACCCGCACAATGGTGCCGATCTTTTCGCCGCTGTCTTTTGGCGTTTCGAAAACCGCCATGTCATGGTGGCGCTCACGGGTGAAATAGTCGGTGTAGCCGCGGTTAAAGCTCTTATTAGGATCGGGCGTAAACGTAATTCGGCTCGTGCCGTCGCTTGATCGCCGGTACTGAGGCTCGTGCTCGATGATCTTGTCGAGCAACTGGCGGTAGTAGGCGGTAATGTTTTTGACGTACTGCACGTCCTTTAGCCGCCCTTCGATTTTAAAGCTGCTCACGCCGGCACGAATCAAGGCAAGCAAATTGCCGCTTTGGTTATTGTCCTTGAGCGAAAGGACATGCTTGTCGCGCACGAGTTCTTTGCCGCTTTCGGTATAAACGCTATAGGGCAGGCGGCACAGCTGTGCACAGGCTCCGCGGTTGGCGCTGCGGCCGGTCGCGGCAAAGCTTGCATAGCATTGGCCGGAATAGCTCACGCACAAGGCCCCGTGAATGAAATACTCAATGCGGGCACTTTTTAGGGCCGCCCTTGTCCGGGCAATCTCTTCGAGATTCATTTCCCGGGCAAGCACCACTTGGGAAAATCCGATGCTTTCCAGAAAGCGGGCTTTTTCGGGGCTGCGCACGTCGCACTGCGTTGATGCGTGCAGCTGAATGGGAGGAAGCTTTTCTTGCAGCAGCCCCATATCCTGGACGATGAGGGCATCGACGCCGCTTTCATAGGCTTGCCAAGCAATCTGCACGGCCCGGGCCATTTCGGCATCCGAGACCAATGTATTTAAAGTCATGTACACGCGGGCATTAAAGCCGTGAGCGAATTCACACAGGCGGCGGATATCATCAAACGCGTTGCCGGCTTCCTCGCGAGCTCCGAAATCCGGCCCTCCGATATAGACCGCATCGGCCCCGTGCAGTATGGCCTCGATGCCGATATCGGCGTTTTTCGCCGGTGCAAGCAATTCCAAGGGTTGTGTTGGCATGGTTAGTTTCTTGAAGATCAGTTTCGGGCGACATCGGCTGGCGCCTGCTCGGATTGAACGGGCTCATCGGCAGGCTCGGGCCATGGGGCGCATTTTTCTATGGCAAGCCTTTCACCCAACTTCGAGTCGCCGCGCTTGGTAGCGATGGCCGAAGGGCTGATGCCTTGGTCCGTGCAAAGCGTCTTGTCGGCGCCTGCGCGCAACAAAACGTTCACCGTCGGTGTAGAGATAATGCGTGCAGCCATGTAAAGGGCCGTGACGCCGCGCTCGGTGCGTGCGTTGACTTCGGCGCCTTGATCAATCAGATATTGGGCCATCTTGTATTGACCGGTCGAGGCGGCGTACTGCAGCGCCGTCCAACCGTAGTCGGCATTGACGGGAGCGCCCATTTCGATAAGCTTTTGTGCCAGTGCCAAATCGCCCTTAATGGCCGCAAGCATGAGCGGCGTTTCGCCTCGAAGGTTGGGCATTTTCACATTGATTTTATAGCTGCGCAAAAGCACCTCTTTGGCTGTCACCGGCGAGTCGCTGCGAATCGCAAAGACCAAGGGCGTATCGCCGTTAGGCAAATAAACATTCGGATCAAAAGCCTTTTCGCGCAACATGAAAGCAACCGTACCGGCATCATCGCGGCCGATGGCCTCTTGCATGGCGGCTTTGCTATTGTCCGGACTTTGAGCCTGGGCCGAGCCTAGCAGCATGAGAGAAAGACTCGCGGCAAAAAAGGATTTTTTAAGCATTTTCAATTCCAAAGAAACGGTTGGCATTGTCCATTGTGCACCGGGCAAGCTCCTGCACGGACACATGACGCAAATCGGCAAGAAATTGGGCCACGTAGGGAACGTAAGAAGGCTCGTTGCGTTTGCCTCGCAACGGTACCGGTGCCAAGTAGGGGCTGTCGGTTTCGATAAAAATTCGGTCTGAAGGCGCCCGGCGTGCAACCTCTTGGATATCTCGGGCAGACTTGAAAGTGACAATGCCGGAAAAGGACAAGTATCCGCCCAAGTCCAAGGCCTTGGCAGCAAAGTCCCAGTCACCGCAAAAACAGTGCAATACAAAGCCGGCCTGTTCGGCGCTGTTTTGCTTTAGGATCCGGATCGTATCTTCGGCCGCTTCTCTTGAATGGATGATGAGGGGCTTGCCCGCAAGGCGCGCTGCCCGGATGTGGGTGGCAAAGCGATCCCGTTGCCAGTCAAGCGGCTCGTGGCAGTAGTGGTAATCCAGCCCTGTTTCGCCTACGGCTACCATTTTCGGCTGCGAAACGATTCGGGCAATGTCTTCGGCGCTTAACTCCGGCAACTCTTGGTCTTGCGGACTGACGGCAAACGCGCAGAAAAGTTCATCGTACAGGCCCGTGAGCTTACGCACCGGTTCGATTTCCGACTCTTGCGTAGCGACCACGACCGCTCGCGTGACTGAGGCGCGGCGCATGCGATCAACAATGTCGGCCTGTTCGTTGCCGAAATTCGGCATGTGAATGTGGCAATGGGTGTCAAAAAACATATCCTGATCCTTAAAAGGAAAAAGGGGCATGCGCCCCTTCTTCTTATCGCTTTTTAGTGGTGACGCGCCGCATACATGGCTTCAATCTCTCGGCTGAACCGTTCGGCAATTTGGCGCCGGCGCAGCTTCATCGTCGGCGTGAGCAGGCCGTTTTCCACAGTCCAGGGCTGCTTAAGAATACAGATGTTTCTCGGCACGCCGTATTGCGGGAAATGCTTAGCGGCTTGACGCACACGCTTGACGAGCCGCGCGCGCAAGTCCCGGTTGGCATTCAAATCGGCTGCATCCGGGTCAATGTTGAGTTCTTGGCAGAGCAGGTCAAACAAGGTCGGATTCACAACGACCAGTGCCGTAATGTAGGGGCGGGCTTCGCCTACGGCCATCACTTGCTCAAACAAATGGTCTTCCTGGATGGCAAATTCCAAGTCCACTGGAGAAATCTTTTCGCCCGTACTCGTGACGATAATTTCTTTGATTCGGCCCTTGATGCGCACACGGCCGCCATCGCTTAAATCGACTTGGTCGCCGGTTCTGAGCCAGCCGTCTTCGGTAAAAGCATGGGCGGTTTCCTTGGGTAAATTCCAGTAACCGCTCATCATCGAGGGGCCGTAAACTTGCAGCTCGTCATTTTCGCCGGCACGCACTTGGCAGCGCGCAACCGGCTCGCCAACCGTCGAGGGATGGTTGCCAATTTCACGGCAAATCGAGATCACGGGACTGTACTCGGTTAGTCCGTAGGCTTGGCGGATGTTCAGTCCCAAGCCGCAATAGAATTTGGCTACCGAAATATTCAAAGCCGCCCCGCCCGAGATAATGTATTTGATGCGTCCGCCAAAGAGCTCCTTGACGGGGTCGGCCACACGGGTGCGGTACAGGCTAAGCAAGAGCGGATCCAAGGCCGGTACGCCGTCGGCTTCTTGCGGCAGGCCGTTATCGCGGCAAAAGCGGCGCCAGCCGGCAGCGACCACGGCTTCGATAAGAAAGCGCTCGGAGCTGCTCATCTTGGCATAGCCGGTTTGAAGCTTGGCATAAAACTGTTCGAGCACGCGGGGCACGGTACACATATGGGTCGGACGGATGCTCTTGAAATCATCGGCAAGCTGCATGACGCCGCGGCTAAAAGCCAAAGGCGTTGCCTGGGCTACGCAGTTATAGTAAGTGACCGTACGCTCGAAGGTGTGCGACAGGGGAAGGTAGGAAAGAAAAATGTCGCCTTCTTCAAGGATTACCGTTTTGGCAATGTCTTGCACGTTGGAGACGACGGCGCGGTGCGTCAGCATGACGCCCTTGGGGCGGCCAGTTGTGCCGGAGGTATACACAATGGCAGCAAGGCTTTCGGCCTGCGGCCCCGGCGGCAAGTCCGACTCGTTGACTTCATCGCCCGTTGCTAAAAACTTTTGCGCGCCGCAATACCGGATATCTCCGCTCGTTCCCTCTTCTTCCTCGGCGGTAAAAACAACCTGCTCGAGCGTCGGCACCGGGGTATCCGAATTGAATATGGCATTCCAGCGAGCTTTTGCCGTTGTCACGAGAAAGCGGCAGCCGCTGTCGGACATGATGTAAGCGGCTGACTCCGGCGTATCAATGGCATGAAGCGGCACGGGAGTCAGGGCATTGGCAAGCGCTGCTTGGTCAAAGGTCAGCGCATCCAGCGAATTAATGAGCAGCATGGCGACCCGATCGCCTCGTTTAAGACCGAGACGGTGAAGTGCTTTGCGCCAGCGCATGACGCGTTCGCCGAACTCACGCCAAGAGACACTGATCCACTTTTCCTTGTCATAATCGAAATAGCGATAACCCTCAGCATCGGGCTTGGTTCGAAGCGTGTGCTCAAGCATTTGCGGAAGGGTCGTGAAGTCGTCGATGTAGCTGCGGGCTGTCATATGCTTAATCTAGTTTCAAAAACCTAAGCTAATTATTTTACCTTAACTTATTGCCGTACAACGGAAAGTTTGATAAAAAAATGCCCCGGCCAAATTATTAAAACTTCAACCGGGGCGTTTCTGGTAGAGCCTTATGCTAAGACCACTTTGCCGATGCCGTCTTCAATGAGAACTTCGGTATTGAGCTTGGCGCTCAAAGCTCGGATTTTTTCAAGGGTGGCCGTACTGTAAGACAGGCGCGGCCAGCCTCGCTGAGCGCGGCTCGCGTGCATGCCGAGTTCAAGCGGATAAAGCTTAACGTCTTGGATCTTGCCGTCTTGCATCGTCCAGCCGGCGGCAAAGGCTTGCCAAATATCGGGCATCGCCGGATAGCCGACTGTGCCTCCCTTGCTGCGATTGTCCATGTATTCGCCTACTCGCGTCTCTTGCGACAATCGCATCTTCATGAAGGCGTCATAGGGTTGGGCGGCAATGGTTTCGGTTTGGAAAACAAAGTTGCCGAGGCTGTGGAAAATCACGCCGCCGTTGTAGACTTCAACGCCGCGCAACATGTGCGGCCCGTGGCCGATCACCACATTGGCTCCGGCATCAATGGCCTTGTGCGTAATCGTTCGGATAAACTGCGGGATGCTGAAAAAGTCCTTCCCATCCATTTCATGGGTGTGCAAGCTAAAAAGCACGACATCGGCTTGGCGCTTGGCTTCGCGGATTTCTCCCAGGATGCGTTCCTCATCGATCGGATCGGGGACAGTTTCAATGTAGTTTTTCGTATCAAGGACAAACTGGTACGGACCGAAGCGGCTGATATTGTCCGGCAGCGCCGCCGCATAACCGAGCTCAATGGTCAGCTCCATGAAGTCGTTAACGTGTAGCGATTTGGCCAAGCGGTTGACTGCTTCAAAGGTTTCCCGATCGACGTGGTAAATGGTTTTATACCGAAGGGGGTTTAAGCCCGGACGCGCTCGCATGCGAAAGCCTTGGCCGCCGGCAACGGCTGCCGGATCAAAGTTAGAGGTGGCGCCGATAAGAGCGACCCGCTCGCCGCGAGTTTCCAAGTAGCAGGCGTTGCTTGCCTCTTGCAACGAGGCACCGGTGCCGGCAAACGGCATGTGCCGTTCCTTGAGGTGCTTCATTGTTGCCAAAATACCCAATGGACCGAAGTCACCCGAGTGGTTGTTGGCAGTGTTGAAAAGGTTAAACCCATAGCGCAGCATGTCATCGAGCATCACCGGGTCGGTCATGGCCCAGGTGCCGCCGCTGGCGGCAGCCGGAAAGCCCTCTTCATTGTGAAAGGTCATCTCTAAATTGGCAAATCGGACATCGTGGCTTTCAATGAGTGTTTTGAGCTCTTCGAAGCCTTCGTAGCCTTCTCGGGGAACACGGCGCGTAATAAAGCTATCACCGGTTGCAATATATGTTGTCTGCATTCTCAGTACCTCGCTCAACAGATGGTTGGGACAGCGAAAAAAGGCAGGGCTCGAGTAAGTCCTGCCTTTGATGATACGCCGATGACCGTTGTCGAAAAGAGTAATTACGCCGAATCAGTTAACTCATCCATGCTGCCGGAACGAAAGCCCTTTAAGTCAAGGCAAACATAATGCCAGCCGAGCTTGACAAGGGTTTGCAAGATTTCTTGGCGGTGGGCGAGAATTTTGGGGAAATCTTCCGGGTCGACTTCAATGCGCGCCGTATGGGCATCGCTTCGGATTCGAAGGTTATAAAAGCCGAACGAAGCCAAATAGCGCTCACCTTGCTCAACACGGGAAAGCATCGCCTGCGATAGTGTAAAGCCGTAAGCAAAACGGGTGGCCAGGCATGACCCCGAAGGTTTATGAGCTTGACTCAGACCAAGCTCGGCCAAAAGCAAGCGAACTTGCTCCTTGTGCAGGCCGACCGTTTGTAGCGGACTCAGGGCGTTGGACTCGGCAATGGCTTTGCGGCCCGGCCGATAGCAGAGCAGATCATCCAGTTGCGATCCCTCCATGATGCAGTCAGCTCCGATCTCGGCTGCGAGCACCCCCAAGCGCTCAAAAAGGGCTTTTTTGCAAAGGTAGCAGCGCTCTTTCGGATTGCCGGTGATGCCGCATAGCTTAGCGCTAGGCATCTTTAGCGGCCGCAAGGTGATGCCGAGTTGGGCGGCTGCCGATTCAGCCTCATTTCGGGCTTGGCGGCTCATCCAATCGGCATCGGCGTAGGCGGCCGTGATCTGATCGGGGTTTGCCGTTGCCCTTTTTAAAAGAGCGAGCAGCAGCATGCTGTCAGCGCCGCCTGAAAAGGCAACCAAAACCTTCTTATCCCGAAATTGATCGAAATAGGCCGAAACCTTCTGCAATAACGGCGAGGGAGCGTTTTTAACGTTGGGCATTTTTAAGAACCGCTTCGTAAACATCGCGCAAAGCAAGGCCTTTGTCCGAGGCGATTTGCTTTAGGGTTTCATATTCCGGGTAAAAGCGGGAGCTGCCGTCGGGCAAAATGCACTCTTTGACTTCAACGGCTCCCCAGGGAGTTTGTACCGAGGCGGGGCGGCGCACTAGCGTCGTGCGACGCATTGTCGTGCGGCGGATGCCGATGGTTGTCGTTTCGCGGAAAATGACATTTTCAATATTGCGCCGCAAGCCTTCGCTTGTGAGCACGGTCAGCAGGTAGGCCGGGCGGCCTTTTTTCATGAATACCGGAGTAAACCAAGCCTCCAAGGCGCCTTCGGCGTAAATCTTTTCCAACGCATAGCCGAGGATTTCCGGCGTGGTATCGTCAATGTTGGTTTCAAGCTTAACCACCCGGTCGCCTTCGATATCGGTCTCGCTTTCGATGATCATGGCACGCAAAAGACTCGGACGGCTGTATTCACGCTTGCCTGCACCGAACCCGGTTTGCTTGATGACGTAGCGTTCGGGTAAGGAGTCGCTCGTTTTGACCGCGGCCACAATCGCAGCGCCGGTCGGGGTGATCAGCTCACCGTAAACCGGAGCCGGGCTTAGCGTTAAGCCGTATTGGGCGGCAATATGGGCAACGGCAGGCACCGGAATCGGCAGCACGCCGTGCTGGCATCGAATTTGCCCGTGCCCTTCGCATAGGCTCGGTACGATGACTTCATCGACTTTCAAGTCATCGAGCAGTACGGCGACGGACAAAATATCAATAATCGAGTCCAAGGCGCCGACTTCATGAAAATGGACTTCGTCGATCGTAACGCCGTGGGCTTTAGCTTCTGCCTCGGCAATAATCGTGAAGATTTTAGCTGCGAGAGCTTTGGCTTTCTCGGTGGCGCAGGTTCGGGCAATCAAAGCCAAGACATCGGTAAGATGCCGATGCCCATGTGCGTGCGGCAGATCGTGATGGCTGTGCTCTCCGGGCACGGCGTTTGCTTCGTGTTCGTGTCCGTGCCCACGGAGGTGTTCTTCATGATCGTGCTCATGGTCATGCGCACGGGCGGGAGCGTGAACATGAAAAGTTTCGGTCGGCTTTTGTGCGCTATCTTGGCCGAACAAATACTGCATGTCATGGTCGCTGTGAGGTTCGCCGTTTTTTAATAGGACGGAGAAATTGCAGGCATCAAGCGCACTTTTTTTAACCCGGCTTATTTTGATTTCAAATTGACGGTCCGGTAATGAATCCAACACGGCTTTTAATTTGGACGCATCGGCTCCCAAGTCGATAAGCGCGGCCACGGTCATGTCGCCGCTGATGCCGCTTGAGCAGTCTAAAACTAAACTTCGCATGACGATTAATCCTTTCCTGATACTGCCAGTCTGTTGATTTGCGAGGCAAGATAGCCGGCCCCGAACCCGTTATCGATGTTGACCGTCGCAACGCCGTTGGCGCACGTATTGATCATGGTAAGCAGGGCTGAAAGTCCCTTGAAATTGGCACCGTACCCCACAGAAGTCGGCACGGCAATGACCGGGTTGGCAACCAACCCGCCGATAACCGAGGGCAAAGCCCCTTCCATGCCCGCTACGGCAACGACGCAGTTGGCTTTTTGCAAAAGATCAACGTGGCTTAGCAAGCGGTGCAGGCCGCTCACGCCGGCGTCGTATATTCTTTCAACGCGGTTGCCGAAAAACTCGGCCGTCTGTGCCGCCTCTTCAGCCACGGCAATATCGGCCGTGCCGGCGGTGCAAACGACAATTAAACCTTGCAAGGGTTTGCTTTGGCCGGAAATCTTCACAATGCGGCTTACTTCATCGTATTGCACGGGAAGGCAACGGGCCAGCAGCTCGTACTGGCTGCGGCTGGCTCTTGTTCCGAGCACCTCGCCGTTTTTCTCCCAGAGCTTTTTAAATATATCGGTTAAAAAGGCATCGTTTTTGCCTTGACAGAACACGACTTCGGGAAACCCGGTTCGCAAGGCCCGGTGAGTGTCCAACTTGGCAAAGCCCAACTCTTCATAGGGGGCCCGGCGCAGGATGGCCTTGGCCTGCTCATCGGAGAGTGCGCCCGACTTTATATCTTGTATGAAACGGTCAATATCCATAAATTAGCCTCTTTGCAGCACCAGCATGAAGTCTTTGACAAGCGTCTCGCCGTCGCAGGACTCGCTGTGCAGTATGCGCTGCTCAATGAGCTTTAAATTCGTCTGTTGCAGCAGCTCAAGATCCCATTGGGGACGCAAATGCGCACTCATGGGCAGATCCCGTGCGATATTTTCCATAACTGACGTGTCGACATTGCCGATATGGCGGTGGGAGCTGCCTTCGTCACTAAAGCGGTACCGCTTGTCGTGCAAGTAGTAATAGTGGTTGCCGTCGAAAATAACGAGCATGCCTTGCGGCTTGAGCAGTTGGGCCCACCGGCAATAGGCCAAGGCGGGATTTTCTAAGTTCCAAACCACATTGCGGGAGACGATCAGGTCAAAGCCGGGCTCGACAGCAGGAGCGGTCGCATCCCCCAGGAGAAAAGACGGTTGGTTGGCGGCTCCGAGGGCTTGGGCATTCTTTCGGGCTTCGTCTACCATATTCGGGCTCGCATCAATGCCGGTGGTTTCAAATCCGATCTCAGCCAGTGTCAGTGAAAAAAGACCCGGGCCGCATCCCAAGTCCAGTGCTCGAGCCTTCGGGGCGAGCTTTGGCAAGGCAATTTGCTTGAGCAGTTGCCTGTAAAAGCTTTCGGGATCGGCCCATTCCTCGCGGTTTGATAGGCTATAGCCTTGCGCCCGCTTGTCCCAATAGGCCGCTATTGCATTTAATTTGTCCATAGGCAACATCCCAAAAATCCCAAGGGTTCGTTTTCTCTGAGCTCAAAGGTTTTTAACTTGATATCTGATCGCAGGCATCCTGTTGCCATTGATCGGAAATGGCGGCGTAAAAAGCAACCGGCCGGTTTTTCTACCCGGGCTGCAGCGCCAATTATCCGTGCAATTTTAAAGATATTCGCGTTGAAGACGCTCAATTATCTTTTACCTAAACCTAAGATAACGATTTTTCTCTTAAGCAAAGAACATAAAAGCATTAATAATTTGCCTGATTCTGCTAAAACTAAATGAAAATACCTAGAAATTATTAAAAAATATTCGCTTACTTTTTAGGCAAAATGCATTAAAAATTTGACATGACTTTGATGAAAACTAATAAAAATCATATGGATATGAAACAAAGGGATAAACGGCATGTTAATCATATTAGGGAAAACTAACATTGAAGTGAATTGGAAAGTATGTACTGCAATTATTGTTAATATGAAAAAATATTGAATCTCTTTTGTTGTGGTTTTTACGGTCGCTCGGCTTCAGTTGGCTCATAGCTGTGCGTCTCTTTTGGGGGATTAGATGGAGTACAGTATTCGTGAGGTTGCTCAAAGGTTCAACTTATCAGCCTCTACGCTTCGCTATTACGATAAGGAAGGTCTGTTTCCTTTTATGCAGAAAAAGCCGTCCGGCTACCGGACCTTCTCTGAAAAAGATTTGGCCTGCTTGGAATTGATAGAGTGTTTAAAAAACACAGGTCTCAGCATTAAGGAAATCAAGCGCTATTTCGATTTAGCCCTGCAGGGGGAGAGTACTGTCACGGAAAGATTGCGTCTTTTTGAGAAGCACCGTGAACGAGTGAAAAGCCAGATTGAATTACTGCAGGAGAACTTAAAGCTCATCGATACCAAGTGCCGCTTTTATCAGACTTGGGAAAAAGAAGGCAAAGAGACCGCCAAGCGCATTGCCGGAGTAAGCAACTCGGAAGATATTTAAAATCGTTCGGCAAGCTGCGCAATGCCGGTCAATTAACCGGCAAGCGGTGCGGATGCGTTGTGCTCGGATGGCCACCGAATCGGGTTTCCCGGGCGATGGCATCGGACGGTCGATATTTGACGATTCCCAGAAAAGTCCCCGTGCGGGACTTTTCTGTTATGAGTTGCGCTTGGGGTCGCTGTAGAGCGCCGCAATTTCGTCTTGGTAGCGGGCTTTAATCATGCGGCGCTTCAGTTTCAAGGTCGGAGTCAGCATGCCGTTATCAATGCTCCAAGCATCCAACGTGAGGATGGCTGCTCTCGGTACGCCGTATTGCGGGAAGCCCTTGGTGGCCTTTTTAATGCGACGCAGCACGGCATGTTGAAGCGCCTTGGACTTTAGGGAGGCCGGATCATCCGGCGACAACGCCAGCTCCTTGGCGAGCGCCTTCCACTGATCCTTATCGAGCACGATCAGGGCGCTGATATAAGGCAAGTCTTCACCAACCGCCATGACTTGGGAAAAAAGCGGATCGTTCTCAATAGCCATTTCCAGGTCGGCCGGCGGAATTTTCTCACCCGTGCTGGTCACGATAATTTCTTTAATTCTGCCTTTAATGCGAACATGGCCCGAAGGCAAAATGTCCGCTTGGTCGCCGGTTCTGAGCCAGCCGTCTTGCGTGAATGCCTCCCGCGTTGCCTCTTCGCGCTTCCAATAGCCTTTCATGACGCAGGGACCGCGCACTTGCAGCTCGTCGTTATCTCCGATCCTAAGCTGCATGTTCGGCAGGGGCATGCCTACGGTCGAAGGATCGTTGTAGTGCTCCTTGTTCACGGCCAAAATCGGGCTCGTTTCGGTCATGCCATATCCTTGGAAAATCGGAATGCCCAAGCCGATAAACGTTTTGGCGACTGTTTGGTTTAAGGCGGCTCCGCCGGAGATGAAGGCATGGGGTTTGACTCCGCCGAAAACCTCCCTTAGCGAAGAGCCGACTTTGCGGTCAAGCCAATCGCCCACCAGGCCGTCCAAGAATTCGCGATAGCTATGCTGCACGGGCAGGTGGTTTGTTTTACAAAAGCGCCGCCATCCCACCTCGACAGCCCAGGCAAAGACATAGCGTACGAGGCAGGACTGCTTGTTAAGCTTTTCGATAAGCTTTGCGTAAATACGCTCGTAAATGCGCGGCACCGACATCAGGATGCTCGGACGGGCATAGTGCAAGTCATCGACAATTTGCAGAATGTTGCGGTTAAAGAAAATCCTGTTGCCCATGCCCATGGCGAGGTAATAGGTAGTCGTGCGTTCAAAGGTGTGCGACAGGGGTAAAAAAGAAAACCATGTGTCGTCCGGGTTGGGGCGAATGTTGCCCATGACGCCCTTGGCATTTTCCAAAATATTGGTGTGCGTGAGCATTACGCCCTTGGGGCGGCCAGTGGTACCGGAGGTATACACCAGCGCGGCAAGCTCTTGCGGGTCAAGCTCGATGGGCGGTATTTGCACATTGGAGGCCGCATCAAGCCACTCGTCCAAGGTGATGACGTTGACATCGCCGTTATTTTTCCGGTCTTCTTCCGGGATGATGTCGTCGGTTATGACCACCGTTTTCAAATGCGGCAGCGTATCGGCTTGGCGGATATTTTTCCATTTCAGATTCTTCGCCGTGACTAGCACGCGCGCGCCGCTATCGTTAAGGATGAAAGCGCTCGAGCCCGGCGTGTCCACAGCATGCAGGGGAACGGGGATCAGGGCGCAAGACAGGGCCGCCAAATCAAAACAGACGGCCTCCGGGCCGTTCGGCAAGAGCATGGCAACGCGCGAGCCCCGTTCCAAGTTCATCTTGACAAAGGCCCGCTGCCAGGCACAGACCCGTTCATAAAGCTCCCGGTAGGTGAGCGTTTTCCAGTTTTTTTCGCTGTTGACATAAAACGTCACTGCCGGCAAGTCGTCATGACGTCCCAAGTGATGCGTCAGCACTTCAGGCAATACTTTGATTTTTAAAAAGTCTTCGTATCGTGTTTGTGAAGTTTCCATCTATAATCGGCACTCAACCGGCTGCCGCTCGGCAAGGCCGGTGCCGCTCCCTTTTAGCTTAAAAACGGTTGCAACGGTTTCGTAACAACCGTCCTGGCTTCGGGTAGCGCCGATGTCATCGGCGTTGCGGGCTGGCATGAACCTTTCTTGCCTTCGGCTCAAGTCGCGCCTTGTAACACGGTTGTCATTTACCGTAATGTACAAGGATTTTCTCGCTATGTTAAGAAAATCATCCGATCGGATTAATCTTATAGGGGAGGGCCGGACCGAAAAAATAGCCTGCAAAGCGAGCAACTAAGCCGAACTCTTACGTAAAAATCTCTAGTTTTGATAAAAAAATTATCGAAAAAACAAGGAGATCTGTGGTTAAAGCGATCTTCTTAATGTAAAATAAATACATCTGTTTGGTTTTGCATGTAGCTCCTCAAATGAGAGATTCTTCGCCCGGTCCGCGAATGAAGGCACTCTCTACATGCTGTAAAGAAAAAGGTTACAGAAGTCGGGCAACGAACTTTTGTAACCTTTTTTCTATTTGTCAACTTCGACAAATCTCTTTGATTTTCTTTCATTTTTTCAATCCATAGATTTCAAAAAGGAAAAAACCACAATATCTAGTGTATTGGGATAAACCCTAAGACCATTTTTAGAAACTCAAAGTATCGGTGATTTAATGCTTTTTTCTTAAGGAATCTTGGTGGGGTATTCGACATGTTGTGCTTGCTTAATTTAATGGCAACGCGGTTTCGGTCTTTCTTGTTACAGTGAGGACACGAGCTGCCCGTTTTTTGGCAGCTGTTCTTTTCTGGAGGGGCGATGATTGAGCAATGTTTAACTCATCTGATCAAGCGTGACGGCAGTGTAAAGGACTTTGACGCATCTAAGATCGTCAATGCGATCGCCAAAGCAGGTAAAGCGACGGGCGAATTCGACATTGCCACCGCTGAGCGGGTGACCGAAGAGAGCGTGTTGCCGAAGTTGCGAGCTTTGAATTTGGTGACGCCGCATATCGAGCAGGTTCAGGATGCTGTCGAGCAAGCGCTTTTTGAAGCAGGATTTTTCAAGACTTTGCGGGCTTATATTGTTTACCGTGAACAGCGCCGCAAGGTCCGTGATGCGCGCCAGAGCTGGGTCAATGTAGAAAGTTCCATCAATGAATATTTGCAACAGCTTGACTGGCGCGTCAATGCCAATGCCAACCAAGGCTATTCCTTGGGCGGGCTGATTCTAAACGTGTCCGGCAAAGTAGTGGCTAACTACTGGCTCAATTACATTTACCCGCAAGAAATCGGCCGCGCCCACCGTGAGGCGGATTTTCACATCCACGATTTGGACATGCTCTCGGGCTATTGCGCCGGATGGTCGTTGCGTACCCTGCTCAATGAGGGCTTAAACGGAGTGCCGGGGAAGGTGGAAGCGGGGGCACCGAAGCACCTGTCGTCGGCTACAGGGCAGATCGTCAACTTTTTGGGAACCATGCAAAACGAGTGGGCCGGTGCTCAAGCCTTCTCCTCCTTTGACACTTACTTGGCTCCCTTTATCCGAAAGGATAATGTGCCTTATGATGAAGTGCTGCAATGCATGCAGGAGCTTATCTACAACCTCAATGTGCCTTCCCGTTGGGGAACGCAGACGCCCTTTACCAACCTGACGTTTGATTGGACGTGCCCGGAGGACTTAAAGGATCAGCACCCGACCATCGCCGGCGAGGAGATGCCCTTTACGTACGGCGATTGCAAACCCGAGATGGATATGATCAATCGTGCCTACATCGAGGTGATGACCAAGGGCGACGCCAAGGGACGTGTTTTCACGTTCCCGATTCCCACGTATAACATTACGCCGGACTTTGACTGGGATAGCGAAAACGCCACAAGGCTATTTGCGATGACCGCGAAGTACGGTTTGCCGTATTTCCAGAATTTCATTAATTCCGAACTCAAGCCGAACATGATTCGCTCGATGTGCTGCCGCTTGCAGCTTGACTTGCGCGAACTGCTCAAGCGCGGCAATGGCCTGTTCGGCTCGGCCGAACAAACCGGCTCCTTGGGCGTGGTGACGATCAACTGCGCCCGCCTGGGCTACCTCTTCAAGGGCGACGAAAAAGCTCTTTACGAACGCCTTGACCATTTGCTTGAAATGGCCAAGACGAGTTTGGAAATTAAGCGCAAGGTGATCCAGCGCCATATTGACCAGGGACTTTTCCCCTATACCAAGCGCTACCTTGGGACGCTTCGCAACCATTTCTCGACGATCGGCGTCAACGGCATCAATGAGTGCATCCGCAACTTCACGCGAGACGAGCATGACATTACCGACGATTGGGGGCACAAGTTTGCCTTGCAGTTGCTCGATCACGTTCGCGAGCGCATGGTGCAATTCCAGGAAGAAACCGGCCATATGTACAATTTGGAGGCAACTCCTGCCGAAGGCACGACCTACCGTTTCGCCAAAGAAGACCGCAAGCGCTTCCCGGACATTATCCAAGCGGGTACGCCGTCCAATCCTTATTACACGAATAGTTCGCAGTTGCCCGCCGGCTTTACCGACGATCCGTTCTTGGCGCTTGAAATGCAAGACGACCTGCAGCGCAAATATACGGGCGGCACGGTGCTGCACCTTTACATGGCCGATGCCGTGAGCTCGGCCGAGGCGTGCAAAGAGCTTGTGCGCCGCTCGCTTACGCGTTTTCGCCTGCCGTATCTGACGGTCACGCCCACTTTCTCGATTTGCCCGAAGCACGGCTACATTTCCGGGCGGCATGATTTCTGCCCGATTTGCGATGCCGAGCTCATCCAAAAGAAGAAAGCCGAGGCGGCAGCCCGTTGCGGAGAGGGCGGCTGCGCTTGTGACGATTAACGCTTATTCGGTGCTTTCGCTTCCTTTTGAGCGAGGGCACCGCCCCTAACACTTGAATAGGAAATTTGCCATGGCTGAAAATCAAGAAATTCAATTAAACGACAAAGAACGCCAACCTTGCGAAGTCTGGACCCGCGTGATGGGCTACCACCGTCCCGTTTCCTCCTTTAACACCGGCAAGAAAGGGGAGTTTGAAGAGCGCAAGTGCTTCGTGGAAAGCAAGTGCGGTTTGGATAAGCCCGAACGCTAAGCGCTGTTTTAACAGATGCCGCGAAATTTCCCGCGCGAAAGCGCGGGGATGGATCGCGGCTATATGTGCCTTCGCAAGGCTTTCCGAATCCTTGCAATCTTTCTTTTTTCGGAAAAACGAACTCGGGAATGAGCCGCTCGGGAAGTGGCTCGAACTCGATGGGGGCGTCTTAGTGGACCCGCCTGCCGTTGTACGGAATCTGCCTGCACGTGCAGAAGTTCGACAACGGCTAGAAATGGGGATACGCTCCCATGAAACCGCGTTCGACAGAGCGCGGCAGTTCATGTGTAAACAGGCGCCGGACGGGGAAACCGCCGGCGTTTTTGTACTGTCCGTTTTCTTTGATTATGAGTGAAGACTTTGCTTTAGAGGCCGGCCGCTTGCGCATCGCCGGCATTACGCCTTACACAAGCCTTGACTATCCCGGCAAGTTTGCCGCCGTGGCCTTTTTGCAAGGCTGTCCTTGGAGGTGCTTGTATTGCCACAACCCCTTCATGCAGCCGAGAGAATTCGACCCGCATTACGTTCACAGCTCTTGGGAAGAATTGGTAGGGCTTTTAAAGCGCCGGCGCGGGCTTTTGGATGCCGTCGTATTTTCGGGCGGCGAGCCGACTTTGGATGCCGCCTTGCCCGCGGCCGCACAGGCCGTCAAGGCAATGGGTTTTGCCGTCGGTTTGCATACTTCAGGCTGCTACCCTGAGCACCTGCAAAAGGTTCTGCCTTATGTCGATTGGGTAGGATTGGACATTAAGGCCTCGCTTCACGACAAGCAGGCGTATCGCTATATTACGGGCTTGTCGAAATCTGATCCGGCCGATCACGCATTGCATGCCTTGAAGCTTATTCAGGCGGCAGGCGTTGATTACGAGTGCCGCACGACAGCCCATCCGGCCTATTTGCCCGATGAAAAAGTGCTTGGGATTGCTCACGAACTGCTTGAGTTGGGCGTGAAAAAGTTCGCTCTGCAAGTTTATCGTGCGCCCAAGGAGCTGAATTTGCCGTTTCCTAATGTGGGCTACGAGTACCCACAAGCCGAGACGGTGCGACAGCTTCAATCGCTGTTTCCGTGCTTCGAATTACGCCGAGGCTGATGGCGCTTGCGTTAGTGCCGCTTCCGTGTGCAATTGTGCAAATGCACAAATGGGTAAGCCCAACGATTTCTTTTTTTGTGGAGTATCATGAGCTGGCTGCGAGCAGGGGAGCAAAAAACTTTTGAAAAACCTTGCATTAGCGCTACTCGTGAAATATAATCACGTTTTTTCTGTCCTTGCCACACTAGAAATAGACGCTCTAGGTGGCTTTTTCCGTAAGGAGACAATTCCAATGCGTCATTATGAAATTTGCTTTATTGTGCACCCGGATCAAAGCGAGCAAGTGCCCGCTATGATCGAACGCTACAAGACGCTTGTCACCGAACAAGGCGGCAAGGTCCATCGCGTTGAAGATTGGGGTCGTCGTCCCTTGGCCTATCCGATCAACAAGTTGGTCAAGGCTCACTACGTTCTTATGAATGTTGAATGCACTCATGAAACGTTGGCTGAAATTGAAAACGGTTTCCGCTTCAACGATGCCGTGTTGCGTCATTTGACGATCAAGATGAAGAAAGCTGAAACGGCTCCCTCTCCGATGATGAAAGTCGTCGAAAAGGAAGAACAAAAGAAGGCTGCGAGCGAAGCCGCTCATGCCCAAGAACCTGCCAAGGCCGCTCAACCGGCTGAAGCAGCTGCTTAATCTTTATTAATGGAAATTGTCGATAACCCGGTGAACCGGATTGAATTATTCGCCGAGTTCACGCAAAAGGCTCAGATGAGGTATACCCCGTCGGGAGTCGCGGTTTTGGAAGTGGTGTTGCACCACGTCAGTGTTGTCAAAGAGGCTGGAGTCGACCGAAAGCTCGAGTTTGATTTTCCGGCCAAAGCGTGCGGCGATATTGCGCTTGCATTAGATAAAGAACCCTTGGGTTCGGTATTTAAGCTCAGCGGCTTTATAGCGCCGCGCTCGCAACGCTCTCGACAATTGATCGTACATATTACGCAATACTCATAAGGAGTTTAAAAATGGCTTTTGGTGCAAAGGGCAAGGGTAAGCCGCGCCGTGGCAACCAACAAAACGCGCTTTTCAAGCGCAAGAAATTCTGCCGCTTCACGGCTGAACATGTCGAAATGATCGACTACAAGGATGTTGAAACGCTTCGTGACTTCATCCAAGAAAACGGTAAGATTATGCCGGCTCGTTTGACGGGCACGAAGGCTCACTATCAACGTCAATTGGACACGGCTATCAAGCGTGCCCGTTTCTTGGCGTTGTTGCCGTACACGGACAATCAATAATCGAGTGAGGAGTCAATCAAATGCAAGTTATTCTTCTTGAAAGGATTACCCACCTCGGTGAATTGGGTGATGTGGTTAAGGTCAAAGACGGTTACGCTCGTAACTTCTTGATCCCGATGAAGCATGCCAAGCGTGCTACGCCGGCTGCTATCGCCGAATTCGAAGCCCGCCGTGCTGAACTCGAACGCGCCCAAGCTGAACGCATCGCTGCGGCTGAAGCCGTGGCTGCCAAGCTCAACGGCGACGTGGTTGAAATCGCCAGCAAGGCCGGTGTTGACGGCCGCTTGTTCGGTTCCGTGACCAACGCGGATATCGCCGAAGCTTTGCAAGCTCAAGGCTTTGAAGTGAAGAAGTCTCAAGTTCGTATGCCGACCGGCCCGCTTAAGATGATCGGTGAATTCCCGGTGGTGATCGGCTTGATGACCGATATCGTGGCTGAAATCACGGTCAAGGTGGTGGCTGAAGCCTAATCCTTTTTCGGATTAAATTCAGAAGCGGCTCGGATTCTTTTTATAGGTCCGGGCCGTTTTTTGCGTATGCATCTCAAACAGATATTTTCCCTCCTAGACTGAGAGCGTCAAGAAAAACGCTCTTTTCTTCCCTACAATTGAGCCGTCCACTATCGCCCTTAATTGAGTGCAAAGAATGTTTCATGTTGTCTACAGTAACGCCTATGAAATCCTTCAAACATATTTGAGGTTGGATCTTGAGCAAACCCTATCCGAGAGCAAGGCGTCTTTCCCTCAGGTTAGCGTCGTTGTCGGTACGAAAACCCTTGCCGACAAACTTAGGCGTGACCTTAGCGACCAGTGGGGTGTTTGTGCTGGAATCCAGTTTCAAACCGCAGGGGCGTGGTTGTCACGCTACTTGGCTTGCGACCTCAGTGAAGGCAGCCGCTCAAGCGACTTTCTGTGGACCGTCTGGTCGATTCTTACCCCGGAATTTACCGCCCGCTACGACCGGCTCAATGCCTTTTTCAATCATGCGCTGGAAAATCGGACGCCGGCCATGGCCCGCTACGATCTGGCGGTTCGCATTGCCGATACCTTTGCTCTGTACGTGAATTACCGTTTGGATTGGGTCCTGCAATGGATGGGCATTAGCGATTTTGTCGAGTATCGCCGTTGGGTGAAACCCACGGAAAAGCAGGTTCTGGAAAGTCAGCCCGACCTTAATTGGCAAAAAGACCTCTGGAATGCCATCTATGCAAGACTTCAAAATAGTCGCTTGGACTCGGCCCGCTCCAATCTTGAGGTCCTGTCTCGATTTCGCTCTTATGAAAAGCTCCGCGCGCTCGTCAATGAAAACCAGCCGCATTCGCTTTTTATTTTCATGCCCATGGCGCTTTCGCCCATGGCGTTGCCGATTTTTAAGGCGCTCAATGACGCCGACCATGATGTTCGGGTTTATTTATTTAATCCTTGCCGTGAATTTTGGTTTGATTCTTACGATCCGGAAACCCAAGCAGACGCGCACGAAGACGATAAAATCCTGCTCTTTTTAAGGCGCAATGCGGCTTCGACCCGGGCGCTTATCAACCGCTTTGACGTCTTTGCCGAAGAGTCAGAGAGTCCGGATCCCCGCGAACGCTACAAGCCCCATGCTTCTTCGGACTATGTGACCACCCTGGAGGCCCCCACGGATTGGAGAAGCCTGAGAGTTGCTTCTCGGGTAAGTCGCACCGACCTGAATCTGGCCGAAGGCGACGGGCAGGCTCCGACGGTTTTGCATGCCCTGCAAAAAGCAGTGCTCATGAACGACGCCTCTGAGCTACCTGAGACGTTTACCGCCGACGATCACTCTTTTAGAATCATCAAAGCGCCCACGGCCATCCGGGAAGTGGAAAACGCCGTGGATATGATTCAGGCGATTTTAGACGAAGACAAAACCATCAAGCCCTCGGATATTCTCGTGGTGACGCCCGATATCGAAGGACTTACCCCGGCCATTGATGCCACTTTTGAGGCTTTGCCCGAGTCAAGAAAAATCCAATACCGTATTGCGGGCCAGTGGAATGCCGATGAAGCAGGCTTGGTGCAAGCGCTCTTGGATCTGGGCAAGCTTATTTTTTCCCGCTTTGACATGCAAAGCTTTACCGAATGGCTGGAGCTGCCGGTGATTACGCGGTCTTTGAATCTTGCCATGGATGACTTGGCCGTGATCAAGGACTGGCTCATCAAGGCCGGATTCCGAGAAGGATTGAGCAAAGAGCAGTTGGCTTGGTGCCGCCAAGCCGACGTAATCGGCGAGG
This sequence comes from Candidatus Aphodousia gallistercoris, assembly GCA_018714185.1. Taxonomy (GTDB): domain Bacteria; phylum Pseudomonadota; class Gammaproteobacteria; order Burkholderiales; family Burkholderiaceae_F; genus Aphodousia; species Aphodousia gallistercoris. The sequence continues at coordinate 22,296 of DVNT01000052.1, read as the reverse complement.
AGGTGCTTGAAGGAACGTTTGACCGAGCGCTTGAGCGGCTTTGCTGGGGCTACGTGACCGAGGGCGAAGGTTTTAGCGCTTATGATGTGTTGCCTGTTCGTTCAGGTAAAGCCAATCCTTATAGCGAAACCGTGCAGCGCCCGGCTCTTTTTGAGTCCTTGCTCAAATTGTCGCATTTGTTGAAATCCGCCTTTGAGGCAATGCCCTCAGAGCGCGATGGGGCCAAGCCGCAAGCCTGGTTAGACTGGACTCAATCGCTCGTTGAAGACTTTTTTGCATTGCCGATCATTCGCCAAGCCGTTGAGGTCATTAACCTGCAGCTCAGGGATTTGGGAGCCGCCTTTGAGGCTTGCCGCGATGAGAAACTTCCCATTGAAGTTTTTTGGCAGGCCCTTACAGATCGTCTTGAGGCGCAGTCTTTCGGCGGCAATAGCCAAGGCGCGGTGACCTTTGCCGGCATGTCGGCTTTCAGACGCATTCCCTTTAAGGCAGTCATTATGCTCGGAATGAACGAAAGCTCGGGTTTCCCGGGCCATCAGCGTGCTGAAGAATTCAATCTCATGGCCGTACCGGAATTGCACCGCCAGGGCGACCGCGACAGCCGCAAGGATAATCGCAATATTTTCTTGGACTTGATTTTGTCGGCGCGACGCTACCTGGTGATTTCCTATTCGGTGGGGCTAAATGCCAAGGCCCCCCTTGAGCCCTCGCCCGTTGTGCTTGATTGCTTGGAGCTACTCAATGCCAATACCGGCGAATCGGTTGAAAATTGGGATAAGCCCTTTGCCGTGCAGCTACCGCTTACGGCCACGAGCGAAAAAAATTTCGAGCCTCAAGGCAATCGCTTCTGGGCTTGTTCGGATCAGGCGCTCTTTGAAACGCTCGGAAAGCGCTGCGCCTTGACCGAACTTAATGACCCGGAACCGTTTTCCGATGCGGGTTTTTCCGATGAGGCGTTGCCGGCGCCGACTGTGGGGCTTGATGAATTGATTGCCTTTTACTCGGCCACGGATCGTTGGCTTTTGAAACGGCTGGGTTTGTCATTAAATGACGCTCAAGCGGCGCAATCGGTTCCGATTAATCCCGAGCTCGATAGGCTTTCCCAGTCTATCCTGCGCTCGGATATTTTCCGATTGTTCGATCAAGGTTTGTCTGCCGATGATGTTTTAGCGCAAATTGCCTTGGATCCGTCAAAAGGTGCTTACGGTACGCGCCGGCTTAGCTATGAGTCCTACATCCATCTTTGGTATGACGCTTACACGAAGGCGCAGGCATTTAAGCGCAGTGCCCAACCGCGCTCTTTGGAAGACGTCTGGGCCGTACCCGGGTTTGAGTCGGAGCGCTTTAGCCGCATTGCCATGCGCAGTAACGAGATTTACGAAGCAGTCGATGATCAAGGCCGCACGAAGCGCTATCTTTTTGCAATGGCCTTTACCCAAAGTGCCATTCTCAGGGCTTACCTGAAACAGTGGCTATTTAATGCGGCAGGCTATCCTTTATGGCTTGCGCTTTTGCAAGAAGATGGGGCAGCCATGATCGAGCTCAAATTGGAGCCTGTGGAGCCTTCGCGTGCCCTCGAGCTCGCCCGCCTTCTTATGCAACGCTACAACGAAACGGCCGGGGATGTCACAAGCAACGCGCCGGCTTATTCTGAAGAACTGGTCAAGCAGCTCTGGCGCGGGCGCTCCTGGGAGGAAGCGGCCGAGCGCCGTGCCGCCCTGGACCAATCCATTAAAGAAATGCTCGATATTAGGTAGGCAGGTCTAAGATATGCAGAACAATCCGACGGAAAACTTTGTCTGGCAAGAAACGCCCTTAAAGCAAAACATGCTTATTGAGGCAAGCGCCGGCACGGGTAAAACCTACTCCCTCATTCATATTATTTTGCGTTTGCTTTTTGAAGAAGACATCGAGATTCATCGCATCTTGGTGGTGACTTTCACCGTTGCGGCCGCTGCGGAATTAAAAGCCCGCATTCGGCAAAAGCTTTTGTCGCTTACCGAGGCAATGAAAAAAGGGAGCTTTGACGGACTAAGCGGCGATTTGCAGGAAAAGTGCAAAGAGTGGCAAGAAAAAGGTCTATGGAAAAAGAGCGTTTTAGATAAAGCCTTGGAAGATTTTGACCAATGCCAAGTCTCGACGATTCACGGCTTTTGCCAAAAAATGCTTACCGAAAATGAGTTTACGGCCTCTCAAGGCTACGGCTATGAAATCGGTTCCGATGATGAGATCAGCACGCGATTGTGTGAGGATTTTTTGCGCGAACAGCTTGCCCGGACAACCGATCCCGGCGAAATAGCTGCTTTGATGCGTTTCGGCGTCTCTTCTTGGAAGTCGCTGCTGACGAAATTGCAGATGCTGCCGAGCGACAGTTGTATCGAGTATTGCGATGAGAATAATCCGAAATTTCCCGCCGGGCTCGTGGACATCATGAAAACCTTTGTGCGCGAAATGCCCGCAAAGCTCAAAGACGCGAAGCGCCGGGCTAAGCTGCGCTCTTACAACGACCTTTTGGTCGATATGCAAAATGAGCTCGGTAACGAAAATTTCGTTAAAAACGTTCGTTCCCGTTATAAAGCCGTCCTTATTGACGAGTTTCAGGATACCGACCCGGTTCAATACGAAATTTTCCGTACGCTGTTTTTGCCTGACGCTAAAACCGATGCCGCGGGCTATCCTCAAACGGTGATTTTTGTGGGAGACCCCAAACAGTCGATTTACCGCTTTCGCGATGCCGACCTGAATACGTACCTGAAAGCCAAAAATGAACTCGGCAATACCAAGCGCTTGGATAGTAATTTCCGCTCAACGCCCTTGTTGCTTGCAGCCTTTAACGCTTATTTTGCCAACTCAACGGGGCCGGAGTCGAATTCAGCTTTTTTAACGCCCGACATTGTCCATGAGGACATCAAGGCCTGTTCGACAACCTTGCCCTTAATGCGAAAGATCGGGGATCGATTCGAACCGCTTCCCGTGTTTGAAATTTGGCATTCGCCCTTGCAGGCAACGATGAATACGGCGAACTTGGAGGAGTTTGAAGCCGATTGCGTATTAGCGGATATTCAAAGGCTTTTGGCGGGCGATGTTTACCTGGATGCGCAAAAGTCGCAAAAGGTCAATCCGAGCCACATTGCCGTTTTGGTCGGAAAATATAAATACGCCGGTACGTTGCTTCGTAAGCTCGTCCGTAGCGGCATCCGCGTGAGTGTGGAAAAAGGGCGCGACGTATTTTTGCAGCCGCAAGCCGGGGAAATTTTGCGGCTGCTACAAGCCATGGAAGTGCCCGAAGATGTTCGCCGCATGCGTCTGGCACGCATGACAACGGTGATCGGCGAGCCGCTTGAAACGATTGTCGGCGAAAGCGTTGTTTCCCATGGCAGGACAACGCCTGAAGCGGATCCGGCGGCCGATAAGGCGCGCAGGGTTTTTACCGCGGCCTTGTCGCTAGCCCAATCGGGGCGCTTGGCCGCAGGCTTTGCCTTGATTTTTAAAGAGTACGGTACGCGCGAGCGGCTGCTGCTTGAAAAAAACGGCGAGCGTGCCGTTACCAATCTGTACCATATTGTGGAGTTGTTGCAGCAAAAAGCCTCGACACTAAAAAATCTTTCCGGTTTGATTACGTGGTTTAAGCGCGAGTGCGGTCATGAATCCGATGATGACAGCCGAATGCTGCGGGCTGAAAGCGATACTGAAGCCATTACCGTTTTGTCCATTCATAAGAGCAAGGGCCTTGAATTCCCGATCGTATACGTTGTGGGGGCTTTTCACGGCATCAAAGCCGAGTCGGATAAAATTTTCCGCACTATGCAGCAGGGTAAAACCCATTTGGCTTTGTCTTACGGCGACATCAAAAGTCAAACGTATAAGAACGGTTTGGTCTATCAAGAGCAGCAGCAAGAAATGGTCCGGCAAGCCTATGTAGCCATGACGCGGGCATCGCAGCGTCTTGTGCTGCCGCTGATGATGCCCAAGACGAATGTCACGAATTCCGCTTGGCGCTCTCCTAACATGGCTAATCCCTATTTCTGGCTTTTGATGAAGTCGACCAAAAAGTACAAGCCGGAGATTGTTTTGGATCAAATCAAAGGCTTCGAATCGTTGTATTTGCCGAAGGTCGCTCATTTGGGCAGCGCTCCGTTAGAGGCCATTCGGGTTCTGTGCGGCTCGACGATAACGGCGGCGCAGTGCTTGAATATCAGCGAGCCTTCTTTCATGCCCGATCAGCAGCCCCTGCTTCACAGACGGGTGCGTCACAGGGGCGACTTGACGCTGGGCGCCTCGCGCCCGGTCTTTGCCGATTGGAGCCGCAGCAGCTTTACCGCTATTACCCGTAAGGTTACGAGCGTTGCCGAAGGCTCCGTGATGGATCAGCTCGATGAGGAATTAATCAGCAATTCAACAGAGCCCGCAGGTAGCCGGACTCCGGTCGAGCCGGAAGGCATGATGAAATTGGCGGGCGGTGCCGAGTTCGGCGTTTGCATGCATGAGCTTTTTGAAAAAGCCGATTTTGCTTTGGCTGGCAAGGCCGCGGCCGGCGATCAAAAGGCGCGTTTGGCCCTAAAAGCCTTTGTCGCAAAAACCATCGTCGCCTACCGCCGTGCGCTATTTAACGACGGCAGCATGGATGAGGCCTGCGAGATTTTTACCGAAATGCTTTGCTCGGTATTGACCGCTTCGCTTGGCAAAGTGCAGGGCAGTTTGCTAAGGCTTTGCGATATCAAAGCCTCTGATCGACTCACCGAGCTGCCTTTTATGATTCGCATTGCCCGGGCGCAGCCCGATCGGGCGCCCGTGACAGCGGCCAATTTGTCTAAGCTCTTATCTTATTTTGATGAGCGCTACGCCTTGCCTGATATGACCGATGAGGATCTCAAGGGTTACTTGGTCGGTTTTATCGACTTGGCTTTTAGGGACCCCTTGGGTCGCTACTGGATTGTTGACTGGAAGAGCAATCGGGCGGGAGTGCAAAAGGTAAGCGACTACACCGAAGATTATGTTCGATCGCAAATGGCCGAGCATCACTATACGCTACAGTATCTGCTCTATCTTGTAGCGCTGCGCCGCTACTTGAGAATGCGCTCTGAAGCGGTTGAAATTGCCGCCGCAGCCTACGTCTTTGTCCGCGGCGTGGATCCCGCTAAAACCGGACAGGGTATTTGGATTGACTCTGTTGAGCCGGCGCTTTTGGATTGCTTGGATGATTTTTTCAATCACGGTTTTGATGAATCGGCCGTTCAGGCCTATGCGGCTCGATGCTGTCAACCGTAGGGGATTGCCATGGACGAGAAAGATTGCATTTTTGAAGAATTGGCCCGCTCGCTGTGGCGCACAATTGCCCGAAGTCGGGGAGAGCTTTTTGAGTCAACCTGTCCGCCTTCGTTTATCGAACTGATGAAGGCTTTCGGTCGTTTGGAGCAAACGGGGAGCATTTGCTTGACAGCTGAGCTTGTAGCACAAAAAAGCGATAAGGGGATTGAGACGGCGTCCGGCCAAATCCAAATGACCCCCTCGGAGCTAAAAGAGCTTGAGCAGTGCGGGCTTATTGAGGATAAGCAACAACTTCATCCCGCCGAAGCCCCCGGCGGACCGAAGGTGCCTGTGATTGCCGACCACTTTGCCCCGGGTCGGATGCGGCTATATTGGCGGCGCCATTATCGTCAAGAGTGGCTTTTGGCGCAAAAGCTCTTTGCGTTTCAGTCTGAGGCTTTACCGTTTAAGGCTCAGGCCGGCGCAACGCTTGAGCGTTTCAGGGCAGCCGGGAAAACGTCCGAAGAGCAGGTTCAAGTGTTAAAGAAAGTGCTCGGTAAGCCCTTTTCCGTTATGACGGGCGGACCGGGCACGGGTAAAACCTCTACTGTGGCAAAACTCTTGGAATGCGCCTTGCAAAATAAGCCGAAAGCCCGAATTGCGCTGGCCGCTCCGACCGGCAAAGCCGCCGGCCGGATGATGCAGGCGATTGCCGCCACCTTAGCCGAGCCCGCTCATGCGGGGTTATTTCCGCTATTGGAAAAGGCCCTGATCGAGCAACGGCTTGCTTCGAGGACGATCCACAAGTGGCTTGTGATGCCGGTGGGCGACGGACGCCGTCCCATGCCGGGCAATCCGCTTGAAGCGGACTTTCTGGTTGTAGACGAAGCCTCGATGATTGACTTGCAGCTGGCGCTCAAGCTTTTTGAGGTGATTGATCCCCAAAGAACGCAAGTTGTTCTTTTAGGCGACAGCCACCAATTGGCTGCGGTCGGCCCCGGATCGGTTTTTGCCGATTTGACGCGACCGGACGGCGCGCTTGCCGATTGCGTCGGGCGCTTAACCCGAAGCTATCGATTTGACAGCCGTTCCGGCATCGGGCGCTTGGCCGCCATGATCAACTCTCCCGAAGGTTATGATGAGGCAGCCTTTGAGTCGCTGTTTCAGAGCGAGGGTGCGGATTTTCGCGACCGCATTTATTGGGAAAAGCGGCATTATGAAACCGGCCGTCTGCATCCGGCTTTGCTTCGATGGGCTAAGCCCTACCTGGACCGCATTGTTGAGCTGGTGCGCCGAGCAGACGCGGGGCTTGAGAGAAGCAACTTTCAGCAGGCGCTTTTTGAGACGATTGAATCGTTTCGGGTATTGGCCGCTACCCGCGAGGGGCCTGACAGCGTCAATGCTTTTAACGATTGGGCTGACGCGTACATGAAGCAATCGTTCGGCTTATCGCCGCAAACCGAGTTCTATAGCGGGCGGATGATCATCGTGCGGGTCAATAACGATGACCTCAATGTTTTCAACGGCGATGTCGGCGTTGTGGTGCCGGGCAAGTCAAAGGGGCAGCTGGAAGTCATTTTCGACGAGTCAGGATCAAGGCACCTCTCGGTCGGGCTGCTTCCCGTGCATGAAAACGCTTTTGCCATGACGATTCACCAATCGCAGGGATCTGAATTCGACCACGTTGCCGTGCTTTTGCCGCACGATCCCCAATCGGAGATGTGTTCGAAGGAATTGTTCTACACGGGCGTTACGCGTGCGAGACAAGAGGTTTTTCTGGTGGCAGAGCCTTGGGTCGTTAAAAATTCCGTCAATCATGCCACACAAAGGGCGGGCGGTTTAAGCGACCGTTTACGTGAGCTTATAACTCATTGAAAAATTGAAAGAATTGTAACGGTAGTACAATCCCGAAAAAACGCTTGATGTACGAGGCAGCGTGTTTGATAAAATCATTTCCCCGATATTGGTTTAGTTAGAGATAAGAACGATGGCTGAAGAAAATAAAAATACGACCGAGACCGTGCGCTTGCCGCCTCATTCGACCGAGGCCGAGCAAGGGCTGCTGGGCAGCTTGTTAATTGACAACCGCGTTTTCGACATGGTCAATGATGTGGTCACCGCTGAGGACTTTTACCGCGGCGACCATCGGCGTATTTATGAACAAATCACCCAATTGATTTCTTCGGGCCGGCCGGCAGACGTCTTGACGGTTAACGATGCCATGCAATCGATCGGTTTGGGGCAGGAGGGCACGAAGAGCTTTTTGAATTCGCTCGCGATGAATACGCCGAACTCAGCCAACGCCCGCCGCTATGCCGAGATTGTGCGCGACCGAAGCATTTTGCGGCATTTGGTCAGCGCCGGCTCAGAAATCGTCGACATGGCGTTGGAACCCAAGGGCAGGGAAACGAAGGATATTCTCGATCGTGCGGAAAGCTCGATCTTTCAAATTAGCGAAGATGCTCAAGTTGCCGGCCAGGGCTTAAAGCCGATTTCAAAGTCCTTGTCTGCCGTTGCCGATCAAGTCACCAAACTCTACAACTCCAAAAGTACCAACCCGGTCACGGGGGTGCCCACCGGATTTATTGATTTGGATCGGCTCACGAAAGGCATGCATCCGGGCGAACTGATCATCGTGGCCGGACGTCCGGCCATGGGTAAAACGACTTTTGCCATGAACATTGCGGAATTTGTCGCAATGCGCGCGGGCATGCCGGTGGCGATTTTTTCCATGGAAATGCCGGCTGAGCAATTGGCCATGCGCTTAATCAGTTCCTACCAACGCGTTAAACTCGAGCATTTAAGAAGCGGCCGGCTTGAGGGAGACGATGCTCAGAGAATGAGTGCCGCCGTAACCGATATTGCCAATTCAAAAAATATTTTTGTGGACGACTCTTCGGGCTTGACGATTTCGGACGTGCGCTCGCGCGCCCGGCGCCTGTCGCGCGAAGTCAAGCAGCTCGGCCTCATCGTGATCGACTATTTGCAGTTGATGAGCGGCGAGGGGCGGGGTGATAACCGCGCCTTGGAAATTGCCGAAATTTCCCGGGGACTGAAACTTTTGGCCAAGGAGTTGAATTGCCCCATCATTGCCTTGTCGCAGCTAAACCGTGACTTGGAGCGCCGCCCCGACAAGCGACCTCTGATGAGTGACTTGCGCGAATCAGGCTCCATCGAGCAGGATGCCGACGTGATCATCTTCTTGTACCGGGATGTTGTCTACAATGAGCAATTAAAAGATACCGATGAAGAGCGCAACGCCGAAGCCATCGTGCGTAAGCAGCGTAACGGTCCCACCGGTACGATTGATTTGACCTTCTTCGGCGAATTTACCCAATTTAAAAATCGGGCGAGGACTTAGCTATGGAAATGTTGATTACATACGGTTTGTATATTCTCGCTTTTTTGCTGATCGCCTGCGGCATCGCCGGTACGATTATCCCGGCGCTTCCCGGCATCCCGATGATTTTCATCGGCGGCTGGATTATCGCTTATGTGGACGACTATGCCCATATGGGAACCGGAACCTTGATTTTTCTTGGGGTGCTCACCGCGCTATCCATCCTTATTGATTGGGTGAGCCAGACCATGGGGGCCCAGAAAGCCGGAGCGACAAAACTGGGGCTGACCGGTGCTCTGATCGGCACCATTGTCGGTATTCCTTTCGGGCTGGTCGGCATTTTCTTATTTCCGGTGATCGGGGCTTTTGCCGGAGAAATGATCGGGCATCGCGATATGCGCAAGGCCACGAAGGTCAGCTGGGCAACCTGGGTCGGCATGATCGCTGGCATTGCCGCGAAAGTGGCGATTGCTTTTATCATGATCGGCACGATGATTGCGATGATGCTCCTTTAGTGTACTTGCGAAGCGATTTCGGGGAAGAATGTCAAGCTTCCCCGATTGCAAACGTTTTTTCGGGGCCGGTTAATCAATCGGCTCTTTTTGCAGGTTGGTAATCCCTGCGATCTTTTCCCACGTTCGAAGCCAGCCGTCAAGCAATAGGCTGTCTTCTATGTCGACTTCCAAGTGGTAAAGCCCATTGACTTTCTCTTCGATCGTTTGTCCCCGGTTAAAGGGCGATTCTTCCAGGTTGCGCTTGGTGACAGGATTGGTAAAGTCAAAGCTCAAGTGAACGCGCCTCACGGTATCGCCCGTGTAGTTGAAATGCTGAGATTTCACATATTCGCCGATGTTAAATCCCGGGACCGTGGAGGCATTATCGTCGAGCTTTTTCGCCGAGCCGATGCGATGCAAGGCAATGTGGCGGATGTTGTCATAACCATCAAACTGGCATACAAGATACAAGCGCGGCTCCTGCTGAACGATGCCCAAGGGATTGACGACATATTTTTTTCGCTTGCCCTCGCTATTTTCGTATTGAATTTCCAATTTCTTGTTTTCGTAAAGGGCCTCACTCACTTCTTTGAAAATGCGGCCTTTGATCGGTGGCGGCATCTGCGGCAGGGTATTGGCTACGATGGCGACTTTGTTAACCCAGCGGCCTTCTTTGCTCGTGCGGCCCTTCGTTGAGGAGAGCGTCTCGTTGGCCGAGCAAAAGAGTCCTTCAAAAGACTCGAAAACACTGGCGGGCAGCTGATATTGAAGGTGTTCCTTGACCAATTGCATCAGAAGGCTTTCCCGCGGGTTAAGCTCTCGCGCAAAAACGCTGGCTTGAGGACTGAAACGGTATCCGTAAGGCCGGGAGCGGTTGTCGCGCTCAATGTAGGGATGGTCGCATTCAGATAGTTGCTTGAGATAGCGCTGCAAGGTCAAAAGCCGAATATGGATGCCCCGGCTTTCGAGCATATTCAGTATTTGTTCGGGCGTTGTTTTACTGTATTTATTCAGGCAGCGAATGATTTCCAGATAGATCATGGCCTGATGAAGCCCGTCCATCGTTCTAGGCATAATGAACTCCTTGAAAAAACGGTATTAGCTTCATTTTATGAAGCCAATAGCATGAAGTCAAAGATTCGTTGCATTGTCCGGGAAAAGTTGCCACAATAGCTTGACCGAGCATTTTGTTTGCATTCTTTAACAGCACGTATCCCGGGGAGGCGTCGATGGATATCTTGACAATGATGGGTTGGGCGGCGACCGGCACGGGTTTTACCTTCATGATGACGGCACTCGGGGCCGCAAGCGTTTTCTTTTTCAGGCACAAGATTTCCGAGCATTCGCATCGACTTGCCTTGGGCTTTGCGGCCGGCATCATGATTGCGGCCTCTGTCTGGAGCCTTTTGATTCCGGCCATGGACGCGGCCGAAGAGGCGGGCGGTGTTGCCTGGGTTCCGGCGGCCGGGGGCTTTATTTTAGGGGTGCTCTTTTTGCTTTTGCTCGATGAGCTTTTGCCGCACTTGCACCCGGGCTCCAAGAACCCGGAAGGACCGAAGAGCCACCTTTCTCGAGCCTCGCTTTTATTTTTTGCCGTCACGCTGCATAACATTCCCGAAGGCATGAGTGTGGGGCTACTCTTTGTGGTGGCGGGGCAAACGGGCGATCCGGCGATGCTTTCTGCGGCTTTTGCCTTGGCGCTGGGCATGGGCATTCAAAACGTGCCCGAAGGCGCTTCGGTGGCATTGCCCCTTAGGCAAGAGGGCTACAGCGCCCGCAAGGCATTCACTTTTGGCGCCTTGTCGGGCTTGGTTGAGCCCGTCTTCGGTATCGGCGTAGTGCTGGTAGCTTCTTGGATTACGCCTTTCATGCCGTGGCTATTGGCTTTTAGTGCCGGGGCCATGATGTACGTTGTCGTCGAAGAGCTTATCCCCGAGGCTCATTTGGGGGAACATTCCAATATCGGAACGCTTAGCGTCATGGCCGGATTTTTGCTGATGATGGTCCTTGATTGTGCCTTGGGTTAATTGGTTTGGCGCTTGGTTCTAAAGGCCAAGCCGCCGATCGTGAGCACGGTGCATAACCCGACAACAATGTAAAGAGCCTGTCCGATGCTGCTATGTTCGGCTGCGAAACCGAGCAATGGCGGAAATAGCAGCAAGGCGCCGTACGAGTAGGTTGAAACCAAGGAAATGGCCCGTGCCGAGCTAATGCCCGGGCAAGATCCGGCCCGGCTAAAGAGAATCGGCGACATGAGCGACATGCCGAGTTCCATGAAGCCGTAAGCGATCAAAATATACACCGGACGGTCCAGGTGCAAGACACAAAGCATGGCGAGTAGGGCAATCAATCCGCCTCCCGTTAGGAGCCGGGCATCGGAAACCATGAGTCGGATGCGGTCTCCGGCCAATCGGCACAGAACGGTTACGGTCGAGAAGACGGCAAAGGTCAAGGCCGCCGTTTCTTCGGGCGCTCCTTTTTCCAGATTCAAGTAGAGGCTCCCCCATTCTCCTACCGATCCTTCGCTCGCGTAATTGCTGGCGAGCATCAGCGCGCAGATATAAATAAGGGCCGGGACTCTTTCTTTGACCCGAGGAGGGATGTTTGAGCGTGTCGACTGCGTTTGAACCGGTTCGCCGCTGCCGGCAATCAATCCTTTGGTGGCCCAGGCTCGAGCAAAGAGGTACAGGATAAATACGCCCAGTGCATTTTCCAGCATTCCTAAGCCCAGCGCGGCAAAAAGCGCACCGGACAAAGCGCCGAGAACTCCTCCCAAGCTGTAGGCGGCGTGCATGAGCGATAGTGCCGGGCGCGTAAAATGCCGCTCAATCATCACGCCTTGCGTATTCATCGAAACGTCGCACAGGCCGATGCTCAAGCCGACAAGGATGCACATAAAGCCCAGCACGGATGGCGTCGGCGCGATCCCGCACAGGCTCACAGCAACCGGCAGCACGAGCGAAAACAATAGCAGGATGCTTCGGCTGCCCCAGCGGGAGAGAAGCCGGTTACTTGCGAGTAAGGCGGCTAGGCCCGATAAGCCGATGCATAAAAGAATGAGTCCGATTTCAGCTTCCGTTGCGCCGGTCTGAGCTTTCAGAAACGGCAAGCGCGAGGTGAGGATCCCGTAGCCCAAGCCCGGTCCCATGAAAAACACCGCACAACTTAGCCTTGCTCTTTCAAAGGAAATGTTCTGCATGTTGAAAAATTCGTGTCGCTAAAGGGGCACTTTAGCGACACGGGCAGGAAAGTTCAATTTTTTCAAAGCGCTTCTGAGGCAAAATCGGCTAAGCGGCTGCGCTCGCCGCGCTGCAAGGTGATGTGACCGGCATGCTCCCAACCTTTGAAGCGGTCAACGACGTAAGTAAGCCCCGAAGAGCCTTCGGTGAGATACGGCGTATCGATTTGGGCAATGTTGCCCAAACAGACGATTTTGCTGCCGGGGCCGGCGCGCGTAATGAGCGTTTTCATCTGCTTGGGCGAGAGGTTTTGGGCCTCATCGATAATGACGAGCTTGTTAAGGAAAGTGCGGCCGCGCATAAAGCTCATGCTCTTGACCTTGATGCGGCTTCGGATCAAGTCGTTGGCGGCATTGCGGCTCCATTCGTTGCCGCCTTCGAGCTTGTTGAGTACTTCGAGATTGTCTTCGAGTGCACCCATCCAGGGTAGCATTTTTTCTTCTTCCGTACCGGGCAAGAAACCGATTTCTTCGCCGACGCTAACCGTTGCGCGCGTGAAGATAATTTCCGAAAAGCGCCGCATGTCAAGGGTTTGCGCGAGGGCAGCAGCCAGGGTGATGAGCGTTTTGCCGGTGCCGGCCTGGCCTAAAAGCGTCACAAAATCAATGTCCGGATTCATCAGCAGATTCAGGGCAAAGCACTGCTCGCGGTTGCGTGCCGTAATGCCCCAAACGGAAAATTTGGGCTGCATGTAATCGCGCACGACGCAAAGCGTGGCCGTGTTGCCTTCGATTTTTTTGACTTGCGCCATGAAGCTGTTATCGGGCAGGTACACAAACAGATTGGTAAACATTTCGCGCACCAAGGGGCCGGAAATTTTGTACCACGTATGCCCGTCTTCTTTCCAGCTTTGCATCTTTTTGCCGTGGCTTTCCCAGAAGTCGGCCGGCAGCTCAAGCCGCCCGGAATAGAGCATGTCGGTATCGTCGAGCGTCTTGTCGCTAAAGTAGTCTTCGGCATAAAGGCCGAGTGCCGTCGCCTTAATGCGCATATTGATGTCTTTGGAAACCAAGACAACAGTGCGGTCTTTGATGGTTTCCTGAAGCGCCTTGACGACGCCGAGAATTTGGTTATCGGCTTTGCCCTGCGGCAGTGAGCTCGGCAATTCGGTATTGAGCACTTGCGTTTGGAAAAAGAGCTTGCCGAGCGCATCGCTGTGGCCCAAGCAATTTAAAGCAATGCCGTCTCGGATATTGCCTTTGCCGTGTCCGAGCATTTGGTCAAGGTAGCGTGAGACTTGGCGGGCGTTGCGCGAGACATCGCTCATGCCTTTTTTGTGCCCGTCTAATTCTTCCAAGGTAATGAGCGGCAGGTAGACGTCGTGCTCTTGGAACTGAAAAAGCGAAACCGGATCGTGCATGAGCACGTTGGTGTCCAATACAAAAAGTTTTTTCCCCGTTGTTTGCACTCGGTAGCCTTTAACCCGCTTCGGAGCACAAGCGGCCGAATCCGGCACTTGTTCGGCAACATTCGTGCAGACGTCCTTTTTGTCGGGGGCTGCCGCCTTTTTGGTCTTGCTTGCGGTGGTCTTTTTGGCTTTTGGCGCTGCGGCTTTCTTGGCTACCGGTGCGGAGCCGGCTTTCGCATCAATCGCCTCAGTAGCGGCAACGGTCTTAGCCTCGGCTAACTCAGGCGCTTGAGCCGCCGTATCCTTTTCGCTTAGCATATCGCCGAGCTTTCTCGGCTTACGGGGTAAGGGCATATGGGTCTATCCTTTCTAGTGGTTAGGGGAGGGCTTTTAAGGCTTCAAGCACGGCTTCGACGTGGCCGGGGACTTTCACCTTGCGCCACTCGCCGGCGACAACGCCCTTGGCATCGATGAGGAAAGTGCTGCGTTCGACTCCCATATACTCCCGCCCGTACATTTTTTTAAGCTTCATCACGTCATAGAGCTTGCATAGCGCCTCGTCAGGGTCGCTGATGAGCGGGAAAGGAAAGCCTTGCTTTTCACAGAAATTTTTGTGGCTGCGCAGGCTGTCGCGGGAGACACCGATTATCTCGCAGCCCAGGGCTTTAAATTCTTCGTAGTGGGCTGCAAAGTCGCGGCCTTCCATCGTGCAGCCGCTTGTGTTGTCTTTCGGATAAAAGTAAAGAACCAAAGGTTTGCCCGCAAAGTCTGACAGGCTGATCGTGCCGGTTGTTGCTTCGGCGCTGAAGGCGGGCGCTTTTTGATTTAACAGTTCCATGGTCGGTATCCTCTTAGAAAAGGTGACTTCAGTATTTTGAACTAATTTGATGTCAAGAGCATATAATCGGCATGAATTTTTTCTCCGGAAACACCCATGATGACCAAAGACGGCCCGTTGTGGCTTGTGATTTTATCCGTAGCGACAGGTGCAAGCATCGGCGCGCTTTTGCGTTGGATGCTAACCTATGCCTTCAATAACACCCAGTGGTTTTTAAATTCGCCTTTGGGCACCGTTTTTTCCAATCTGTTGGCTGCCTATCTCATGGGCATGGCCTTGGCTTGGCTTTCCACCCGGCCGGAAATTTCTCCGGCGGTGCGCCTTTTTATCATTACGGGCTTTTTGGGAGCGCTGTCTACGCTTACGGCTGTTTTGGGTGAAAATCTGCACTTTATGCTTACGGGCCAGTGGCTTGCCTCTATCGAACACTTTGCTATTCATTTCGGCGGGGCTTTCTTTGCGCTCGTCTTGGGCGTTCTGACAATCCGCGGCCATCTTTGAAAACTTGCCCACTTAAACACAGCCTCTGTCTTGAAAATGTTACAAAATCATTAGGATTTGTGAACAAAACAATAACTATTTGATTCTAAATAATAAAATTTTTTTGGCTTTCCTCTTGAAAATCCATCAACCCAACCCGATATAGTCTTTAGAAAACGATAAGGTTCCGCCCGGAAAGGGCAGAATCGGAGGAACAATAAAGACTATGAGACAAGACAAGTTAACAACGAAATTCCAACAGGCGCTTGCCGATGCCCAAAGCCTTGCTTTAGCCAACGACAACCAAATCATGGAGGACGTGCACTTTTTGTCCGCCCTTTTGCATGATGAAGACGGCTCAAGCAAATCCCAGCTCGAACGTGCCGGCGTGAGCGTGCAAAAGCTTGTGTCGGAAATCGACGAGGCGGTTAAACGCCAGCCGAAAGTCTCCGGTACGGGCGGCGACATTCAAGCCGGGCGTGATCTCATCAACTGGCTTAACCTGACCGAAAAGGAAGCGATGGCCCGCGGCGATGAATACATTTCCGTGGACATGGCGCTTTTGGCCTTGTGCCAAGAGCAGGGCGAGGCCGGTCGCATTGCCAAGCGTTGCGGTTTGACCCGCCGCGCGATGGAAGCGAGCATCAATGAGGTTCGAGGCGGCGACAAGGCCGACAACCCCGATGCGGAAAACCAGCGCGAAGCGCTTAAGAAATATACGGTGGACCTCACGCAAAAAGCGCGTGAAGGCAAGCTCGACCCGGTGATCGGCCGTGACGATGAAATTCGCCGTGCGATGCAGATTTTGCAGCGCCGCACGAAGAACAATCCGGTGCTGATCGGTGAACCCGGTGTCGGTAAGACGGCCGTTGTCGAGGGTTTGGCACAACGTATTGTCAATGGCGAAGTCCCCGATACGCTGAAAAACAAACGTATTTTGAGTTTGGACATGGCCGGTCTGATTGCCGGGGCAAAGTACCGCGGCGAGTTTGAAGAAAGGCTCAAGAAGCTTTTAAAGGAAGTCACGCAATCGAACGGTCAGATCATATTGTTTATTGATGAGCTGCACACCGTGGTCGGCGCGGGCAAAACCGAGGGCTCGATGGATGCGGGCAATATGCTCAAACCTGCCCTTTCTCGCGGTGAATTGCATGTGATCGGCGCAACGACCTTGGACGAGTACCGCAAGTACATCGAAAAGGATGCGGCTTTGGAGCGCCGCTTCCAGAAGGTGCTTGTCGATGAGCCGAGCGTGGAAGATACGATCGCTATTTTGCGCGGCCTGCAAGAAAAGTATGAGGCCCACCATGGCGTGGAAATTACCGACCCGGCCATTGTGGCTGCCGCTGAGCTTTCTCAACGCTATATCACCGACCGGTTCTTGCCCGACAAGGCAATTGATTTGATCGATGAGGCGGCCGCTCGCGTGAAGATGGAAATCGACTCCAAGCCCGAGGAACTCGATAAGCTTGACCGGCGCTTGATCCAATTAAAGATTGAGCGCGAAGCAATGAAAAAGGAAACCGATGAGGCGAGCATCAAGCGCTTGGAAGCGATCGAAAAAGAAATCGAAACGTTGACCAAGCAATACGGCGACCTCGAGGAAATCTGGAAAAAGGAAAAGGTCGAGGCGCTTGAAGCCAAGACCGTGCGCGATGATATCGATAAGACCAAGCATCGCATGGAGGAGTATCGCCGCCAAGGCCTTTTCGATAAGCTCGCCGAGCTGCAGTACGGCGTGTTGCCCAAGTTGGAAGAAAAGCTTCGTAAGGAAGAGTCCAAGAAGGGCAATGAACCCAAGCTCTTGCGTACGAGCGTCGGGGCTGAGGAAATTGCCGAGGTGGTCTCGCGTGCTACCGGGATTCCCGTCTCCAAGATGATGGAGGGCGAGCGCCAGAAGCTTTTGCATATGGGCGAAGCGCTGCAAAAGCGTGTTGTCGGCCAGCCCGCCGCAGTCAAAGCCGTGGTGGATACGATTTTGCGCTCTCGTGCCGGCCTGTCGGATCCGAACCGTCCGTACGGCTCGTTCCTGTTCTTGGGACCGACCGGTGTCGGCAAGACCGAGCTGACAAAAGCGTTGGCCGAATTCCTCTTTGATACGGAAGATGCCATGATTCGTATCGACATGAGCGAATTTATGGAAAAGCACTCGGTTGCGCGCTTAATCGGTGCGCCTCCGGGATATGTGGGCTATGAAGAAGGCGGCTACCTCACCGAGGCGGTGCGTCGCAAACCCTACAGCGTCATCTTGCTCGACGAAGTCGAAAAGGCGCACCCGGATGTCTTTAACGTGCTCTTGCAGGTTTTGGACGACGGCCGCATGACCGACGGCCAGGGTCGCACGGTGGACTTCAAGAACACGGTGATCATCATGACGAGTAACTTGGGCTCGCATGAAATCCAAAGCTTGGTAGGACGTCCGCAAGAGGAAATTAAGGAAGCGGCCATGCGCGAGGTGCGCGAGCACTTCCGTCCGGAATTCATCAACCGTATTGATGAAATCGTGGTCTTTAATGCCTTAAACGATAAGGTCATCAAGGACATTGCGAAGATTCAGCTCAAGAAGCTGCAGGCTCGCGTAGCGGCTCAGGATATTGAGCTCGTGGTAGGCGAGGATGCCTTGGAAGAAATCGCCAAGGTGGGCTTTGATCCGCTCTTTGGCGCTCGGCCCTTAAAGCGTGCTATCCAAGACTACATCGAAAACGGCCTCTCGAGAAAGCTCCTTGACGGATCAATTAAGCCCAAGGATACGGTGGTTGTGGGAGCCAAAGACGGGCATTTCACGTTTGAGGTGACTTCGCCGGCGGTGAACTAACCCCCAAAAATAGGGCATATTGCCTAAGGGATCGCAAAATAATCGGTTGCGATCCCTTTTTTATTGCCGGTGATCTATTTACAAAGTCCTTTTTACGGGTGTAAATTTTCATTCAAAGTTGATAGAGGCGCGAAGAGAAAGAGTCACCGTCGGAGGGGGCGCCCGGAGATGACGGTAAAAGGTCGATTCGCCGAAACGGTTCATCCGGCAGGATAAGCCAGTTGGGCACAGAGAGAATATCCCTGTGACTCCTGCTTCAGCAATGAAGTGGAGGAGCTATCGATCGCAAACGCCCGTCGTCATCAGACGTGAGACAAATGGAAGGTTGCATCGGTAGATGCAACTTTTTTTTGTTTCCGATAACTATTTTTAAAAAAGGATTAATGATGACGACTTCTTCTGCAGCAAGAAACCTGCAAAGCGAAGCCACGGAAATGCGCCGTGAAGTCACGCTTTTTGGCGGCATCTCGGTTTTGGCCGGCATTATGATCGGCTCGGGCATTTTCTATATCGGGGCTATCGTCCTGCAACGCGCCGGCATGAGCCCGGGGCTTTCTCTCTTGGTTTGGATTATCGGCGGTTTGGTCACGCTTTTGAGCGGTATCTGCTTTGCCGAATTGGGAGCCATGATTCCGAAAGCGGGCGGCTACTACGTCTACCTGCGCGAAGCCTACGGCGAACGCATCGCCTTTATGTGCGGCTTCGGAAATTTCACGCTCTCAAACCCCGGCTCCATTGCCGCTTTAGCCGTGGCCTTTGCCGCAGCGCTCAATTCGCTTTGGACCATTGACCCCGTTGCTCAAAAGGTGATTGCCATTGCCACGGTGGTGCTTTTAACGCTCATTAACATTCGAGGCGTTGCTTTGGGCAGCCGCCTGCAAAACGTCTTCATGGTATTGAAGATGTTGCCGATCCTGCTCATTTTGTTTGCCGGACTTTTCTTCGGCACCGAATCGCCCGATCTCTTCATGATACCCGGTGAAATGCCTTCCTTCGGTACCCTGATGTCCATGATCGGTTTTGCCGTGATTGCCACCTTGTGGGCCTATGAAGGGTGGACGAACCTCAACAACATCGCCGAAGAAATCAAGAATCCGAAGAGAAATATTCCGTTGTCGCTTATTTTGGCGATTACGGGTGTGGCCCTTTTGTACGTGCTCTTTAACTACTCCATTTTCCGTGTTGTGCCGTATGACAAGATTGTGGAAATGGTTGATTCGGGTAATTTCTATTTGGGCACGGAAGCCGCCAACATGCTCTTTGGCAGTGCCGGCATGTATATCGTCGGCGCCGCGATGATCCTGGCGATCTTCAGTTCCTTAAACGGATGCGTGCTCGCCTTCCCGCGCATGTACTACGCCATGGCCCGCGACGGCGCGTTCTTTAAGCCCTTCGGCAAGTTGCACCCGACCTATCGCACGCCGATGAACGCCCAAATCGCCTCGGCTTGCTTAGCCATCGTGCTGATTATGTCCCGCACTTTGGGTGAATTGACGAGCCTTGTGGCCTTGTGCGGCATGATCTTCCACGGCATGACCTTCTTCTCCGTGATTATTTTGCGCCGCAAGTATCCGGACTTGGAACGTCCGTACAAGGTCTGGCTGTACCCGATTCCGATTCTGTTGATTTGCGCCATCATGATCGGCTTGATCGCCAACACGATCGTTAACGATCCCTTCACGGTGGTACTCGGTTTCATTGTTCCGCTCTTAGGTTTGGTGATCTATGAAATCATGTTCCGCAAGAACCACGACGCCCTGGTAGCCCAACAAAACAAGGATGCACAATAAAATGTCAACGCTGATTTATAACGCCAAGATTTATGTTGAACGCGAGCACTTTGCTCAAGCGCTCTTGATTAACGACGAAGGCCGTATCGTTGCCGTCGGCAGTGAAGAAGAGGTCCGTGCGGCCGGCACGGCCCAACGCGAATACGATGCCAAGGGCCGTACGATTGTTCCGGGCTTTAATGACTCGCACCAGCACCTCTATAACACGGGCATTGCTTTGGCCGCCGTGCAGCTGCACGGAGTTAGCACCATTGCCGAGGTGATCGAGCGTGGCCGCCGCTACATCGAAGAAAATGACCTGCAACCCGGGGAAGTGGTGCACGGCATGGGCTGGAATCAGGATTATTTCACTGATGAGCACCGCCTTTTGACCCGCCACGACTTGGATCAAATTTCGACCGAATACCCGATTATTTTCGACCGCGCTTGCGGCCATATCCTTACGTGCAATACCAAAGCGCTTGAGATGGCCGGCATTACAACCGAAACCGTTCCCAACGCGGGCGGTGCCATTGACCAGGAAAACGGCGAGCTTACGGGCGTATTTCGTGAAAACGCCCGCGCCCAAGTGCGCTGCCTAATGAGCGAGCGTTCCGTGGCACAGAAAAAGCGCCTGATTTTAACGGCTATTAAGCACGCCAATGAAACGGGCGTAACCTCGGTGCAAACCTGCGACGTGCGCATGAATGATTGGCGCTCGACCCTGCAAGCCTATAACGAAGTGATGGCTGAAAACCACAGCATCCGTGTTTACCATCAATTTAATTTCATGGAACCCGAAGGCTTTAAGGAATTTTTGGCCATGGGCTATAAGACCGGCGTGGGCGATGATTTCAACCGTTTTGGTCCCTTGAAGCTCTTTGTCGACGGCAGCCTTGGCGCCCGCACCGCTTACATGCGCAAGCCCTATGCGGACGATCCTTCGACCCGAGGTATTGCAACGCTCACGCAAGAGCAGTTGGATACGTTGGTGCAGATTGCTACTGAGCACGGTTGCAGCGTGGCTACGCACGCTATCGGCGATGCCGCCGTTGAATCGGTACTTGATAGTTACGACAAGGTGTGCACGAACGGGCAAAATCCGTTGCGCCACGGCATCATCCATGTGCAGATTACCGATCGTCCGTTGCTTGAGCGCTTTACAAAGAATGATATTCTCGCCTTGGTGCAGCCCATTTTCTTGCATTACGATACGGGCATTGTGGAAGCGCGCGTCGGCAAGGAGTTGGCGGCAACAAGCTACGCTTTCAAGACGTTGATCGACTTGGGCGTACACACGAGCTACGGTACCGATAGCCCCGTTGAAGACATGAATCCGTTGCCGAACCTTTACTGCGCGGTTACCCGTAAGAACTTGCGCGGCGAACCCGCCGGCGGCTTCCACCCGGAAGAATGCGTCGACATCTATCAAGCCGTAGATGCCTATACGTATGAAAGCGCCTATGCTTCCTTCGAGGAAGGTTCCAAGGGGCGGCTTAAGGCCGGCTATGTCGCCGACTTGGTCGTTCTCGATAAGGACATCTTTACGATCAATCCGGACGAAATCCTCAATACACACGTTGATATGACGATGGTAAACGGCGAAATCGTTTACGAACGCCAATAATTTCGAATCGGTTTGATTCGCTTGGGGCCTCACCTTAACCGGTGGGGCTTTCTTTTTCCGGTCCCTTGAACGGTTTTTTCTACGGATTGCCGTTATACTGGACAAATCATTTTTTCGGACTGCGTTATGCAAAAACGACTGCTTTTTTTGGCCGTTGCCGTTTTGTCAACCTCGGTTTGGGCACAAGGCAATACTCACAACGATTCCTTTAACAAAGCAAAGCGGATGCTTGAGCAACAGGTCTACTATGATCATCGGGTGACCTTTTATTGCGAGGCAAGCTTTGATGCGAAAAAGAAAGTGAAGCTGCCGGCGGGCTTCGTGACTGAAAAGTTCAAAGACCGTGCCGAACGTGTGGAGTGGGAACATGTGGTGCCGGCAGAAAATTTCGGCCGCACTTTCCTGGAGTGGCGAGAAGGCCATCCTGATTGCGTCAACAAGGGCGGTAAGGCCTTTAAGGGGCGCAAGTGCGCCGAAAAGGTTAATAATGAATATCGCTTCATGCAGTCCGATATGTACAACTTGTATCCGGCGATCGGTGCGGTCAATGCGGCCCGGCAAAATTATCGTTTCCAGGAATTGCCCGGGGTTCAAAGCGATTTCGGCTCTTGTGCCATGAAAATCGATAACCGTCGTGTTGAGCCGCCGGAGAATGCGCGCGGGCCGATAGCCAGAACCTACCTATACATGCAAGAAGCGTACCCGCGCTTTCGGTTAAGCCGGTCGCAACAAAATCTTATGCAGGCATGGAATAAGCAATATCCTGTTGACCAATGGGAATGCACCCGGGCCAAGCGCATCGAAGCGATTCAGGGTAACGAAAATCGCTTTGTCAAAGAGCCCTGCCTTCAGGCAAAGCTCTGGTAAGACGGTTAGTTCAAGCGCAGGGAACTGGGTACTTGCGTTGTCTGGCTCTCTTGCGGGGGCTGGATTTCGTGAAGCTTGCCGTCAAAGGCCGGATAGAGGTAGTCGTCCTCTTCATCATCGCTGAGCTGAAAAGGTTCCTCGGCAACGAGCTTAACCTGTTCGCGGGTAAAGCCGTGCCAGACCAGGGTTTGCTCAAGCGTTGCCAGGAGCTCATTGGGATGGCTAAAGAAAA
>DVNT01000051.1 GCA_018714185.1 Candidatus Aphodousia gallistercoris | reverse complement strand
GGTGATGCCGAGGCCGAGTATGACCTGGGTTGCGCGCTTTTTGAAGGCGTTAACGGCTCGCCCGATCCCTACCAGGCACTGCGCTGGTTTCGGCTGGCAGGCGCCCAAGGGCACGTGCCGTCGCAATACCGCGTGGGCTACGCCTTAGCGCACGGCACAGGCTGCGACGTCGACTTGCAGCAGGCCGCTACCTGGCTTCGCAAAGCCTCCGTGAATAACGACCCGAAAGCCCAGTACGAATTCGGGCTCTTATTCCTGAGACCGGACTACCCTAAGCGCAACGAAGAAGAAGCCATGCGTTGGATCAAGCTTTCGGCCAAATCGGGCTATGCACCGGCGCAATACGAACTGGCCCTTTTGTATCAAAACGGTCTCGGTACGCTGGCTTCCTACGACGAAGCTTTCCGTTGGGCATGGCGCGCTGCCCAGCAAGGCGAAAACAAGGCGCTCTTGATGCTCGCCAACCTCTTTCGGTTCGGCGCGGGCGTCGGTAAAAATATTGCCGCTGCCTACGCCATCACCTCCTATCTCTCAAGCGATGAGGAGCCTGCCATCTTGGCCTTGATGGATGCGCTTGAGCGGCAGCTCACCCCGGCTGACCGGGCCAACGTACAAAAAATGCTCGCGAACGCCAAAAGCGCGCGCGAGCTCTTGGATAATATCCGCAACGGCCTAGACCGATAGTTTTTGCGCTTTCTGATAGCGTTGACGGACCGCCTCAAATAAGCAAATGCCGGTCGCCACCGACACGTTCAGGCTTTCCACAGATCCCGTTAAAGGGATCTTCGCCAAGTCGTCGCAGCGCTTGCGGGTTAACTGGCGCAGGCCCGGCCCTTCGGCTCCCATCACCCACGCAAAAGCCCCCGTTTGGTCAAAGTCGTAAAGCGTCTTTTGGGCTTCGCCTGCGGCCCCCACAACGGTTACGCCCGCATCGCGCAGCTCCACAATCGCCGAGGCCAAATTGGTCACGGTCACCACGGGCACCGTTTCGGAGGCACCGGCCGCGGCTTTGGCGGCAGCCGGCGTCAGGCTTGCCGAACGGTCTTTCGGAATAATGACCGCATGAACGCCCGCCGCATCGGCCGAGCGCAAGCACGCCCCGAAGTTTCTCGGATCGGTGATGCCGTCCAAAATCAATAAAAGCGAATCCGGGCGCAGCTCATTCATCAAGTCGTCAAAGGTAAGCGAGACTTCGAGGGCTTTGGCCATCGCCACAATCCCCTGGTGGGGAATGTCGCGGCTTACCATGCCGCTTAGGCGCTCGTGGCTGGCCTGCATCACCCGCACCCCGAGGGACTTTAACTCCTCGCGCATCTGCATCATGCGCTTGTCGCGCCGTGCCGGATCAATGTAGACGCAAATAATCGAATCCGGATCCTTGCGAAGGCGGGCTCCCACCGCGTGAAAGCCGGCCAAGACCATGTTTTGAGACATTGTTTTTTCCCTTATTCAGATGGCCGATATTGTACCGATCGGCTAGGCAATCCGAAAATCAATCCGGCGTTTGTCTTCATCAATGTTTAATAGGCTCACCTTCACCAAGTCGCCTACCGCAAAGGTTTGCCCGAAATCGCGCCCGAGCAGCGTCCCCTGGGGCGTGAAATCGAAATAGTCATAACCCAGGTTGGAGACGTGCACAAAGCCTTCCACAAAAACGTCCAGCAGCTCGACAAAGATGCCGAAACCGGTCACGGCGGTAATGCGCGCACTAAAGCGGCGCTTATTTTGGGCAATTTGCTGCATGTAGCGGCACTTAAGCCAAGCCACCACGTCGCGGCTCGCGTCATCGGCCCGTCGCTCGCAGGCCGAAGCAATCTTACCCAAACTCACCCAATCGCCGCGCGAAGGATCGCGGGGCGTGTCGGCCGCGGGCTGCGGCATGCTTTGCAACGTTCTCTCTAAGGATTGGCCGCTGTAGCTGGTGAGCACGCCGGTTGCCTGCACGTAAACCGTCGGCCGGTAGGTGCGTTTAGCCAAAATCGCCTTGATCGTGCGGTGCACGAGCAAGTCCGGGTAGCGCCGGATGGGCGAGGTAAAGTGCGTATAGGCTTCATAGCCCAAGCCGTAGTGTCCGATGTTGTCAGGCGAATACACAGCGCGCTGCATTGAACGCAAAAGCGCAAGCTGGATGGCTTCGGCATAGGGTTTATCCTTGACGGCTTGCACTACCTTTTCATAGTCGGCCGCGGTGGGCTTGCTGCCGCCGCCCAACGTCAAGCCAAAGCCTGAAAGCACTTCGCGCAGCTGCAACAGCCGCTCAGTCGACGGAGAATCATGTACGCGGTATAAGCTCACGCGACGGTTGCGCCCGATAAAGTCTGCCGCACAGGTATTGGCTGCGAGCATGCACTCTTCAATCAAGCGGTGCGCATCGTTACTTGTTCGGGCCACAATGCCCATGATTTCGCCTTTTTCATCGGTGAGCACCTGCGTTTCGCGCGTTGCGAAGTCAATTGCGCCGCGCTTTTCTCGTGCTTGCCGCAGCACTTTGTAAAGCGCATAAAGCTCTTCGAGCACCGGATAAAGTTCATTGGGCAGATCTTTTTCATCAGGAACGCTTTCGCGCGAGAGGTAGCGCCAGACGTTGGTGTAAGTGAGACGCCCGTGCGAATGAATCACGGCCGGATAGAACTGGTAGGCTCTTACCATCCCCAGCTCGTCAATCATCATGTCGCAGACCATCGAGCAACGATCTACCCCCGGATTCAAGGAGCATAAACCGTTAGAAAGCTTCTCAGGCAGCATCGGGATCACCCGCCGCGGGAAATACACCGAGGTGGCCCGGGTTTGCGCATCCACGTCCAAGGGCGTATCGGGCTTGACGTAATAACTCACATCGGCAATGGCCACTAACAGTCGCCATTGGTCGCCGTTTCTCTCGGCGTATACCGCATCGTCAAAGTCGCGGGCGTCTTCCCCGTCAATCGTGCAAAACGGAACGTCCCGGAGATCCACGCGGCGCCTGCGGTCCTTGGCGAGCACTTTCTCAGGCAAAGCATCGGCCTGCGCAAGCGCTTCATCGGAAAACCGGTAGGGAAGGCTAAACTGGCGAACCGCCAACTCGATTTCCAATTGCGAGTCGTTTTCGACCGTCAAGGCCCGATCAATATGCACGCGCACCTTGCGAGACTGCTCGTTCGGATAACGGTCGATCACGGCCACCACCTTTTGCCCCACCCAGCGGTCAAGGACCTCATCGGATTCGGCCAACTCGATGCTTAAATTGCATAGCCGCGGATCCATTTTCTTAAAGTGCCGGTCCACGCGCCCGTTCTTGCGGGTCGTTTTTTTCACCTCCCCGATGATTTCCGTTATGGTGCGGGCCTGCACCTGCGTTACGTTCGCATAGCGCTCGACTTCGCCGTAGTCGTAAGACGGAACGGAGACCAAGGTGTAAAGCACCTGATCGCCCGGCAGGTAGAGGCCGGCCTTATCCGACGGGATCGAAAAGCGCTCCCCGGTTTCGTTATCAACCACAACCGGTAAAGATTGCGCCATCACCATCACAATGCCGGCACGCTCCTTGCTGAGCTTATGCCGGAAAGTTTTATTCTGGGCATTAAATTCAATGCGGGAATCATTGATCAGACGCTCAAGCACTTTGGAAAAGAGCTCATCATTGAGCTTTCGGTATTGCTTGGCCAAGAGCACATAAAGCTCCGAAGCATCCAGCTCGGCCGCGGCTGCCTGCAAAACGCCCACGGCTAAGCCGACAAGCTCCTGCACCACATAATTTTTCACGCGCCCTTGCGTTTTCTTGGACTGTCCGCCCTTGTCTTTTTTACCGGCGGATGAACTTTTTTTTCTCGTATTTGTCAAAATCTGCTCGCTTATTCTATAATGGCGCTCTTCACTGTGAAGAGTTATTGCCCGGGTGGCGAAATTGGTAGACGCACCAGCTTCAGGTGCTGGCGTTGCGAGACGTATCGGTTCGAGTCCGATCCCGGGCACCAAAAATGCTTAAATAACCTTGTTTTCAAATGGTTATTTAAGCATTTTCTTTTTGTACGCCCCGTTTTTTAAGCGCTCCAATGCTCCGCCTTAAGTATATAGAAGAATTGTGACGCCAAAACGAAAATCTCTGGCAGAAAAGCACTCAACCGCAGGTACCGAATGTCTGCCGGCTGCTTTTCAAAAAACGCCCGGACATAAGGCACGTAGTCATTCCAATTTGTTTTTAGACCATCTTGAATTTCTTTATCACCGACTACGGCTCCGACCTTTTTACCTTTCTTCGCTTCCAATGCTTTATGTCTGAAGATTATATTCTGGAAGATTACAATCTGGCAGAATATAATCTTCAAAGATTCAAGAAATACCTCACTTGGGGGCTTTATGACAGAAATACAATTTTTTGGTCGACTAGGAGAACTTGAAGTACTGGAAGATGCCTATGCAAGCCGAACGGCAGAAATAGCAATTATTTATGGTCGACGGCGCGTCGGCAAAACGGCACTTATTCAACAATTTTGCAAAGGAAAGGCCTTTTTTTTCTACACGGCGAAAGCCTGGAAAGACTCTTATCAACTGGAGCAATTTTCTCGAGCTGTCGGTACTTTTTGCGGAAACGCCCAACAACGCTTTTTGCAGTGGGATGCTGCGCTCAGAGCTCTCGCCGACTTTCCTTCAAAAAAGCGGACTGTCATCGTCATTGACGAATTTCAGTACATTGCTAAGGAACGCCCCAGCCTTCTTTCCGAGCTGCAAGTTCTCTGGGACGAGGAGCTTTCAAACAAAAACATCATGCTTATTCTATGCGGAAGTGCCGTCTCCTTTATTGCCAAAGAAGTCCTCGGAGAAAAAAATCCGCTTTTTGGCCGTGCCAGAACGATCATGAAAGTGCGTCCCCTCCCTTTTAAAACCGTTGCTGAATTTGTGCCATCTTATTCGGTGGACGACATTTTCAAAGGGTATGCCGCGTTAGGAGGCATTCCGTACTTCTGGCAAGGCATCAACTCGCAGAAATCAATGGTAGAAAATCTTGCAACGAGTCTCTTGCGCTCCAACGGTTTTCTCAATGACGAGGCCCAGTCCGTTCTAAGGCAAGAGTTTCGAGATCCGGCCACTTATAATGCCATTTTGCAAACCGTTGCCTATGGAGCGACTTCAAGAAACGAGATTGCGCAAAAGAGTCTGGTCGACTCCCGCACGCTCTCTAAATATCTTTCCGTATTGGAAGATATGGACTTGATTATCAAAGAATTTCCTATTTTCGCAGGCCCCGGGCAGCTGGGAAATGCCTCCCGTGGACTCTATCGGATCGCCGACCCATATTTGAAATTTTGGTTCCGTTTTTTGGCTAATAATCCAACACTCATCATGACGCGCCAAGAAGCTTTATCAGAGTGGCTTGAGACGGTGGAACCTTTCTTTTCCGATTTTGCTTCCGATTGTTTTGAGGAAGTCTGCCTGCAATACCTTATCGAAATGCGTTTTGCCGGCAAGCTTCCTTTTCGCCCAAGTGCCCTTGGCCGCTGGTGGAACGCCGACAGCGAAATCGATATCGTTGGTTCGGATATGCCAAGGAAGCACTGTCTAGTCGCCGAGTGTAAATACCGAAAAGAAAAAACCGGCATGAAAGTATTGAGGTCGCTGCAAGCTAAATGCGAACGGTTACCGCTCTCTGACAACGCCGTTTTTCATTACTGGCTTTTTTCACGGATGGGATTTGATGATGCCTTACTCGAAGCAGCCGCCCATGATCCGTTCCTGCATCTTGTGAGCATCGAGGAACTGCTTGAACCGAGAGATTAACGATCTTTTTTGTTCCTTATCGTGCCGCTTGAGTCGGCTCCTCGAAATCGTTAACTTTATAAGCTCAAAAGGCCCAATGCCGCGCAGCTAAAGCCGATGATGTGCAACACCAACGTTAAAAGGAAAAACCAGCGGGCCTTCTTATAGCTTCGGATAACGGCAGATTTGACTTTTTGCACCATTGAGGCGTTCCTTGTTGTGAAAGAGCTCGAATAATACAGTAACGCCTGCGAAAAATGTGTTTTTCTCGAAGGCTAAAAAAACACCACATCACCGGCGATCAAGCCAGTGTACAGGTCCGAACGTGAGGCTTTCGTCTGCACCGCGACGCTCTGCGAGACTCGGGAGAAGGCGTGCCCGGCCTGGTCTTGCGTCATGCCGATAGGTCTGCCTTTTCTTTTTGCCTTACGCAGTCGGCTTTATGCACGAATATGCAATTAAGCTTCTGTGCATTTACTGATTTACTGATTTACTGTTTTACACATTTCAACAAATAATAAAAAACCCGGAATTTTCCGGGCCTTGAGTTTGTTGCCGCGACTAGAGAATGGCTTTGTAGCGGCGGTCTGCCGTGATCTTAAAGACCATGGCTAAACTCACTAAAAGGAGCGCACCGAGCAGCGCAAAAGCGCCTTGCAAGGTAATAAAGCTTGCCGTCGTTCCCACTACGGCCGGGCCGACAAAGAGGCCGCCGTAACCGGCCGTCGTCACCGCCGTCACGGCCCCTAAGGCATTAACGCCGGCCACCCGCGCCGACGACGAGATGATTACGGGCGCAATGTTGGCAATGCCCAAGCCCATGAAAAAGAGGCTCAGGTATAGCACAACGGGCGTCGGATAAAAGACAATAAACGCAAAGGCTAAAACCATGACGCCGATTCCGCCTAATAGCATGGCTTTAACGCCGAAGCGGTTGGTGAGCCCGTCACCTAAAAGCCGCGAAACAGCCATGGCCACTACGAAGAAGGTGTAGCCCAGGGGCGACTGCTCCTGAGCGACGCCGCCGAAGTCGCGCAGATACAGCGCACTCCAGTCCAACATGGCGCCTTCAACCAGGAAAATGACGATGCAAACCGAAGCCAAAGCAAAAACCGCCGGGCTTAAGAAGCTGCCTTCGGAGCGCTCTTTCTTTTCAGGGCGAGCAAGCTTTTCATCCGGAATATGGCGTCGGGCCACAAGCAAGGCCGCTGCCATTAAAGCCATCATCAAAGCAACGGCGGCCAAGGGCGCCAAGCCCGAAACAAGCAAAAGCGTCATCAAGCCGGCCGCGACCACTTCCCCGATGGAATACGAAGCATGAAGTCCCGAAAGGAGCCTCTGGCCGCTTACCTTTTCCAAGTGCGTGCCGTAGAGATTGACGCTGACTTCCAAGCAGCCCAACGTGACGCCGTACAAAAAGAGCGCCGCCCCCTCAAACCAAAATCCCGGCATCAGCGCAAGCGCCACAAGCAGCAGACACGACAAAAGCCCCGAGACCGTAATCGAGAGTTTGCAGCCGAAACGCGAAATGATGAAATGCGACATCGGCATACCGATAAAAGAGCCCGTTCCCAAACCGAGCAGCAAAAAGCCGAGCACGGCAGGCGTAAGCCCAAGGCTTGACTGCACAAACGGAATCAAGGGCGCCCAAGAGGCCACGGTAAAGCCCCCGGCGAAAAAGCCCACGCGGGCAGCCCAGACGGCGGCGCGGCTGACATTTTCTTTTTTAGCGTTGGCCGCCCGAGGTTGTGTGCTTGGCGGCTCTTTGGATAAGGAAACGGATTGAAGCGTTTTTTGATCGGGATTGACCGGATTTCTGCTAATGACTTCCTTGCGGTTGACGGACATAAAACACCTGACGGATACTGAACACGCCGAACAGTTTATCATCTAAAATATGTTAGACAAAGATTGATTCCATCAAAATTTTGATAATTTAATATCATGACTTTAGAAGAACTGAAATCATTTGTTGCCGTGGCAGAAGCAGGCACCTTTTCAGCCGCGGCGCGGCGGATCGGCAAAGCGCAATCCGTGCTTTCGGTTCATATTGCGGGGCTGGAAGCCGAGCTCGGCTATGCGCTTTTTGACCGGCATCCGAAACCGGCTATTACCGCGAAGGGCCGCGCCCTATTGATGGGCGCCCGGCGGGTACTTGCCGAATCCCAACGCCTGGAATTGCGCGCAAAGGCCCTTCACGGCTCTGAAGACACGGCGCTATACATGGGCGTGGACTTGGAATTGGAAGCGCCCGTCATGCTCGATATTTTCAAGGCCTTCTCATTTGCCTTTCCGGCCGTACGCCTGCAACTGGAAAACTTAACCGGTTCGGAAATGACGTGGTTTTTCAAAAAGTCCTCGATGAATATGCTCCTTGTCTACTCCTCGGAGCCTGCCATTGACAGCGATGAGGTGGTGATCGGCGAATCCCAGCAACAAATCGTGGTCGGGAAGAACCATCCGCTCGCAAAAATCGCCGCACCGACCGCGGAGGACCTAAAGCACTACCGGCAGCTTATCGTAAACGCGCGCGACTCCGAAGCCGCCCCGCCTCTGATCGTAAGCGAAGACTACTGGGAAGTCGATAGCGGCCTTTGGGTACTGGAAATGGTCGTGCGAAACTTGGGCTGGGCCATTTTGCCGCAGTCGATGCTTTCGGTCAAAGCCGCGTTGAAAGCCAAAATCACGACGGTAAAGGCTCCCTTTGACTTATTGCCTCTGCGGCTTGTGTTGCGGACAAAGCCGGG
The DNA here is from genome assembly GCA_018714185.1 of Candidatus Aphodousia gallistercoris. Taxonomy (GTDB): domain Bacteria; phylum Pseudomonadota; class Gammaproteobacteria; order Burkholderiales; family Burkholderiaceae_F; genus Aphodousia; species Aphodousia gallistercoris. The sequence goes on along the minus strand of DVNT01000051.1, from coordinate 6,872 downwards.
CGAAGTCTCGCCCGCGATGATTGACTGGTGGACGCGAACGCTAAAGAAAAACAGCACGAAACTGGGTATTTCGCCGATTTAGCCATGCCGGAGAAAGGCAACGGCGCTTCATTTGGGAGCGCAGGGCGGCTTCCGGCTAAGAACGTTTGAGCCGGAAGCGCTCCGTGCACTTATCAATAGATGGTCTTTTCAAGCAATTGGCGAATCAGCACCGACGCTTTCGTGCCGTGATCGACGCAATACTTCATTAAGTCGCGGTGCATCTGCTCGGTCAAGTCCATGGAGAGGCGCTTCATCTTTACTTTCTCGGCCGGTGCGGGCGCCGCTTTGGGCGCTGCCGGTTCCGGCTCGGCATGCGCGGCTTCGGCCCCTTGGCTTACCCATTCATCAACGAGCTCGGGATTGACGTGCGCGGTCGGACGACGGCCGCCGAATAAAACTTTCTTTCCGCTACTCATGGCTACCCTCCTCTAAGAGCTTGATGACTTCTTTGGCCAAGCGGTTGACTTCGCGGCTCGCTAAGCTGCGCTTATCGTCTTCAAACACCGCCCGGCCGTTGGCCGCCGATTCGGCGTAGACCACGCGCTGGGCTAGCGCGGCCGACAAAATCGGGAGCTCAAACTCCTCCAAGGCATCGACAATGTCGCGGCCGATCGCCGTCTTGGCAATTTTGCGGTTAATAACAAAAGCCGCCTGCAATTGAGGTCGGTAGATTTGCGCCTCCTTAATGAGCTTGACGACCTCTTCGGCTGCCCAAACGTCATAGGGGCTCGGCTGCACCGGAATCAAGACCAAGTCCGAGGCCATCATCGCCGCGCGCGAAAGATCGGTCACCCGCGGGGCGCCGTCAATCACCACAATGTCGCGGCCGCGTCCCAAGTCGGCAATCACCTTGTGCAGGTTGGGCTTGGGGCAGCTCACGACCGGAAAAAGCATCTCGCCGTCGCCGCGGCTTGCAAACCAGTCAAGCGACGAGCCCTGGGGATCGGCATCCACGAGCAACACCGAATAGCCTTTATTTTGCAGGGCGGCTGCGAGGTTCACCGAAATGGTGGTTTTCCCGACCCCTCCCTTTTGGTTGAGAACGCTAATAACTTTCATTGATAAAACCCTTGTTCCAACAAATGTACATTTCAAGTTTTGCTCATATTAACATAGGAGAAAACGCGTCGTAAAGCGGCGTTGGCACCTCGCTAAGGTCAGCCTCTTAGTTCTTTTCAATGGCCCGATGCTATCGGAGTCAGTACAAACCTCTCTTTCGAGCGGGCGAACAAGCGTTTACAATGTCGGCATTTTGGACATTTGAAAGCTCAATTTCGTTATCGTTATGATGAAGCAATCACTTTGGGCATTGGCGGCTGCCGCGCTTTTTTCCTTCATGGCCGTCTTTGTCAAACTCTGTAGCGGCCACTTCGGATCGCTCGAACTCGTCTTTTACCGCTCGCTCATCGGCATTGTCACCATCGGTATGTTCGTGCGCTCGCAAGGCTTGAGCCTTCGCACCCAACACCTGGGCGGGCATATCAAGCGCGCGGTGCTCGGAACCATCTCGGTCGGACTGTGGTTTTTTACGATCGGCCAGATGCCGCTCGGCACGAACATGACCTTGATTTATACGACGCCCCTATTTATGGCAGCGAACTTTATTATCCTTGCCTACCTCAAAAAAGAATCGGCGCCTTGGGGCGTGATCCTGGCCATTGTCTTCGGCTTTGCCGGCGTCACGACGGTGCTGCAGCCTTCCTTTGAAGCGGGCTACCTTTGGCCGGCGCTCACGTGCTTATTTGTGGCCTTCATCGATTTGATCGTGTACTGGCAAATTAAAGAGCTCGGCAATTTAAAAGAACCTTCATGGCGCATCGTTTTTTATTTCTCTGCTTTCGGCGCGGTCTTCGGCGTGCTCGGCAGCTACCTGCTTGAAGACGGCATGCACATGCCCACGCTTGAGTCGGGCGCCTACCTCGTCGGCATGGGCATTTGCGCCACGCTCGGACAAATCTGTACGACGCGCTCCTATGCCTACGGCAACATGCTCTTGAGCTCCTGCTTGGGCTTTTCCGCGATCCCCTTCTCGGCGTTGGTGAGTTTTGTGCTTTTCGGCGAAAACGTGCCCTCGCTCGGACTTTTAGGTATGATAATGATCATTATCGCCGGCGTATTCGCAACCATCTATACGAAGAAGACCGAGGCGATTCAAAAGGCTAAAGAACAACAAGCCTAATTTTTATATAAGGAAACATGAAAATGGCAGAAACGGAAAACCAAAAAGCCAATGAAAAACCTGCTGAACAACCCAACAACGTTTGGGTGTGCGACCCGGTGGGCGTCACGCACTGCGATGTCAGCGACAAGGGCGTGGTTTACACGGTCGGTTGGACCGACTTCATGGGCTTGCAACACACGGCCAAGGTCAAGCGCGAAGACTGCTACTTTGACTTTGCCAACGTGTTAAAGACCTTGGTCAAGGGCGGCTATCGCTACAACACCATGATTGCCCAAGCCCCGGCGATTATCCAACAACGCCTGACGGCTTTCCGTCCGAGCCAAGACAGTGTGAAAAAGGCCCTGGACGCCGCCAAGAAGAAATAATCTTTGAGGCTCATTCTCTAAAAGGCTCCCGCTGCGGGGCCTTTTTCATTTTCCGAGCCCGCTCTAAGCTGAACATCTGACAGCAAATGCTTTCGTGAAAACAAAGTTTGTTAAAATTCAGCTCACTTATTAGACCGGAGCTTGCCGCTCTGGCTCGACTTTTCGAATACAGGGTTACGAGATATGATCACCGATGAAACCGTCCACCAATGCCGCCTGCAAACCATCCGCGATGTGATTCGCTATGCAATGACGCAATTTAAGACCAACCACATTTTCTGCGGCCACGGTTGTGCCGATCCGTACGAAGAAGCGTATTTCCTCGTGCTGCGCACGCTCAAGCTGGACTTTGAAGACCTTGACCGGTTCTGGGACGCCCGCCTGTCAAACGCCGAACTGAAGCTTCTTTTGGAACGCATCGAGCGGCGCGCCGTCGACAAGATCCCCACGCCCTACCTCTTAAAAGAAGCATGGCTCACCGAGCACCCGTTTTATTGCGACGAACGCGTGATCATTCCCCGCTCCTTCATTGCCGAGCTGCTTAAAGACGAGCTGGCCCCGTGGGTGACCGATGTCGAAGGGGTGAGTTCCGTGCTTGACCTGTGCACCGGCTCGGGCTGCTTGGGCATTTTAGCGGCCGAAGCCTTCCCCAACGCCCACGTTGACTGTGTGGATATTTCCAAAGATGCGTTAGACGTTGCCCGCATCAATGTCGAGCATTACGGCATGGCTGACCGCATTGAGCTCATTCAAAGCGACCTCTTTAACGCGCTTGAAGGCAAATCGTACGATCTCATCATCAGCAACCCGCCCTACGTAACGACCGCAGCCATGCAAAGCTTGCCCGAAGAATACCTCCACGAACCGAGCATTGCCTTGGGCGCGGGCGATGACGGGCTTGATATCGTACGGCGCCTCATGAGCGAAGCAAAAGAGCATCTCAATAACAAGGGGCTTTTGATTGTGGAAGTGGGCGACGGGCGCGAAGCCTGCGAAGCGGCTTTCCCGCGCGTGCCCTTTACATGGCTTGCCACCGAGGAAGAAGATTCCATGGTCTTTTTACTGCGCAAAAACGAGTTACCCTAATGCTGCGACTTCAAGATGTGAGTTTAATGCGTGGCGTGCGGACGCTTTATTCGCACGCCACCCTTTTGGCCAATCCGGGCGAACGGATCGGCTTGGTCGGCAATAACGGCTGCGGCAAGTCCAGCTTAATCGGAGCGATCCTGGGCGAGGTGCCCATTGAGTCGGGCACGATCAGCGCACCCGAACTCGGCCGCATCGGCTATGTAGCCCAAGATATCGAGGTCGTGGACCAAGTCGCCATTGACTGGGTGCTCTCCGGGCACGAGCCGCTCATGGCTGCACGCCGAGCGCTCTCCGAAGCCAAAGACGACATGGCCCTGGCGGCCGCGCACGCGCAGCTTGCCGAACTCAACGAAGGCGCCATCCTCGCTCAGGCCAAAATCATTTTGCACGGCCTGGGCTTTACCGAAGAGGCCACCACGCACAGCGTGAAAAGCTTCTCGGGCGGCTGGAGAAACCGCCTGGCACTGGCTCGGGCGCTGATGTGCCCGGCCGAACTTTTGCTGCTTGACGAACCGACCAACCACCTCGACTTGGATAGCGTCATTTGGCTTGAAGCGTGGCTCAAGCGCCAACGCGCCACCACGATCATCATCAGCCACGACCGCGAATTCCTAGACCGGATCGTCTCGACCATTTGGTCGATCGAGGACGGCACGATCCGCCGCTACTCCGGCAACTACAGCGCCTTCGAAATGCTGCGCATCGAACGGCTCAAACAAATTGAAAGCGCCGCCAAAGCCTACGAGCGGCAAAGCGCCCACCTGCAAAGCTATATCGACCGCTTCCGCTACAAAGCCACGAAAGCGCGTCAAGCTCAGTCGCGCATCAAGATGCTCGAAAAGCTGCAGGCCGTCGAGCCCGTGCGGGCCGCGCGCGAATGGCGCTTTGAATTTCTAAAACCCGAGCGCCTGCCCGAGCATCTGGTCGATGCCGAAGAGGTAGCTTTGGGCTACGGCGACAAGCGTGTTCTCAGCCACGTGAGCTTTAGCATCCGCGCAGGCGAACGCATCGGCGTCTTGGGCGTTAACGGGGCGGGCAAATCCACCCTGGTTAAGGGCATTTGCCAAGAGCTCAAGCCCCAGGCGGGAGAATTTCGTTTCGGCCAAGGCCTTCAGATCGGCTACTTTGCCCAGCACCAGCTTGAGCAGTTGCGCGACGATGAAACGCCGCTGCAGCACTTGCGCCGCAAGGCACCCGAAGAGCGCGAACAGGTTTTGCGCGACTTTCTCGGCCGGTTTAAGTTTAGCGGCGACATGGCAACAAGCCCCGTACGCCCCTTCTCCGGCGGCGAAAAGGCGCGCTTGGCCCTGGCCCTTTTGGCTTGGGATAAACCCAATCTTCTGGTTTTGGACGAACCGACCAACCACTTGGACATGCAAACGCGCGAAGCGCTCACGATGGCACTTTCCTCCTTTGAGGGATCGGTGCTTATCGTCTCGCACGACAGACACCTGCTTGCGGCAACCACCGAGCGGCTCATGCTCGTGCACGAAGGCATTGTTTCGGAGTTTGACGGCGATCTTGACGATTATGCCAAGCTGGTTTTGGAAACCCGTAAAGCAAGCTTAAGTGCCGAAAAGGCCAAAAGCAGCGCCCCCGCGGAAAATACACTCAATAAAAAAGAGGCCCGCCAGCAAGCCGCGCAGCAGCGTCAGCGCCTTGCCAACTTGAGAAAGCCCTTGCAAAAGGAATTAACCCAAGTGGAAAAGAAGCTTCACCCTTTAAGCGATGAACTGAAGGCGCTCGATGCGAAACTGGCCGATCCGGACTTTTACAATAACGGCAATCCCGACGAGGTCGCCGCGGCCCTTAAGCGCCGGGGCGAAGCCGCTGCCCAAGTCGAAGCGCTCGAGTCGCGCTGGTTGGAACTGTCTGAAGCCATCGAAAATATTCGTTAAGCACCATGTCCATTATCCCTGAACCGATCCGGCCCGAACATCCGATTGTCCGTTGGCTGCTTCTTGCCTTTTCTATGATGACTTTCGGGCTGTTGCTGCTTGTGGTGCAGTTTCTTTTTCGGGAATTGAACTTGGAGCTTTTTGTCTCCGACCCGCAAGTGGTGGCCCGCCTCACGGGCGACGACTTCGCCAACATGTGGATGGCCGGGCTGCGGTTTGATGCACGGTTTGTCTTTATGGCGCTCGAGCCTGCCGTGATTTTAATTTTGCCCGGGCTCGCAAGCGCCAAGCTCTGGCCTTGGACGATGAAACTTCTGGGCGCTTATTGCGCCGCCGTTTATGCATACTTTTTCGTTACCACCGTGGTCAATATCCACCACATGGCGCTTTACGGCGTTCCGGTCACAGCCGCTGCCATGAGCTCCTTTTATCACGCCCCTTTTGATACGATCGTCAGGCTCTGGAGCGACTATCCGTTTATCACTGACTTTTTCCTGCTTTTGCTCACCGGACTGCTCTTTTGGGGCCTGTGGCTTAGGCTGACCTACGTTTTGAGCACTTGGCGGCTCTGGCACCCCGCGCACCGTCTGCAATGGATCGTCTGTTTTGCCTGCCTGGCTGCCTTTACTTGGACCATTGCGCAGACGCCTTTGACAACCTCCGACCCGCTCACGGCCGAAAAAGCCATGGTCAGCTCCGAGCCCTCGCTCAACGCCTGCGTACTGAGCGGCCCGATGGCCGTTATTTACGGCGAAAGCCTTTTTGTACAACAGCCATAACGGATAAGTTTTTCGGGGCAAAACGCTGCGTCGAGGTGCCTCGAAAAACCATTTTTTCTTTACAATAAAATCATTGCAATTTCAAAGCCGTCGCTACCATGTCGCTTTTTGCCCCCGTCCGAATGCCTGCTAAAGCCTTCGGCCGTTTTCTTTTGCTGTTTACCCAATGCTTTATTGTGATCGCCTTGGCGGTGCTTGCCATGGTTCTCATACGTGAAGCCATGTACTGGCTTTTGGTTCCCGGGCACGTGCCGACCGAGCTGATTCAAGCCGATGATGTCTGGCGCATGCGCGAGCTGGGCATTCGGTTTGATGCCCGCAGCGCGGCCATTTTGGCCATACCGTTGGTGCTGATTGCTTTAACGCTCGGCCTATTCAAGAAAACATGGAAAGCGGCGGTTACCGCATTTGAAGTCTGGACGCTGGCGGGATTTTTTATCATCATCGTCTTAGGCTTTGTCAATTACTTTTATATCAAGACCTTTCACAACGAAATTGACATTTTCATTTTGAATTT
>DVNT01000050.1 GCA_018714185.1 Candidatus Aphodousia gallistercoris | reverse complement strand
CGATGATGTAGACGTATTCGCGCGAGTTGAATTTTTTGATAGCGACGGAGATGGCCATGGCAGGATCCCAAAAATGCATGTCTCCATTATATCATAATTACCATAAATCTACCAACATTTTACCGACATTTTTAAATACTTTTTAGACTAACTTTTTTGAAATTAAATCAAAGGATTAAGAGTGAATTGGGGGCACTTTTTCGCCGAAACTCGGGAAGAGGCTGCTTTCCGTCAAAAGAGGCAGCCTTTTTTATTTTTTGTCCTCAAGTGCAAAAAGCTTCTTGAGTTCATCGGTCTTCATGTCGCCGATCCAATGCTCGCCGGTGGTGACGGTCAGATCAGCCAATTCTTTCTTTTCTTCCAAAAGCGCGTTAATTTTTTCTTCAAAGGTTCCTGTCGTAATAAATCGGTAGACCGTCACGTTTTGCTTTTGGCCGATGCGATAAGCCCGGTCGGTCGCTTGAGCTTCTACGGCAGGATTCCACCACAGGTCATAATGAATCACGACGGAGGCTGCCGTCAGGTTCAATCCCGTACCGGCGGCTTTTAACGATAAGAGCATGCACTTGACCGCCAGATCCGTTTGAAAGCGCTCGACCATGTCTGCACGCTTTTTCACCGGAACCGAACCGTTTATGAAGGGCACGTCTTCCTTTAACACGGTTCGAATCCACGTTTGCAGCCTTTCGCCCATCTCACGATATTGCGTAAAAATAAGCACCTTCTTGCCGGCTTGCAGACATTGCGAAAGCGTTTGCAGCAATAGGGTCCCCTTGCCCGAGTCCGGTGCCGGCGTCTCGGTCTTTAGATACTGGGAAGACGAATTACAGATTTGCTTGAGCGCTGTAATGAGCTTAAGCACCATGGCGCGTCGCACCGGCCGGAAATCCTTTTCTTCATTTTCTTTTTCCGCCGTTTCGATCCGGCTAATTGCCCGGTCCAAAGTCTTTTTATAGAGTGCGGCCTGCTCGGGCAAAAGCGCGGCATAGCGGTCAATGACTTCACGCTCGGGCAGATCGGCAATGATATTTTTGTCCGTCTTTAATCGCCTTAACATGAAAGGCGCCGTCAGCGACTTAAAGGAAGCAACGGTTTGGGGATCCCGATCGTTTTCGATCGGTTGGGCAAAATGCTTTTGAAAGTCGTCTGCGGTTCCTAATAGGCCCGGCTCAACAAGCGAGAAAATCGACCAATATTCCATCAGGCGGTTTTCCACGGGAGTACCTGACATCGCTATGACGTGTGCCGGCCTTAACTTGCGAAGTGCAAGCGATTGGGCGGTGGAACTATTTTTTACGGCTTGGGCTTCATCGAGGATCAGCAAATTGAAGGAACTCTTTTGAAGCATCGCAGCATCGCGCGTAGCCGTTCCATAGGTCGTCAAAAGCAAGTCCCACGCTTCTTCGCTCGAGGGCAAGCAACGGTTTACCCCGTGGTAGCGCCGCATGATTAAGCCCGGAGCAAACTTTTGGACTTCGCGCTCCCAGTTAGCCAAAAGTGTTGCCGGCACGACGATCAGCGCTTTATTGGCGGCAAAGTAGCCAGACTCCTTGAGCCTTGCCAAGAGCGCAATCACTTGAAGCGTCTTGCCCAAGCCCATATCATCGGCAATCAGCGAACCCAAGCCCAGCTCAAAATTTTTAGCCAGCCACTGATAGCCCCGTTTTTGGTAAGGCCTGAGCGTGGCTCGAAGTCCGACAGGCGCATCAATGTCACGAACTTCGCTTAATGCCTGCAGCTTTTGGCTCAGCGCTTGTCCCTTATCAATAGCAATGCCGTCCAAGGCTCCGGAAAGAACCGCCCGGACCTTCATCATGGGGCTAAGCGACTTGGCGCGATCGATTTCCTGCTGCATACGCATGAGTTCATCCGCATCCAAGTACACAAAGTGCTCGTCTATTTCGATGACTTGGCCTGCCTGCTTGTATAGATCCTCAAACTCTTCTTTACTCAAGACTCGATCGCCCAAAGCCGCCTGCAATGAAAAATCCGCAAGCTCTTGGATTGACATTTTGGAGGCGTTGCCCGAAGAGGCCGAACTTTCAGCAACAAGGTGAGGCCTGAGCAGATTCTTCAAGGCTTGCGGCAGCATCACGGAGACGCCCAAAAGATTCAGGTACGGCGTCACCTCAAAGAGAAAGTCTTTCAATTCTGCCCGTTCAATGATGAGCGACTTTCCTTGAGAAGCACGGATTTTTGCCAATTCCGGATAGGCGCCTTCCAACGCTTGCATCACCCGTAAGGCCGTGTAACGGTCGGATTCATATTGAGGCTCTCCGATCAGTTTTTTCAGTGTGATCGGCTTAGCAGCTATCGCCTTTGGACGTATCGCAAAATTGATCCCGACCCGCCCTTTGGAAAGGCGTCTTGCGGTCAGCATCGGCGTCCAAGGATAAAGATCGGGCAAACTCATCGCGCGGAAATAAACGGCTAAATGGTTTTCAATGCTCTCGGCCGCCTCAGAGGGCAACAAATCCAATACGCGCCCATGGATAAAGCACAAGTACGGGTCATTTGAGCCGTTATCGCTAGTCCGCTCCCAATGCCTGTACATTTGAGTCATCAGTGCGGAAAGAAGCCAGAACGCTTTTTGCCTCAAACCCAGCGCCAGAAAAGTCTCATCGCTTTGCACCGCATTTTCAAGCGTAGGACCCGCCGCGCAGCAAAAGCGCTCAAAAAGCTCGGAAGCCTTCCCCGTACGTACGGAAGGAGTCAGCCACAAAAAAAGGCCGTTCTTTTCGCGCACGACTCGGGCTAAGAAGTGATACGACTGATAAAAGCGGGCCGCCACTTCCAGTGCGCGCCTTAGCAAAAGCCTCTCGGGCGTTAATTGCTCAACCTCGCTATTGGGCAGGGCCATCAGCGCCTGGCACCAACGCTCAAGCGAATCAATGCCGGCAGGCTTTCCTTTTTTAGGATAAAACGCAACGGATAACTCCCCGCCTGAGGCTAAGGAAATGCGCAAGGGACAGCGGCTTATGCCCAAGGCAGTTTCGATTCCTTCAAACGCGCTGACCTCTCCGTTATCCTCATCACTACCGTAACGCTCGCCGACAAAAAAGTCGATCCGAGCCGCCACACGACGGATCTTTTGTTCAAGCTCTTTTCGAAAATGGGGCACGTCGCTAGCCACCAGTTCGGAGGGCAAAAGGCCGAGCCACTCATTTTTTAAGCTTTTGAGCGCTTCGATGGGTAGCGACAAAAGTGTCTCACCGGAGTCAATTTTTTTATCTTCAATGGCTTTTAGTACGGCCTCGATCGTGAGGGCCCGCTCTTTGGGCTTTTGCGATAAATGCACTCCTTTGGCCTTAAGCAATTCGGGTAGATCGACTTGCTTGAGCTCAAAGATCACGAAAGGATTGCGATCGATGATTTCCGATAAAGCGTAGATGACGCAAGCCACGTGTTTGCAAATGACGGCTGAGTCCGGGCACGTGCAGGAAACTTCAATGTCACGCATGGAGCGTGGAAACAGATTGACATGAAGCTTTTCACACAATTGGCCGATTTCAGGCGGCAATTGATGATCCATAAGCGCCGCGACCCAGTCGGCATTTTGCGCAATCTCATCAACAAGCCTCTCGGCCTCTGCGGAGGGCATCGGCTTTAAGCCTACCGTGACTTCATACGGGTAGTACTGCGAGCCCTCGACCAAGGCGGTCACCACATGCTCGGCAGGCGTCCACTCAATATCAATTAAATGGCCCTGATTGAAATAGGTTTTGCCGCGAGGCAGACGGTTTTGGTAGTCGCAGCCGTTAAGTGCCGCAAGCCAAGCCTTGCCCCACCACGTTTTTCCGAGCACTTTGCGCGAAGCCATCAATATGCCTCATCGGGATTGTCTAAGAAAGAATATACTCGCGCGAAATCGCGAGTCCTGATCATGGGAGGCAGGCTATTTAAGACCAGGGCCCCATAGCGCTTTTCAATGAGGCGGCTATCGCCGAAAACAACGACACCGAAATCATTTTCACTCCTGATTAATCGGCCGACGCCTTGACGCAGCGTCGTAATCATTTCGGGCAATTGGTAGCTCACGAAGGCATTTCGCCCCTGCTCGGTAAGCCACGCTTTGCGGGCGCGCGCCACCGGCGTATCAAACTGGGCAAAAGGCATTTTGTCAATCACCACCAGCTGCAACAGTTCCCCCTTCATGTCAACGCCTTCCCAAAAGCTCATTGAGCCCACCAAGATGGCATTATCTGCGGCCATGAAGCGCTCAAGCAATTCCGACTTCGGGCTTTCGCCTTGCACGCAAAGCGTGAAGTTGGCCCCAGCTCGGCTGCGCAATGCTTCGGCAATGCTTTCCATTGACCGAAAACTCGTACAAAGGAAAAAAGCATGCCCGCGGGTTTTCTCAATGAGCGGCCAGGTCGCTTGAACCAGCGCTTCGGAATAGTTCGGCTCAAAGACGCCGGGAAGACCTGCTGGCAAATAAAACCTCGCTTGATAAGGGTAGTCAAACGGGCTTTCCCAGCTGTAGGTAGGCGTATCCTTGGCTAGGCCCAATTCCCCTAAGAAATATGAAAAGTCTGCCGAACCGTCGGCGCGGCGCGTGGAAATTGTGGCGCTCGTATACACCCAAGCGTTTTTTGTTCTCGCACGCGACTTGGCAAAGCTTTCGGCAAGCGAGAGCGGTGTATTGGAAAAAATGGCATTTTGCTCGGTCAGTTTCATCCATAAGACCGAAGGCGTGCCGCCCACCGTTTTAACTGTTTCGGGCGAAGCAAAAACCGCTTTCCACTCGTTGAGTCGTGTCAGGAGCTCATCGGCTCGATCGGCTGCTTGCGCAAGCTCCTCATGGGCATCCTTGAGTTTTAGGAAAATCCCGGCCACATGCTTAAGAGCCTCCGTGAGCCCCTTCATCGGCTCGGCAACGGCTTCGGAAAATCCCTCGATTGAAGCAATTTCCACCTCGGTTTCGAAGTCAATATCGAGCCGGTGGTGCAGCGTTTGGTGAAGCTTTAAAAGCTCATTCCTTAAAGCCAAAAATTCGTCATCCCAACGAACGCTCGGCGCATGGGCCTTACCCACGACCCGGCCGTCTTCGATAAAGTTATTGACCTCTCGTAGACTTAAAATCTCTGAAAAATAATCAATCCCGATGTCATGCAGCTTGTGCGCTTCATCGAAAATTACCAAGTCGGCTTCGGGCAAAATGGAGCCCATCGTATCGTCCTTGAGGCTTAAGTCGGCTAAAAAGAGATGATGATTGACGATCACGATATTGGCTTGCTGGGCGCGACGCCTGGCTTGTGTCAAAAAGCAGTCCTCAAAATGCGGGCATTTGCTGCCCAAGCAATTTTCCTTCGTGCTCGTTACCCAAGGCCACAAGAGATCATTTTCGGGGACTCCCGGTACTTCATTTTTGTCGCCCACGCGGCTAATGCGGGCATAGTCCATGATCTTTTTCAAGCGCGAATAGCTATCGCGCTCGGGCATGAGACCTTGGGCGACGAAAGATTCCAAGCGCTGCTTGCAGATGTAATTATTGCGCCCCTTAAGAACAGCGACGTCTGCCGAGGCGGCTAGCGCCGAACAAAGCCGGCTCACGTCTTTGTTGTAGAGCTGGTCTTGCAGTGTCTTACTGGCGGTCGAAACAATGGTTTTTGAGCCGGATAAAATGGCCGGAACCAGATAGGCAAAGGTTTTTCCCGTGCCCGTACCGGCTTCAACGACGACGGAAGAGCGCTCCTCGAGGGCGCGCGCCACAGCCAAAGAAAATTCCGCTTGGCTCTCGCGCCGGCGAAAGCCTTCAATGCGGCGGCAAAGCGCTCCGTCAGGCTCGAAAACCTTGGCGACCGAATCGGTAAACTCACTCATTACTTAAAGAAGGGAATAACCGAACCCGATTGCTCGGATTGCTGTTGTTGGGCTTGGGCACGTTTTTTCATGTCCTCTTCGTAGCGCGCCTGGCGGGCTTCACGCTTGGCCTTTCGCGCCTCGGCTTGCTTTAAAAGCTCAGCCTTGCGAGCGGCCTGTTCCTGCTGCTTAGCCTCATAGGCTTGGACGTTAGCCTGTTCCTGCTCTTCGCGGGTTACCTCGCCGGTAACGCCGGCGCGGTTGGCCGGCATCGAGGCTTCTTTCACCTCGCGCTGCACTTGGCCGCGCTTAGCCGGTTGAGGCGGTTCGGTATTGCGTTCGGCTTGACGCTTTTGCGTCTGAATCATGCGGATTTGGTGATCGGCCGTACGGATAAGCTGCTGGGCAATGCGCTCGCGCTCTTTCAGAACTTTTTCTGCTTTGTTGATGCAACTGTTGACAAAAATCTTTTGGCCGCAGAGATGGCGATGTCCTTGACGCAACTTTTCAATGCGTTGCAACTCTTCTTCGGCCAAGGCTTTGGCTTCTTCGCCTTCCTGCACGGTCTTAAAAAGCGGTTCGCTATAGCGCGGCAGCAGCGGGCTCGGCGCGACAACGCCTGCCTCCCAACCCAGTTCTTCCGGTGTCGGGTTTCCCGAGGATGCTTGTGCAGAAAAGCCGATCGAGCAGCACAGCCCGACCACAAGAACAGAAATCAGCTTCATCTCAAAAATTGGATACTTATGCAAAGCTATTATTTTAGCGCAGAGCTTATGCGCATATCGGGCAAACGCAGCGAACTTCTGTAAGCAGATATTGAAATGAGGTGAGCGATTTTGCCTACTTGGCAAGCCTCAGAAAAGCAGAAACTTTTTATAATGAGCGGGTTGTTTAACTTTTTTTGGGTTACTCAAATGAATCGTCCCATTCGTATTGCCGTGACTGGTCCGACCGGTTCGATCGGTTATTCCATTCTCTTTCGTATTGCCGCCGGCGACCTCTTCGGTAAGCAACAGCCGGTTGAATTGCGTCTTTTAGCCCGCAACACTCCTGAAAGCCAAAACCGCCTTAAAGGCACGATGATGGAATTGGCCGACTGCGCATTTCCCCTTTTGGCTGAAATGAGTGCCCATACGGATGAGAAAGAACTCTTTGACGGCGCAGAGTGCGTCTTTTTAATTGGGTCGCAACCCAGAAAAGAAGGCATGGACCGCTCTGACCTTTTGCGTGCCAATGGTGAAATTTTCCGCCGCCAAGGCAAGGCGCTTAATGAACGCGCTTCGCGTGATGTACGCGTCGTCGTGGTCGGCAACCCCTGCAACACGAATGCTTATATCGCCATGAAAAATGCTCCGGACTTGGCCCCGGAATGTTTCTCGGCCTTGATGCGCTTGGACCAAAACCGTGCCATGGCCCGCTTGGCTGAAAAGCTCGAATTGCCCGTCTCCGGCATTGAACAGGTTTTTGTCTGGGGCAACCACGGCAACACCATGTATCCGGACGTGCGTTTTGCCCGCTACCGCGGCAAGCGCGTAGACAGCGAGCTCGATAGCGAATGGCTTGCCTCGTTTATTCCCAATGTCGCTACGCGCGGCAGCCAAATCATCAAGGCGCGCGGTGCCTCGTCGGCAGCCAGTGCCGCCAGCGCCGCTATCGATCATATGCGTGATTGGATCTTGGGTAGCGAAGGTCGTTGCTGCACCATGGCCGTTCCCTCGGACGGCAGCTACGGCATCCCGCGCGGACTGATGTTCGGCTTCCCCTGCTTCTGCCCGGGTGAAGGCCGCTACCAAATCATCAGCGACATGCCGATCACCCCGGAAGTGCGCGCCCAGATCGAAAAGAACCGTGATGCGCTGATTGCCGAAGCTCAAGCCGTCTCCGACTTGCTTTTCTAATGCAAAGCCAACGGCGTGAAGCGCTGATCCGTTATTTTGAAAGCGTCCCCAAAAGGACGCTTTCTCGTGAGGGCACCGGCATCGTGTTGGATACCAATGTCGTTCTCGATCGTTGGGTTTTCTGCGATGCCCGTGCCGCTTTTCTTACCGATGTGCTGCGCTCCTCCCAATATGAAAGCATCGGCCACTTAGAGACCTTCCTAGAATTGGCCGACGTGATTGCGCGGCCCCAGTTCGGATTATCGGAAAAAGATCGACAAGACCTTTTAAACCGTTGGCTTAAAGAAACGGTCTTTTGCGAATCGCCCCTCGAAGCCGTCCGCTTTTGCAAAGATCCCGATGACGACAAATTTTTCAATTTAGCTTGCAAGGCCGGCGCCGCTTACTTAGTAAGCAAAGATAAGCGCGTCCATAAAGCCCGAGCCAAAGCTCTCAAACGGGGCGTTGCCGTGATAACGCTTGCGCAAGCCCAATCGATTTTTTCCTTGACTCGGTAATTCTCCTCTTTCGGTTTTCTCCGACGCGTGTCAAACTGGAAAGCAACAAATACGGCAACGGAGGCACAAATGGACAGGCGCTATTGGGGATCACGATTAGCTCCCGATATCATCAATGACCGCATCAGAGAACTCAACCACCATTTGCATGCCGTCGTCAAGTGGCAGGAAGTTCCGAAAGACTGCTCTTGGGCTGTTTTGGTCAAAGACAATATCAACGTCAGAGGCTTCAGAACCACGGCGGGCAGCTTCGCTTTAAAAGAGCTCAAACCATCTGAAGACGCTTTTTGCATTAAAGCCCTTCGAAAGGCCGGTGCCCTGCCCTTTGGCAAAACAACGCTTAGCGAACTTGCCGGCTTTGTGAGCACGAACTTGCCGCCGGGCTACTCCGAACTGGGAGGCCAAGGAATAAACCCGATTGATGAGCGCTTTACACCGGGCGGATCCAGTTCCGGTTCCGCCATTGCCGTGGCCGCGGGCCTTTGCGATTCAGCGGTCGGCACCGAAACACACGGTAGCCTCATGTTTCCGGCATTGTCTTGCGGCGTCGTGGGCTTTAAACCTTCGGTCGGTCTGATCTCCCGCGAGGGCATCGTGCCGATTTCGCACTCCTTGGATACGCCGGGCGCCTTGGCTCGCAGCGTGCGTGAAGCCGTAAGGTTAACCGAGGCCATGAGAGGCGCCGATCCCGACGATAAAGCCAGGCTCGATTGTCCGGTCGGCAACCTAATGGATGGGTTATGTGATTCAAGCGAAGGGATTCGCATCGTTTTTTGCAAGGACGAAGAGGCATTGGCCGATCCCCTCTATAAGCAGAAACTAACGCGCCTCTTTGCCGTTGCCCGCAAGGCCGGCATAGAATTTATTGAAGTGCCGGCCCCCGCGGTACAAACGCATTACCGCACCATTTCATCGGTGGAAATACAAAACGACTTTGACCGCTTTTTGCTAAAGTACGGCAACGGCAGTACGCCTGCAGACTTTAAGTCGCTCGTGCAACTTTATGAAATGCGTTTGCCCCATCATCCCTACGGTATTGACAGACTCACGGCAAGCTTGTCGTTTGATCCCGATACCGCAGCAAGCGCGTACCGTACGGCTTTGCAAAGCGGCATCGCTGCCTGTACGGCCGTCATTGACCGGCTCCTAAAAGAAAATCAAGCTCAGGCCATCGCCACCACCCGATTCTTGCCCTGGTGGGCCGTGGGACGTGCGCCGAGCCTAGTCCTACCGTTTGATGAGCGATCGGACAGAAAACCCTTGGGATTGGTGATCGGCGCCAGACGTTTCGAAGACCGGACGGTTTGCGATATTGCTAAAAGAATCGAAAATGCCGTGCAAAAAGGCGGACAAAAAAGTAAGTAGAAGGGCGCAGCCGGGATAATTTACCCGGCTTATCGTTTTAAAGGTTTAGCATCGCACCGACAAATTGAACGACAAAACACAGAATCATCACGGCCAAAGCGAAAATGATTCCGATCTGCATGAGCTTTTTCACAAGCCGGCTCCTTTTTCTTGTGCCGTCGTCTCATCGTCGTTGCAAGACTGCGGCAATTGTTGGACATCTTTGAGCTTTTTGCTCATTTGCGTTGTACGCACTTTAACATTTTGCAAAGCGGATTTTACCGTATCCACACGCTTGTCCATCTGTTCCAAAGCGGCCGCAAAGCGCTCAAATTCCATTTTGACATTGCCGAGCACGGTCCAAACTTCGGCGCTTCGCTTTTGGATGGCCAGCGTTCTAAAGCCCATTTGAAGGCTATTGAGCAACGCCGTGAGAACCGTGGGGCCGGCTACCGTAATACGGTATTTGGTTTGCAGCTCTTCGACCAAACCGGGCCGCCTTAAGCACTCGGCGTACAGCGACTCGCACGGCAAAAAGAGAATCGCAAATTCCGTCGTGTAGGGCACCTCGACATATTTATCGTGAATTTTCTTGGCCTCCGATTTGAGACGGTTTTCAAGTGCCTTGCCGGCTTTTTCCACCTCGTCGGCATTGCCATCATCGCGAGCCTGCTCCATCTTCAAGTAGTCTTCCATCGGAAATTTGGAGTCGATCGGCATCAAAACCGTATGATCGGAATCCTCGCCCGGAAGTTCAAGCGCAAATTCCACGCGCTCCGTGCTGCCCGGACGCGTCACGACATTGGTGAGATAGTGGCCGGGCAAAACATTCTCAAGAATGTTGCCAAGCTGCACTTCGCCAAAAGTGCCGCGCGTTTTGACGTTGGTGAGCACGCGTTTGAGTTCTCCCACTTCGCCGGCTAAAGCTCTCATCTCCCCTAAACCGTTTTCAACATCTTTTAACTGAGTTGCCACTTGACGGAAACTCTCTGAAAGCCGTGTTTCAAGCGTCGTTTGAAGCTTGACTTCAACCGTCTGACGCATCTGTTCAAGCTTGCTGTCGTTATTGACTTGCAAAGTCTGCAGTTGACGATTTAGCGTTTCGCGGATACCGGCCAATTCCGCGTTGATTCCTTGCGTCATCTGCAAGATATTGCCCGTCATTTCGCTGCGCACTTGGGCGGAATTTTCGCTCACTTGCGCATTCATTTTTTGAACGAGCTCGGCAAATTTCACCAAGTGGTTGGACTGGCTGGCAGACCAGTTGCTCATTCCTTCACTTAATTCGATGCGCAAGGCGGAATTGGCTTTATTGATTTCATCAGCGAGATCACGGCGCGTCTGAAGAGCTCCCTGTTCGCGCTCTTGCTCCCAAAAGGATCGGAAGGCATCAAAAACTTCATTTTTTTCGGCGCGGCTCGTCTTGATGACCCAAAATAAAATGACCAAAAGAACCAAAATAACGAATGATAAAATACCGATGACCGTATCTAAACCGATGGCATTTATCCACTGTGAGAAAGCTTGCATGATTAACCTCAAACAAAACGACAGTATTTTACATGCAGCGTAAATCAGATTCTAGAAAATCTTCGGTTTGCTTCTTTTTGAAGGCTAAGAACAAAGGCATTGAATAAAAGAGAGCGCCCCGCCGGTGACGGCGGGGATGGGTTGGTACTAAGGCTTAATCACCAGTTTGAGCACCGGATCCGTTTTTGAAGTTAAACGTTCAAAAGCATGCTGCAGTTGGTCCAGGGGGAGAACGTCCGTTACGTATTTTTCTGGATCAATTGTTGCATTGGCAATCAAATCAATCGTTTCCCGAAATTCTTTTTCCGTACAGGAAACACTTCCCAACAAACGAATTTCGTGTAGAACCAACCGATTAAGTTCAAAACCGACTTTAGGGGCGATGGAGTTGCCGATAGCAACAATCGTGCCGCCCGGCTTAGCACCGTCTATACAGGTGCTCAGCGCATCTTCAGCGCCCACCACTTCAAAGGCAATGTCAAAACCGCCCCGGCTGAGCTCATACATACGTTTGGCCCGCTCCGGATCGTTCCCGTCAAGATAGCAGTCAAAATCTCCGATTTCTTTTGCTTTGGCGATTTTTCGATCATTGACTTTAGATAAAGCGAGTACCGAAGCGCCGGCTTTTTTCGCCAGACCGCCAATCAACTGCCCAATGATGCCGCTGCCAACCACCAGCACCTTGTCGTGCATCTTAAGACCGGACTTTATAACGGCGTGATATGCCACCATCAGCGGATCAATCAGAGCCGCAGCAACATCGGATACCGCGTCCGGCAACGGATAAGCATTAACTGCCGGCCCCACGTAGTATTGGCAGTAGGCCCCGTTGGTTACAAAACCGATGTAGTTGGTTCCGTTGACCTGGCGGCACAACTGCTCCTGCCCGCTTCTGCACATGTCGCATTTCCCGCAATACAGATTGGCCCAAAAGACAACGCGCTCTCCGACTGAGAAATGGCTTTGTCCGGGATCAACCACCACACCGCAAAATTCATGCCCCATGACAAAATCGCCTTGATTGTCCGACCAACCGTGTCCGGTTTTCCACATGTGAATGTCGCTGCCGCACACGCCGCAAGCGCTCACCTTAATTTTGATATCGCCATCACGCAGCCGAGGAACAGGCACCGATTTGACAGTAATTTCTCGCGGGCCGGTTAAAACCGCCGCTTGCATCATCTCTTGCATTGTCAACTCCTGATAAAGAATTCAGTTCTTGCAAAAATTGTATTTTCCGCTCTTTATCATGTCCAATGCTTATTAATAATATTATTTAATAATTATTTTTTATTTAATTCTTGAATTTTATCGACGGCATACTGGAATTTATCGGTGATTGGGACAGGTGCTATTACGCATAGGGACAGTGGCAATCTTACGCATTGGGACAGTCAAATTACGGCGCTGATGGTCGTCAGGGTTGCCCGAGCGCAAGCGAGCTTCGGATGAAGAGTTATCCACATTCCCCCGAAGCGCTCATCCTCAATAATGGGCCGTAGCAAGGGGGAATTGTGGGTAACTCGTCTTAGTGTCTACTTTTTGCGTTCAATGGCACCGTATTGGGGCAGTGATCGCATGGATACGCCTTTCATTTCAATCCTGTGGGCATTCAATACCAACCGATCTAGAATCGAGTCTGAGTAGGTAGGGTCTTGGATGTACTCAGCCCAAGCCTTGACAGGCATTACGCTGGTAATCATGGTGCTGCCACTACCGCACCGATTCTCTATTATTTCTAGTAAGTCGGAGCGATTGATTGAATCGAGCTGTCCTAACCCCCAATCATCAAGAACCAATAAGTCGACTTTCCGAAGTTCCCGCATGCTTCGCTGAATCTCTGTTGGTAGTTGCCGATTGGCTGTGAGCTCTTTAAGCAGAGCCGGAACGCGATAAAACTTTGCGCTGAAACCGGCTCGACACGCTGCATTAGTCAACGCTCCGGCTAACCAGGTCTTGCCGCATCCGGTTTTACCTGTGATGATGCAGTTTTGGTGCCTCCGGATCCAATCACATGCGCCTAACTGGTTAATCATGGATGGATTCAACCCTCGATCGACGGTGTAGTCGATATCTGTCATGCAGGCATCTTTGTGTCGAATGTTGGCTTGTTTTATCCTTCTATGTAAAGCGTTTTCATCGCGTCTAGCAATTTCAGCTTTGAACAATTCTTTAAGGACATCGGTGTGAGACATCGAACATGTCTGGATATCGTCAAACATTGATTCAGCATGTTCGTACATTGCAGACAATCTCAGCCGGTTGAACATAGGCTTTAATTCTTTGAGAGCCACTGTCATTTTCATCTCCTTACTCGTAGTCATTACGAACATTTTCATGGGCCGCTGTCATGTATTGCGGATCCAATGTTTCAAACGCGATTTCAATGTTTGTTCGATGGGCAAAGGCAAATTTTTCGCACCATGCTTTGACGTTGTGATACCGGATTTCTCCAATCTCTAATGCCTTATCAATGGCCTGAGTGAGCTCTCTGGGGGTGTACTGTTTGAGGAGCTTAAATACGGCTCCACAGACTCTGGCTCCGGAAAATTCGCTCTTACTCCAAAGCGTCTCAATAAATTGTTCTGCCAGCTTTCTTGGAATACCCCGATTTGCGTAGGCTGTGATCCAATCCTGTTTTGATCGTCGATAATGTTTTTCCTGCTCTGTCAAATGCTCGGGTTTTAAATGGGTTTTGATGCCATTGATGTTGTAGTAGCGGTTATGTTCAGTGATTAATTGATTATTGTCGTTGTCGTAAATCTCCAACCTGTCACGGCAAAGCCGGACACACACTTTCTTGTGAGTGTATTTAGCCGGTACGCTGTACCGATGTCCTCCATCAGAGTGGATGCGCACACAATGGGCTTTATCTACGGTGAGGATTTTCCATTCCGAGCGTTCATAGGGCATGGAAGGCAGTGCCTGCAAGTGGTGGCGCTCGTCGGCTTCAAAACGCGTACGACGTGAGCCATTTGAACCGTAAAGCCTGAAAGGACGCTCGTTGATTTCATTAACTTTTTGCAAGACTAGGCTATTGAGCTCCTCCAACGTATTTGCTAAAGGATAACTATCTAAACTCATAACGGCGATAATCCGACGCTCGGCATCAGCAACCGCTGCCTCGACCCGGTTCTTTTCCTTCGGAGTAGCCGGCTTACAAGCCCAAGGTTGCATCTTGTAGTAAAGGCAAAGAGAATCAATAGCCTGTTGTGGTATACCCTCTGTCCAATCCGTTTTCTTAATCAACGCCTTAGCATTATCCATCACCAAGACTTCCGGACTACCTCCGAAGTACTGCAGTGCATCGACAATGCCGTCAAGCCAACTCTGCTGCTTCTCGTCTTCGAATGCTTCAGCAAACATCAGACAACTGTAGGGTAAGCTTGCTACGAATAGCTTTGCGGTATGAATCTGGCCATTGCAATCAACCCATAAGAGCTTGTCGCCAGCGAAGTCAACCTCCATTTTTTCGCCAGGTTTTCGGTCCACATTACCCGACAAAGAGGCGATTCCATTGTCCCGCTTCCATTCGCTGTAGCGTCGACAGAATGAGGAGTAGGTATAGATGCTGCCAAGCCCTTCAGCTCGCTGTTGGTAATCTTCATACATCAACAACAAGGTAATGCTCTTTTGCTTACATCGACTATGAACTCTGTCCCAGTCCGGCTCGACTATTGCCCGCGCTTTGGGCGGATAAAACAACGCTTGCCTTGAGTCGTCATCGAGCTCTAAAGCGTCCTGAGCGCTGAGGCCAACCTGCGCCAACCTCTCTGAAATACGCCCAACCGTGCTTTTTGATGCACCGCATTGTTTTTGAATTTGCCGGAAGCTTAAGCCGCCTTTCAAGCCGGCTAACACTGCCAGCAAGATATCGACTGTAATGGATTTCATTTAAGGCCCTCCTATAAAAAATTAAGCCTTAAATGATTATTGAACTTTGGAGCCTACTGTCCCAATGCGTAAGAATCGCTACTGCGATGAAGTGTCCCAATGATTAAGAATTAGTGTCCCAATGAGTAATAGCACCTGGCCCTTAATTTAAGAATTTCCAGCATACTTCCAGAACAATTCACTCGTTTTCGGTAATGAGCGATTTTTCTTTCTGATGAGGCAATGTTTAACCGTACGCTGCGGACTCAAGGCTATGAATCGCAACTCCGGATCCGGCCGTACGGCATAGGATCCTTCTACGCAAAGCAGTCCGCCGATCCCTTTTTTAACCATGCAAAGCGCATTGGTCGGCAAATTATGGTAACCGAGAATTCGCAGATTTTGCTGCTTAAGTGAAAACCAACTTTTTAGGTTCTCTAAAACAAGAGATCGCCTCGGTAAAATGAGCGGGATGTTCATGAGCGCCTCACGGTCGATTTGTGCATATTTGTTATAAACCGTCGATCGACTGACCACAACGCCCCATTGATCTGATGTTTCGAAAGGCACGACATCGTATTTAGCCACCTCAATGGGCTCTAAGCAAAACCCGAAGTCAAGGTAATTTTCATCAATTTTGGTTCTGATGTCATTGCCATCGGCCGAGTACAATTCAAAACTTAGCCGCTTGGATTGCATCAGCCATTCGCTTAAGAAATCGGTTACCAGGCCTGCCGCCTTAGATTCGACGCAACCGATCCGAACGATGCCGGCAAGCTCGCCGCCGGCGACTTTCAACTCTTGCTTCGTTCTTTGCTCAAGTTCGAGCATTTCCGTAGCCCGAAGCTGCAATTGGAAACCCTGTTCGGTCAATTCGATTTTGCGTTTTGTCCGATTGAACAAGATACACCCGAACTCTTTCTCCAACTCTTGAATCTGCCGCGTTAAGGCCGGCTGGGTGATATGCAAGAGCTCTGCCGCGCGGGTGATATTTCCGCATTCACAGACCGTTAAAAAAGCCTTTAATTTTCGAAAACTCATAACATAAATTTATTTTATTGCATTAATAATTACTATTAGACATTCATTATAAATCAGAAATACAATAAATTAATCAAATTGTTATTTCTAGGATCCGTCTGATGAAGCGTAGAACATTTTTAATTACAGCGGCTATGGGGCTTGCGAGTCCGCTTCGGGCTTTTGCCGATAATGACCGTATTCTCATTGCCTACTTTTCTCAAACAGGCAATACCGAGCTCATTGCTCATGATATTGCCGAGGTAACCGGCGGTGATTTGTTTGAAATTAAGACAAAAGAACCCATCGTAGGCGACTTTGACACATTGGTGCAAAAAGCCAGGCAGGATTTGGCCTCGGGAGCCCGCCCGGCTCTGGCTGAAAAAGTCCCGAACTTTGAGCAATATCCGGTTATCTTTCTGGGCTTTCCAAATTGGGTGGGAACAATGCCGATGGCGGTATTTACGTTCATTGAAAGCTACGATTTCAATGGTAAAACGGTAATTCCGTTTTGTACGCACGGCACGAGCGGCGTCAGTAACACCATGAGCGATCTGCAAAAAACACTGGGCCAAAAAGCCCGCATCCTGCCCTACTTCGACGTTTACCGCAATAACGTAGCCGATGCCAAGCCTGATATTGAGCGTTGGGTTAAAACACTAGACCTCTAGGAGATTCAGATGATGTCATCGTTTCGAAAGCTCGCACTAGCCTTGCTTAGTTTCTTTAGCTTGGCCGTCCTGTGCAATACTGCGGCCTTTGCCAAACCATTGCTGGTTTACTATTCTTTATCCGGAAACACCGAACGGGTCGCTCAAGCGCTAGCCACGCTAACCCAAGCTGATGTCTATCGGATAGAAACCGTTAAGGCCTATCCTTCTAATTTTGACGCTGTCGTCGAACAAGCTCGTGAAGAACGAAACCGTAATGTGATGCCGGAAATCAAACCACTTCAAATCGATTTGACACAATACGAGACGGTCTTTTTGGGATTTCCCATTTGGAGCAGCTCCGTTGCACAACCGGTGAAAACTTTTTTAAGCCAATACAGTCTTAACGGAAAAACCGTTTACCCGTTTTGCACTCACGACGGTTATGGCCCGGGCCGCAGCGTCCAAGCTATCTTGGAGTATAGTCCTCAGGCCAAAATCAAAACTATCTTTGACATAGAGGGCTCGCAAGCTCGGCAAACTCAGCCTCTACTGGAAACTTGGCTCAGGTCAACCGGATATTACGAAAATCGTATTTCGGTGCGTACTCCCATACAAATTATCATGGACAATCGAACAATTAACGCTGAACTTAACGACAGCATCGAGGCACAAGCCTTTTTGAAAATGCTGCCTGTGAAGGTCCAAATGAGCGAATTCGGCGGACGCGAATTTTACGGCCCTTTGCAGGGAAGCATCTCCCATAAGGCACAAGGTCAATTAAGGTTTAACGACGGTGACATCACCTATTGTCCGACCAATAACACTGTCGCAATTTTCTACTCACAAAGCTCACGACCGAATTTGACTATGCGAGTGATACCCATTGGGAAAGTATTAGAAAATCCGGAAATCTTTTCTAAGATGGGATCCTACCAAGAAGTCGAATTCAGACTTCCATGAGACCGAATGCCCGGTAACTATAACAAAGCTCCTGAAGTTCATTAACCGAGGGGGCTTTTCTATGTAAGGGAAAACCTTTGAAGAGCGATTTGGCGGAAAGGGTGGGATTCGAACCCACGAACGCTTGCGCGTCGGCAGTTTTCAAGACTGCTGCATTCAACCACTCTGCCACCTTTCCGAGTGAAGGACGCTATTGTAACGTAAAGCCGTCGCCCATTCAAATCTGCTGCTCTTGCTGCTCTTGCTTTGCTTTCCAAATCATTTCAACATGCGGGATGCCATCTTCATCGAAAGGCTCAGAGCAAACCTGAAATCCCAACTTTTCGTAAAAGCCTACTGCGTAAGCTTGCGCTGCAATCCGGATGGCAGTGGCAGAAAATGCCGTTTGAGCTACTTTGATTCCTTCTTTGACAATTCGAGCACCAAGTCCCATTCCCCGTTTTGTCGTCAAGACTCTGCCCAAAGAAACTTCCGGATAAGAGAGACCGCAGGAATTACACGAACGTAGGCTAAAATTTTTCCATCATCGACTAATGCGACATGGCGGCTAAGTTTGTCAATTTCATCTATTTCTTGGTAGGCACAACGCTGCTCAACAACAAAGACGGCAACACGAGTTTTCAAAATCTCAAAAAGTTCCGGTACTGCCAGTTCAGAAAAAGATTTCGAAAGAAGCTGCATAACTACCTTGTGAGTTCAAATAAGAGGAAACTTCAAGGCTGTATTCTAATGAAGGTTCTGCCTAAGCCAACAACGTCTGTGCAAGATTTCTTATAACACAGATAACTTTAATAATCGCGTTAATTTACAGTTTTGGTAAGATTGCCACTAACCGAATACACAATAGGAGAACCGAAATGGTCCATGATATCGACAGCAAGGATGTTCCTCAATTTATCAAAGACAATGCCATGTGCATTGTGAGCTTCGGAGCCGAGTGGTGCATTGATTGCCGCCGCGCCGAACCTTTCTATAAGAAATTTTCCGAACAATTTACCGATGTCGCTTTTTCGAAAGTCAATGTGGGAGACCGTGAAGGCGACCTGCGCCAACAATTGAAAGCCCAATACAATTTCGGTCATATTCCGACCATGATCTTCTACAAGAACGGCGAAGAAGTCGACCGCATTGTTGAAGTTCAAACGCCGAGCGCCCTGAAAGCTTTCATTGAAAAGTGCAAAGCTTATTAACCAGATTGCAAAATAGTTAACAATCTGTTATAATTCGGCTATGAAAGCAAAAGATGCACGCCGCCATAGTCCTGAAAAAC
>DVNT01000049.1 GCA_018714185.1 Candidatus Aphodousia gallistercoris | reverse complement strand
TTTTTCGAAGCGCTCATCCTCAATAATGGGCCGTAGCGAGAAAAATAGTGGGTAACTCGTCAATGTCTTTCGCTTTTTGCTGCCAATCCAAAGTGCTACTCAATAACCCTTGGGGCTATATGAGTCTCGGGCAGAATTAGCTTATATCAAAACGGATATTCCTTCATTATTGGAGTTAGATATGATGTTTAAACGCACGGCAATCTCTCTTTGCCTCTTCAGTTTGTTTGCCTCCGGAGCTTATGCGGAACCGACTTTGGTGAACAGTGTCATCGAAGATCAGGCTGATATCGATGCATTGAATCTCAGCGCCGATGGCGATAAAGATTTGAAATGGAATGACAATACTTATGCTGTTCATGTTCTCACTGGCACAACGACTTCATTAGCTTTTACCGGTAATGGTAAAAATTCTCTCACAATGACCGCCGGTGCCGCTATGCAGGGCGCAGATGGAACAGATCCCTATGCCTTCCGCTTCGATCAGTTAACAGGTGATGTAACTTTTAGCAACTTCAAAAATGTCAAATTGACTTCGACTTACAACGGAGATGTCCCAGCCATTTTGACATTTTCTCTAGGAACGACCACTTTCGGTTCGGCGGAGGCGGCCTTGGAGTCCCTAAGCTTTGAAAATTTGCAACTTGGAAAGACTTGGGAAGGCAATTCAAGTGTTGATATCTACGCTAAAAACTTTTCCTTAGACACTGCACTCAATGTCAATAGTGGTTTTAATATCAACATTCAAGCAGTTGGTGAAGGACAGCAGTCTCAGTTGAAGTCCGTTTCTGTGAAAGCTGACGGTGAATTTAATGTTTATGGCGGAAGCCTTACGGTAGATGACTTTTTGCATTTGAACAACGGAGCTTCAATAACATTAGGGACCAAAGATAACACATTGGCAACTGTTACGTTGGGGACGGCAGGGACTCAGTCTGAAGAAAATACCTTGAAACTGTTGAATGGGGCTAACGCAGACTTGTATGCCGGTACGGTTAATGTTAATGGGACGACCTATATTTACGGCAGCGAGACTAAGTTTAATGCCAATGTTGGTAATTTAACTTTTAGTGGTGAAGCTGAATTTAGAAATAGCAGTGTAGTGGATTTGACAGTGTCTGAAGCTTTAGCTTTCAATGAGAGCTTAACCATCGCTGGTAATGCTGATGTTTCCGCTTCTGGTGGCGTTATAACGATTGGGGCCGTAGATCATTCGGAGGCTGGTCAAATCCTTAATCTTGAAGGGACCTTATCAGTTGATGCAGAAAAGTTTGATGT
This sequence comes from Candidatus Aphodousia gallistercoris, assembly GCA_018714185.1. Classification (GTDB taxonomy): domain Bacteria; phylum Pseudomonadota; class Gammaproteobacteria; order Burkholderiales; family Burkholderiaceae_F; genus Aphodousia; species Aphodousia gallistercoris. The sequence continues at coordinate 11,550 of DVNT01000049.1, read as the reverse complement.
TTATGGCGATTCTCGTTTGAATGGTGGTATTACCGCAACAGGGGGTAGCTACGTATTTCATGGAGACCTTCGTACATTAAATTCCACAGCAACATTTGGAAGTTCTGATGCTTATTTGGAATCTTTCAAAGTTGAAGGGTCCGAAGCGACCTCTGGAGAATGGAATCATGGTTTTTACATTAAAAACCATGTAGATCTTTACACAAACAATTTTGCTTCCGATGCAATTAATCTGACAGCCGGTTCAGCACTTCAAGTGACCGCTTTAAATACGACTATTGAGAGCAATCAGAGAGCACTTTCCGTTAGTGGAGATCTTACTTTTAACGCTTTCGATGGCGAGAATGCTTCCGAACAGAAATTGACGGTTATAACAGATAATGATCAAGGTGCTGTATTGGTTAGTGATGGCTCTTTAAAAGTCTTAGGTGGCAGTCTTTCGATAACCGGCACGACTCAAGTTAACCACGGATCGATTGAATTGGGTAATAAAGATAGTGCTCTTCAAGATGTCACAATTGTTCAAAATGCAGGCGCAGTTTCTGCTGCGGCGCTTCGCAGCAATCGAGGCACAATTAATGTAACGGCGGAGAATATTTATATTGCAGCCAATGATAATGAGGCTGCGGTTAGTGCATTCTCTTTAAGTTATGATGATAGGGAAGACGGGAAAGCTGAAATCCAACTAAATGCAGCCGGTGATATCACAATCGAGGGTAACGTGACAGCTGGTAGTGATGAAACTAAGGACGTTGTGAGTATCACGAACCAGTCGTTAATTGTTATCGATGGTGCAGGGACAACCACCATTAACGGCGACCTGAAGACTTGGAACGGGCAGCTTGATAGCGAAAAGTTTGATCAAGATATCAGTTCCAATGTTATCCGGGTTAACTTAAGCGGTGAACAATCGCAACTAAATGGTGCAATTATTGATGTTGCCGATAGCTCTGCCACAGGAGAGGTGGGTACATACCTGAACTTGACCGACCAAGCTACGTGGAATGTTGCGGCAGACTCCACTCTCAAAAGCCTTGCAAGTGATGGCGGTTTAGTTACCACAAACGGCCATCAAGTCACGGTGGATACCATTACCAATGAGCTTGGCGGCACCACGATTGAAACCACGTCGGGCGAAGCCAACCAAATCAAGGTGGCTCGTGTGGTTGGCGATGGCTTGGAGATTCATTTAACCGATGACGCCGCCAAGGACTTGGATGCGTCCGATTTGCCGGGCTCTTTAGCTTCCGTTGCCGATATCGGACAAACCGATTCCGATGTAACGATTACAAGCGATGAATACGGCGTCTATGGCGACATGGAAGTTGTCTTGGGCGAAAACGGCGAAGCCGTAAGCTTTACAGAAGCTAAAAACACGGTAACGCAAGGTTTGCAAGACATCGCTGCTAACAATTTCCTATTTTTCCGCTCGCAGATGAATGATGTGAGTAAGCGCATGGGCGATCTTCGCAGCATGCCGTCTGCGGCCGGCGCTTGGGCCCGCTACTACGGCGGCGAAATGAAGTACGGCGACATGGATATGGAAAGCCGCTACAACACGCTGCAAATCGGTGCCGACCAACGCTTCGGTAATTTCTACCTTGGTCTCTCGGCAAGTTATAGCGACGGGAACGGCACATTAGCCAACGGCTCGACCGATGACAAGAACTACAACTTCGGTGTTTACGGCGGCTGGGTGGCTGATAACGGTCAATATGTTGACGTGATTGTCAAGCGGCATCGCCTTGAAACCGATGCAACGCTGTATTACACGAGCGGCTTGAGTAATAACGCAGATTACAACAACTGGGCCACTTCCCTATCGGTCGAATACGGCTGGCGCTTTAACTGCCCGAGCACCGGCTTTTACGTTGAACCGCAGGCTGAATTGCTTTATGGCCGAATGGACTCCGTGGACTTTACAACGTCTCGAGGCGTGAACGTTTCTCAAGACGCGATCGATACGTTAGTGGGTCGCTTGGGCGCGGCCATCGGCTACACGTTTGATGATAACCGCGGATCGGCCTACTTTACGGCTTCGGTTTTGCATGACTGGAAAGCTGAAACCGATACGACGGTTCGCTACAACGGTATCTCGCGCCACTACCAAGACGATTTAGGCGGAACTTGGGGCGAGTTCTCCTTGGGCGGTACCTATAACGTGACGGATTCGTTCTCGGCCTATGGTGACGTGATGACGACCACGGGTTCGCCGGTTCGCAATCCTTGGCAAATCAGCGTGGGCGTTCGCTACACGTTCTAACGCGTTTAAAGCCAATCTCCCGCCAGGCGAGAAAAGCCCTGCGGGAGATCGACTGACAAAAAGCCATCAAAACGAAAGAGACTGCCACACCGGACAGTCTCTTTTCGTCGCAGGATGTGTCAACCGCTAATGCGGAAAACCGTGAAAGTGAATGACCTGTTCTTTTTCTGCACACGCGGTATTACTCGCGCAGCCGCCTGCGCACCCCGAGCAGCCCAGGGCTTGCTTTCTCTTTTTGAAGATATGCCGGAGGGCTACTGCAAAAGCCGCAGCAACCAAGGCCAATAAAATCCAACTTAAGGTATTCAAATCAAGCTCCCAAGGCAAGTCCGATCAAGCGGACAATGAAAGCGACGATCCAGGCAACGATGCACTGAACAATCACCACGGCAACGGCCCACCAGCCGCCCAGCTCGCGCTTAATCGTGGCGATGGAGGCAACGCAGGGCGTATACAGTAAGCAGAATACCAATAAGCAAAGCGCTGTCAAGGGAGCCATTACGGCAACCAATGCCTCGGTGGAGCCAAAGAGCACCGAAATCGTGCTCACGACGCTTTCCTTAGCCATAAAGCCGCCGATGATAGCCGTGGTGACTTTCCAATCGTCAAAGCCCAAGGGGGCAAAAACGGGTGAAATCCAACCGGCCACCACCGCCAGCATGCTGTTTTTGGAGTCCACGACCGGGTTAAATTGGAAGTCAAAAGTCTGCAAGAACCAAATGATGATCGTTGCAACGAAAATGACGGTAAAGGCTCTTTGCAAGAAGTCTTTGGCCTTTTCCCACAAGAGCTGCATGACGTTTTTCGCGCCCGGCATCCGGTAGTTGGGCAGTTCCATCACAAAGGGCACGGCTTCGCCCTTAAAGAGCGTGCTGCGCATCAAAAGCCCCATGAGAATGGCCGTTAAAATGCCCAACAGGTAAAGGCCGATCATGATGATCGCCCCTTGCCCCGGGAAAAACGCCGCGGTAAAGAAGGCGTAGATCGGCAATTTGGCCGAGCAGCTCATAAAGGGCGTGAGCAAAATCGTCATCTTGCGGTCGCGCTCGGAGGGCAGGGTGCGGCTAGCCATTACGCCCGGCACCGTGCAACCGAAGCCGATGAGCATCGGCACGATGCTTCGCCCCGAGAGACCGATCTTGCGCAAAAGCGTATCCATCACAAAGGCCACGCGCGCCATGTAGCCGCTGTCTTCCAAAAACGAGAGAAAGAAAAAGAGCGTGACGATGGTCGGTAAGAAGCTTAAGACGCTGCCTACGCCGTTAAAGACCGCATCGATAATGAGCGAATGGATGGAGGCGTTGACGTCGGCGGCTGTCAGCATCGCATCGGTCCAGTCGGTGGCCGCGCCGATCACAAAGTCAAGCAAGTCCTGCAGCCAAACGCCGATTACGTTAAAGGTGAGCCAAAACACCAGCGCCATAATGGCAATGAAAGCGGGGATGGCCGTGTAGCGGCCGGTTAAAATCTTGTCGATTTGAACGCTTCGCACGTGCTCCTTACTCTCGTGCGGGCGAACGACGGTTTGGCGGCAGACCTTGTCGATAAAGGCAAAGCGCATGTCGGCCATGGCCGCTGCCCGGTCTAAGCCCCGCTCGGCTTCCATTTGCTTGACAATGTGCGCAAGCGTTCGCTTTTCATTGACGTCCAAGTCGAGCTGCTCGAGAATGAGCGCATCACCCTCGGCAATTTTGCTCGCGGCAAAGCGCACGGGAATGTCGGCGCGCTTGGCGTGGTCTTCAATGATGTGCATGATGCTGTGCAAGCACCGGTGCACGGCACCGCCGTGGTCATTGGCATCGCAAAAGTCCTGCAGCGCGGGCTTTTCCTGGAATTTGGCAATGTGCAGCGTGTGGTCGATCAGTTCTTCGATGCCTTCGCCTTTGGCTGCTGAAATCGGCACGACGGGCAGCCCCAAAAGGGCCTCCATTTCGTTGACGCGGATGGCCCCGCCGTTAGCCTTCACCTCGTCCATCATGTTAAGAGCGAGCACCATCGGGCGGTCAAGCTCCATGAGCTGCATCGTGAGGTAGAGGTTGCGCTCGATGTTGGTGGCATCCACGATGTTGATGATCGCCTTCGGGTGCTCCTTGAGAATGAATTCGCGAGTGACGATTTCTTCGCTCGTGTAGGGCGAGAGCGAATAGATGCCCGGCAGGTCCGTTACGAGCGTTTCATCGTGGCCTAAGATTTTCCCGTCTTTGCGATCGACGGTAACGCCCGGAAAGTTGCCCACGTGCTGGTTTGAGCCCGTCAAGCGGTTAAAAAGCGTTGTCTTGCCGCAATTTTGGTTGCCGGCCAAGGCGAGCGTCAATTGCGTTCCCTCGGGCAGGGGATGCGCATGATCCTTGTCATGGTATTTGCCACCTTCGCCGTAGCCCGGGTGAAAGATCTCTTCGCCTTCGTCAGCTGCAGTCGAGCTTGGCGTATCCTCTTGGCGAATGTCGTCGATGATAATCTGCTGGGCTTCCGAGGTGCGAAGCGTGAGCTCGTAGCTGCGGATGCGCACTTCAATGGGATCGCCCATCGGCGCGCGTTTAACCATCGTGACCGTGGCGTTGGGAATAAGCCCCATGTCCAGAAAATGCTGTCGGAGAGCCCCCTCTCCTCCTACTGTGATAACCGTTGCCGTTTTACCGATAGGCAAGTCATTGAGCGTTGTTGTCATTGAGAATGAAAATCAATTATAAAACAATAACTTATTGAAAAACCAAGGGTAGCAATTGTAGTGTTTTGAGGGATTTTGGGCAAAATGCCGCCTAAGCATTGTGTCCGATAAGGCAGAAAGAGCGGGAGCTTTCAATGAAGAGCGCTCCCGCAAAGAGGCAGCCCTTAGTCTTTAACGGGCTTGTGGGGCAGGCGCTTAATGAGCGTGGAGGTATCCATGCGGTTGCAGCCTGCGGTTTGCAGCTCGCCGTAGAACTGGTCGATGAGGGCAACGGTGGGTAGGCTCGAGCCGTTGCGTTTGGCTTCCTCCAGGCATAGGCCTAAGTCTTTTCGCATCCAGTCGATGGCAAAGCCGAAATTAAACTCGTCGCGCATCATGGTGCGGCCTCGGTTATCCATCTGCCAGCTTTGGGCGGCGCCCTTGCCGATGACCTTGAGTACAAGGTCCATGTCGAGGCCGGCATTGAGGCCGAAGGCGATGGCTTCGGAAAGCGACTGCACGATGCCGGCAATGCAAATTTGGTTGCACATTTTGGCAAGCTGCCCGCAGCCGGCTTCACCGATGAGCGTCACGGCCTGGGCAAAGGCAGCGATGACGGGTTTCACCTTTTCAAAGGTTTCCCGGCGGCCGCCGCACATGACGGTAAGCACGCCGTTTTCAGCGCCCGATTGCCCGCCGGAGACGGGTGCATCGATAAAGTCCAAGCCGCGAGCTTGGGCTTCGCGTGCCAATTCCCGTGCCACGTTGGCGCTATCGGTCGTGCAGTCCACTAAAACGGCCCCTTCTTTCATGCCGGCAAACGCCCCGTTTTCTCCGAGCACCACGCTGCGGATGTCGTTGTCGTTACCGACGCAGGTAAAGACGACATCGGCGTCTTTAGCAGCGAGTTTGGGCGTATCGGCCAAACGTCCGCCGTAGGTTTTTACCCATTGTTCGGCCTTGGTCTTGGTGCGGTTATAAACCGTGACATCGTGCCCGGCGCGAAGCAGGTGCCCGGCCATCGGAAAGCCCATCGTGCCCAAGCCGATAAAGGCTACGCGGCGCGGCTCGCAAGATTCATAAGATTTTGCCATTTTTAGGCTCCTTATAAAGTAAAGCGCTTGGCGGAGGGCCAAGCGCTTTCAAAAAAGAGGGTTAGTGAACGCCGCGTTCCTTAATGGTCTTCATGGCGATTTCAACGCACTTGCGGGCAAGCGTCGCCGTCGGGTCGACGATGCTCACGGTCTTGTCGCCTACCTTGAAGTCATCGGTTTCATGGAAAATCAAGGGTAGCTCCGTGCAGCCCAAGATGAGCACGTTGCAGTCGTACGTATCAACCAAGTACTTGGCGCCGCGATAGAGGTCGTCATAGCATTCGCCCGTGGTAAAGCCCGCCTTCGCGCCCTTGGGACCGTAGATGGCATTCATCACGCTCTTTTGGTGGTCCTCATCGGGGGTGAACATCTTCATGCCCATTTTTTCGGCTTTCTGGCTATAAATGCCCGTGGCGATAGTGCCCGAAGTGGCAAGCAGACCCACGCGAGCCTTGTCGCCGAATTTGGCCTTAATCGCATCGAGCATCGTTTGCTGCATGTCGATGAACGGGGTCTTGAGGTGGCGCTTCAAGCGCGGCAAGAAGGCGTGTGCTGTGTTGCACGGAATGATGATGTATTCGCAGCCGTCTTTTTCCAGGCGCTTGCACACGTTATACATGGCAATCGTCGGATCGGGACCGCCGTACAAGAGGCAGGCCGTGCGGTCATCGATTTGCGGATTTTGTTCAATGACCACTTTAAAGTGCTCTTGGTCGGTCTTGGCAGGCGTTGCCTTGACAATCTTGTCATAAAGGTCAACGGTGGCTGCCGGTCCCAGGCCGCCCAAAAGGCCGAGCTTAAAGCTCTTCGGCAGTTTTTCGGTGCTGTGGGCCAAGGCCGCTTGGGCAAAGGCTTCAAACACATCCATGACGGGGAGCCCGGCTTGGGCAAGCGCCGGCTGCGCGAGCGCAAACTGCGTGCAGTTGGGCACAATCACCGTTGCGCCTTTTTGCACCATGTTTTGGCAAACAGCCTGTAACACCTTGACTGCTTCTTCGGTGGGGCCTTCGTGGCGGATGATTTCGCGGACGCGGTTCAGTTCCGCCTCTTCGCCTTCTTCGGCAAAGACCATCTTCATTTTCTGCGAAATGTCGCAAGCGCCGTCGGCGCAGCTGGCGGCATTGTCGCGGTCAAGCACGCCTACGGTGACGCCCGGCTGCATCATCGACATCAGTGCCGTTTTCATGTCCAAAATAGGGGTCGTGTATTCGCGCTGCACTTCCCCGATAAAACGTCCGGCCTTAAAATCGGGAACGAGGACGATGTCAGCGCCCATTTCCATTAATAAGCCCGCTTCATTAAAAACAAAGATCTTGCGATCGCTCATCGCCATGACGGGATCGGGATCAATTTGGAACTGTTCTTCGCTTTCGATGAGGGTCACGTCCTCACCGGCTTGCCGAAGCAGGGCGGTCTTGACGGCCAAGGCGGCGCGGGGGTTTAAGCCGGTCACCAGACCGATGGTTTTCTTTTCTGCCATAGTCAATTCTCCGATTGTGTGAAAGATTGAAGCCAGGACAAGTACGGGTCTTGTCCGGTCTTCGGCCGACAAGAGAATGCGTACTTTCGGTTTCTACTTTGAGTGTAATACAAAGGCGCCGAAAGAACGCTTGAGAAAGGACAAAAATTGTGAGCTTTTGTCTGTCCCTTCAATAGCGTACCGGCCTTCAAAAGGCTATCTTTTGACAGCGCCGGTATTTAGGTCCATCCCATGCTCGTTTTTTTCAAATCGTGTAATTTAAAAAATCTTACGACCTTACTGTGCAATCGTAAGATAGCAGGAAGATCGGCTGTTTTTGCGGAAGGTGCGGATGCGATCTACGGCTCAAAAAAGTCCGGATGATCATTTATTTATTTGAAATTAATGGGTTGTCTTGCTTAATAAGTATTTGTTTTTTTATAACTTATTGAAAATTTAACATTGAAAAGCAAATTTTTATCATGATTGAAAGAGCCTTAAAGCCAAAGCTGCTTACATTATCTGAACAGTATCCTATCGTGACACTCACAGGATCTAGACAGTCTGGAAAATCAACGTTACTAAAAAATACTTTTCCCAATTATCAATATGTTTCACTCGAAGATCCTGATGTGCGGGATTTTGCGCAGAATGATCCAAGAGGCTTTTTAAAGACGTATTCAAGCCGAGCCGTGTTAGATAAATTCGTCCAAAGGTGAGGTTATTGGCTGGAAAAGTTTTTTGGAAGAGAAATTGCCCGCATAAGATAAGACCAAACCGTTACGGATTAAGTTATTTTTTGAGATTGAACACGTCCGTTACACATCCCGAGTACTTTGCTTTGAGAAGGTGACATTTTTAAAGCCTTTCGGAATTGCTATTCTCGTCTTGCTAAAATGCTCGGTTCCGATTTTTTTGATTGATTTGTGTTGCTATGGTTAGTTTTCTGGATAAGTTAAATCCCGAGCAAAAAGCTGCTGTTAATTTGCCGGCAGAGTCTGCCCTTATTTTGGCGGGAGCCGGCTCGGGCAAAACCCGCGTGCTAACGACCCGCATTGCGTGGTTGATGGAGCATGAAGGCGTTTCCCCCTTGGAAATTCTGGCAGTGACCTTTACCAACAAGGCGGCCAAGGAAATGCTCACCCGTATTACGTCTTCCATTCCGGTCAATACCCGCGGAATGTGGATCGGTACCTTCCACGGCTTGTGCAATCGCCTCCTGCGCAGGCACTACCGTGAGGCGGGGCTGCCGCAAACTTTTCAGATTCTTGACCAGTCCGATCAGCTTTCGGCGATCAAGCGCCTGATGAAAGCGCACGGCATCAACGAGGAATCCTATCCGCCGCGCGAAGTGCAGCACTATATCGGTGCGGCCAAAGAAGAAGGCTTGCGTGCGCGTGACATGACCGCTGAAAGCTCTACCAAGGCAGCTTATGCACGCATTTACGCCTTGTATGAAGAGCAGTGCAACCGCGAAGGGGTTGCCGACTTCGGCGAGCTGCTCTTAAGAAGTTACGAGCTTTTAGCCCGCAATGAGCTGATCCGCCGTCATTACCAGGAGCGCTTTCGTTTTATCCTCGTTGACGAGTTCCAGGACACGAACCGGCTGCAGTACAAGTGGCTCAAGCTCTTGGGAGGCTTTGATCCGAACGGCCGGCGCGAATACAACGGCAACTGCGTTTTTGCCGTGGGCGACGACGACCAATCGATTTACGCCTTCCGCGGGGCCAATGTGGGCAACATGAGCGACTTTCAGCGCGAGTTCAATGTCAGGCACTTGATTAAACTCGAGCAAAACTACCGCTCTTTCGGCCATATCCTTAATGCGGCCAATGAGTTGATCGCCCATAACGATGACCGCTTGGGCAAGGACCTATGGACAAGTGCGGGCGAGGGTGAACGCATCCGCGTTTTCCGGGGCGAAAGCGACCGTGAAGAGGCCGCCTACTGCGTACAAGAAATCCGCGAGGCCATGGCTCGCGGCGTGAAAAAGCACGAGATTGCCATTTTGTACCGCTCCAATGCGCAAAGCCGCGTCATTGAGCAAACGCTCATGTCGGCGGGCATCCCTTATCGCGTTTACGGAGGCTTGCGCTTTTTTGACCGGGCGGAAATCCGAAATTCTTTAGCGTACCTGCGCTTAATTGAGAATCCGAAAGATGATACGGCCTTTTTGCGCGTCGTGAATTTCCCGATGCGCGGCATCGGAGCCAAAACGATGGAGGGTCTGCAAGCTGAGGCAATCGCCCGGGGCGTGAGCCTATATGAAGCGGCCCAGACGCTCGAAGGAAAGGCCGGAACGAAGCTTAGGGCCTTTACGGATTTGATCGAGCAGATGCGCTTTGAGTATTCGAGCCTTCCGCTGCCTGAACTCATTGATGCGGTCAATGAGCGAACGGGCATTATGGAGCATTACCGAAAGGATAAGGATGGGGCTGAACGGCTTGAGAACTTGGAAGAACTCGAAAATGCTGCCCAGGCTTATCTGAGAAGCGAAGGCATCAGTATCGAAGCGCGGGCCGACGAGGTTGAGCTCGATGCCGAAGACGATGAGATGACCTCGCTTGCGGGCTTTCTCTCCCATGCGGCCTTGGAAGCGGGCGACAACCAAGCCGAAAGCGGGGCCGATGCGGTGCAGCTGATGACCGTGCATGCCGCCAAAGGGCTCGAATTTGATGTGGTTTTTATTACGGGCGTCGAAGAGGGGCTTTTCCCGCATTCCAATAGCGCGAGCGACCCGAAGGGGCTTGCTGAAGAGCGCCGTTTGATGTACGTTGCCATTACGCGGGCCCGCAAGAATTTGCACATCACTTTTGCTCTAAGCCGCATGCTGCGCGGGCAGTATTTGCCCTCGGGGCCGAGCATCTTTTTAAACGAAATCGATGAAGAGCACCTGCTCTTTTTGTACGATAGACGCCAGCATGTCGAGGCTGAAGATGAAGACCAGTCTTTGGGCTGGGAATATGCTGACGATAGCCGCCGCTCCTACCGTTCAGGCTATGAGCGTCGCGGTTATCACGAGCGCTCGGGCTACGCTCGCTCCTACGGTGAATCCCGATCGGGGGGTTCTTACCGCAAGACAGGCAGTTACGCCTCCTCGGGAACAACCGCTTTTGCCCGTGCCAAACAAGATCCTGCGCTTCGCAAGATGGCCTCCAAGTTGCAATACGGCGGTTTTGGCATCGGCAACCGCGTGCGGCATCCGAAATTCGGTACCGGAAGCGTCATCGGCTTGGTGGGGCAAGAAAAGGATGCCCGCATCCGTATCAAGTTTGATGACGTGGGCGTCAAAGAGCTCATGTTGTCCTTGGCTAAGCTTGAAAAACTTTCGTAGTCAAGGTTCAGCATCTTGAGAAAAAAGCACGGGCTAGTTTCGGGTTCCGTGCTTTTTTCAAAAAGGCTTGCAGCTTAATGCAGTTTTTCAAAAGCTTGGCGCAAGTCTTCGATCAAGTCATCGGCCGATTCCAGACCGATTGCAATGCGCACCATGCGTTCAAAAGGCATCGGCTTGCAGGAGCGCGTTCCGTAGCCTTGGATTAAGAGGCTTTCAAAACCGCCCCAAGAGTAGCCTCGGCCGAAAATTTGAAGTGCATCAATCATGGGTGCGAGTTTGCCGGCATAGTTTTCCTTAAAGACGACGGCAAAGAGGCTTGTTGCGCCTTTGAAGTCACGCTTCCAGATGCGGTAGGACGGATCATCGGGCAAAGCCGGATAAAGCACTCGTTCGACTTCGTCGCGCGTTAGCAGCCAGACAATGACTTTTTTCGTAGTCTCGGCGGCCGCTTTAACGCGAACGGCCATGGAGTGCAAGCCGCGGTAGGCAAGATAGATGTCGTCGCAACTGGTGGTCTGGCCGGTGCGCACAAAGGTGCGATAGGCATCGGGCCAAGTTTTAGAGTCGCAAATGACCACGCCCATCGTCAAATCGGAGTGTCCGCCAATATACTTGGTTGCGGCCTAAACAACTCCCCACTGGGAAGGTTTCCCTTGACCAAGCACTGGCTTTTCTGCCCGTTTGCTGGCGGTTTGAGGCCGCCAACAGTCACAAGCAGCTGTCACCAGTACCACAAAGGATTTCAAGGCGAGC
>DVNT01000048.1 GCA_018714185.1 Candidatus Aphodousia gallistercoris | reverse complement strand
GCAAGAAGAGGTCGTAGCCCGCTTCTTTCATCTTTGCCTCATCGGGCCAGCCCATGGTAGAGAAGGGCACCAAGGCTGAACTAAACCAAGTATCGAGGACGTCTTCATCGCGAGTGAGCTTCACGCCTTCTCCTGCCATCTTTTGGGCTTCGGCTTCATCGTGGGCCACATAAACATGGCCGGCCTCATCGTACCAAGCCGGAATTTGATGGCCCCACCACAGTTGGCGCGACAAGCACCAGTCTTGGATGTTTTCAAGCCACTGGCGATAAACGCCGCGCCACTCCTTGGGCTGAATATCGACTTCGCCGCTTTCCATGGCTTGCAATCCGATTTCGCCGATCGAGCGGCCGGGGAAATGAGCGCCTTCGGGAGCAGGCTTGCTCATAGCCATGTACCATTGTTCCGAAAGCATCGGTTCGACGATTTCGCCGGTGCGCGTAACGCGCGGCACCATGTGCTTATGATCTTTGATGCCCACCAAAAGCCCTTGGGCTTTCAAGTCTTCGACGCAAGCCTTGCGGCACTCGTAACGGTCCATGCCGCGGTATTTTTCGGGCACGTTTTCGTTCATCTTGGCCGTCTTCGTCATGACGGACAAAAGCGGCAGGTTATGGCGTTGGCCGACAGCAAAGTCGTTAAAGTCATGCGCTGGGGTGATTTTCACGCAACCGGAGCCGAATTCACGGTCAACGTATTCGTCGGCAATCACGGGGATTTCGCGGTCGGTGAGCGGCAGCTTGAGCATCTTGCCCACAAGGTGCTTGTAGCGCTCGTCTTGCGGATGCACGGCAACGGCTTGGTCGCCGAAAAGCGTTTCCGGACGAGTCGTTGCGACCACCACGCCTTCACCGCCGTCGGCAGCCGGGTAGCGGATTTCCCACAAGTGGCCGCTTTCTTCGACACTTTCAACTTCCAGGTCGCTCACGGCGCTTTGCAGCTTCGGGTCCCAGTTGACCAAGCGTTTGCCGCGATAGATGAGGCCGTCGTTATAAAGCCGCACGAAGGCCTCCACCACAATCTTGCTTAACTTTTCGTCCATCGTGAAGTAAAGGCGGTCCCAATCGACGGAGTCGCCCATGCGGCGGATTTGCTGCAAAATCGTGCCGCCCGAATACTTTTGCCACTCCCAGACGCGGGCCACGAAATCTTCGCGCTTCATGTCCCGGCGGTTCTTGCCTTCTTTTTCAAGTTGACGCTCTACAACGATTTGCGTGGCGATGCCGGCATGGTCGGTGCCCGGCACCCAAGCCGTGTTGTAGCCTTTCATGCGATGGTAGCGTACGAGCGTATCCATCACGGTTTGGTTAAAAGCATGGCCCATGTGCAAAATGCCCGTGATGTTGGGCGGGGGCAGTTGAATGCAAAACGAGGGCTTTTCGGGATCCATCGAGGCTTTGAAGTAGCCGTGGTTTTCCCAGTAGGAATACCAGCGCTTTTCAATAGCAGCCGGTTCAAAGCTTTTGGCAAGTTCTTCAGTACTCATGATGTTTCTTTCAATTTAAAAGGTTCTTTTAAAAAGGGTTCTACGCTTTGGTCGTTAACTTGGCGACTTCTTTGCGTACGCATTCGGCAATAAGCGCCTGCAGCTGCGAGGAAAGATCCGCGCGAAGGCGCTGATAACTGTTGTTAAGCGCCAGGGTGAGCATGTTGTCGAGCTCCTTGCTGACAGCCTCGTTGATGGCAGGAATCAAAGTTTCCGCAACGACCGCGGCCGAATCGTCATGGCGTAGAGCGGGCTCTGGCGCAGCTGCAGCTGCAGCGGCGGGACTGCCCGGGGCTTCAAAGGGCCTGAGCACGCGCACGAGTTCTTCCCACTGCAGGGGAATGCGGTCATTTAAGACGGGGATGCCGTCTTGCGGACCGATCGTCGGTTCTTTTCTCAAAATATCGGGTTGCATCAATGACCTCCTTGGTCATGGGCAATGGGGTTAAGCCCTGCACGGCGGTACGTGATAAAACGCTGCCGGGCCGGGATGCGCTCGTTTTCTGCCGCTCCTACAACGTCAATAACTCGTCCGAAGCGGGCAAAGAGCGTGTTGTAATCGTCGGGTACGGCATCGTCAAGCAAAAGGAGCACGTCGCGCGCGGGCAAGAGCCTCTCGTCGGTGTGGTAGACGATCGGCGTTTCGGCAGCGAGCTCATCTTCGGCGTTGACGTGCGGGTAAAAGCCCGTGGCTTCAAAGCTCCAGAGCATGCGGCTGAAATTGTCGAGCATGTGCGCGTCCCGGCACCAGACGGCTACCGTCAGGTTTAACGATCGGGACTTGCGCACAACCCGGCAAGCGTACGCAATACGGTTGACGACATTAAAGTGAAAGTCGATTCTCTGGGCCACGGCCATGCATTCCTGTTATCGGGTTTCAGCCATTTGGTGCAGCCAGGTCAAAAGCAGCGCCGTGGGGCGGCCGGTACTGACGGGCTGGGAGCCGCCTTTCCAGGCGGTGGCGGCCACATCCAAGTGGGCCCAAGGCGTATCGTCGTTAACGAACTGCGCCAAAAACGTAGCTGCAACGCTTGAGCCCGCTTTGCCCCTCGGGCCCGTGTTAACGCAATCGGCCACATTGGACTTAATGAGGTCCTTGAAGTAGCGCCCGTTAAAGGGGAGCGCCCAGACGGCATCTTGGGCGACGTCGGCAGCGGTTTCAAGTGTTTCGCAAAGCACCGGGTCATTGACAAAAAGTCCCGTGTGCATGTCGCCTAAGGCTACTTCCACAGCGCCCGTGAGCGTGGCAACGTCAATTAAAGCTTGCGGCTCAAACCGGGCGGCATAAGCCAAAGCGTCAGCCAAGATGAGCCGCCCTTCGGCATCGGTATTGACCACTTCGACCGTGAGCCCCGAGAGTGTTTTAATCACATCGGACGGGCGGTAGGCTTGGCCGTCGGGGAGATTTTCGCAAGCCGGCACCAAAACCACAAGGTTCAAAGGCAGCTTCATGAGCACGGCCGCATGGAAAACGGCCATGACGCTGGCAGCGCCGCACATGTCGTACTTCATTTCGCCCATGCGCGCCGAGGGCTTGACGCAGAGACCGCCCGCATCAAAAGTGATGCCTTTGCCGACAAGGCAAATCGGAGCTTCGTCTTTTTTGCCGCCGTTGTACTTCAATTCAATGAAGCGGGGGGCGTTGGCCGAGCCCGAGGAGACGGCAAGCACCGAGCGCATGCCGAGCTTTTCCATGTCCTTGCGGTCGTAGATCGTGACGGTCACGCCCGAGAGCTTTTTGTAGGACTTGGCGTGATCGGCCAAATATTCGGGCGTGCAGACATTGGCGGGCAAATTGCCTAAATATTTGGCTTCATTAAGAGCCTGTGCAATGGCCTTGCCGAAAGCAGCGGCTTCTTTAACAGCGGGCGAAGCCTTGGGGAGCACAAAGATGATTTTGCGGTCGTTTTTTTCGTTAACGTCAGCCTCTTTTAAGGGCTCGGCAGCGGTCATCGCCAGGCGGGCCATGTGCATGGCTGACCATTCCACCGTACGGGTAGTCGGCAGCCAGTCGATAAGCGTGACGGCGACATTCTTGCCGTGAGCGGCGCCTAAGCCCGCCTTGAAGGCGCGCTCAAAAGCCGTTTCATCAAACGACTCGATGGGGCCGAATCCGACCAAAATAAGCTCTTCGGCGGCGAGTCCTTCGGGGCGGCGCAGGCAAAGCGTTTCGCCTTCCTTGCCGGCAAACACTTTCTCGCCGATGAGTTCGCTGATGAGGCCCTTGGTAGCCATATCGACGGCCACGTCGGTTTCCGTGAGCTGGCCTTCTTCAAATAAGCCGACAATCAAGCTGTCGGCGCTAAGCTTATCGATGCTTTTCGTACTCGTTTCGAACTTCACAATGGACTCGCAGGAAAAATAGTTTCAAGATCGATACATTTTAGTGGAAAGGCGTTATTTTTCCTATTGATTCGCTAGAGATTTTCGCGCATCTATTAACAATTTTGATGCCGGACTCTCCTATAATGGGGTTATTGTTGAACTGAAGTTATCAAAGGAGACTCGCTTATGTCGGAGTACCCTAAGTTGCGCTTGTCACGCCTTACGAAAGATGTCGAACTGCTGTTGCCCTTTTACCGCGACGGCTTAGGCTTTGAAGTGCTCGACCGTTCGGAAAATGTTGACGGCATGGATACCGTTTTGTTAGGTCACAAGGATTGGCCCTATCAGTTTGAATTCTCTCAGGTGCGCGGCCAAAATGTCGCCCCGCGCGCTCCTTCGGCCGAGCACTACGGCGTTTTTTGCATCGAAGACGACGAACACTGGTCGAGCCGCTTGGAGGCCATGTTCCAAGCCGGGGTGCCGCAAGTGACGCCGCCCGCGCAATACATCAACAGCAAGTGGCCGTGCGTTGCCTATGAAGATGCCGACGGGTACCGCATTATTTTGGTGCACGGGCATTGGAAAAAGTAAAATCCCGCTTTGAGATCGGTACGCGCAGCATCGCTTTTCGCGGCTGCGCTTTTTATTGTGAGGAAGTATGGTTTCAATTCGCCAGGCAACGCTGCAGGATGCGGCTGCCCTTTCGGCCATTGAGTCGGCAAGCTTTCCCGAGGCGGAAGCTTGCAGTTTGGAAAATTTTCAAAAGCGTTTGGCGGTGTTTGCCGACCACTTTTTGATTTTGGAAAAAGACGGCCGCCCCATCGGCTTAATCGACGGCATGGTGACTGACCAACAGAGCATCACCGACGACCTGTATGAAGAGGCCGCCCTGCACAATCCCGAGGGGGCCTGGCAGAGCATTTTCGGCTTGGCGGTGATTCCTGAAGAGCGCCACCGGGGGTATGCGGCGCTACTCATGATGGAGATGATCGAATTGGCCCGTCGTGAAAACCGGCGCGGGCTCATTTTAACGTGCAAGGAAAAGCTGATCGGCTTTTATGAGCAATTCGGCTATACCTGCAAGGGCTTGTCGGCTTCCGTGCACGGCGGAGCCGCCTGGTACGACATGGTGCTGGATTTTTCGGCCGTGCCCGAGACGGGATTTTGATTATGGCTGAGCGCAGCGATTTTGAAATCATGGCTCCGGTGGGCTCTCGGGAGTCGCTTTATGCGGCCATTCAAGGCGGGGCCGATGCCATTTATTTCGGCGTTGAAAGCCTGAACATGCGGGCGCACTCCGCGAAGGCTTTCACCATTGATGATTTGGCAGAGATTGCGCAAGTCTGCCGCGAGCACGCCATCAAAAGCTACCTGACCGTCAATACCATCATCTATGACGAAGAGATGCCGCTCATGCATCGCATCATTGAGGCGGCGGCTAAAGCGAAAATCGATGCCGTGATCGCCAGCGACGTTGCCGTGATGAGCTACTGCCGGCAAGTGGGCCTCGAGGTGCACCTGTCCACGCAATTGAACATTTCCAACGTGCAGGCGCTGCGCTTTTATGCGCAATTTGCCGATGTGGTGGTGCTTGCGCGTGAACTCACGCTCAAGCAGGTTCAAGTGATCCATGAAGCCATTGAACGGGAAAAGATTGTCGGCCCTTCGGGGCGCTTGGTGCGTATTGAGATGTTTTGTCACGGTGCGCTTTGCATGGCCGTGAGCGGTAAATGCTACTTAAGCCTTTCCACCCGGGGCTATAGCGCCAACCGCGGCTCTTGCATCCAGACCTGTCGCCGGGCCTATATCGCCAAGGATAAGGACCGCGATATCGAGTTTGAGATCGACAACCAGTACATCATGAGTCCGAAGGACTTAAAGACGATCGGCTTTTTGGACCGCATGGTCAAGGCGGGGGTTCGCGTTTTCAAGATCGAAGGGCGTGCCCGCGGTCCCGAATACGTCCGGACCGTGACCCGCTGCTACGATGAGGCCTTAAAAGCCATTGCCGAAGGCCGCTGGAGCGAGGCGGTGAGCCGAAGCTGGGATGCGGACTTGGCGACGGTCTTTAACCGAGGCTTTTGGGACGGATACTACCTCGGGCAGCCGGTAGGCGAGCTCACGAACCACTACGGCTCGCAGGCGACCGAGCGCAAGTGTTTTGCTGGCCTTTGCTTGAAGTATTTTGCCAAGCAAGGCGTTGGGGAATTTTTAGTACAAGCCCAGGATTTCCGCTTAGGCGACAAGCTTTTGATTACCGGTCCGACAACCGGCGCTGTCTACGTTACGCCGGAACTCATCTTAAACGACGAAAAGTCGGTAAACGAGATTAAAAAAGGCATGGATATCACCTTTAAGGTACCCGAGAAGGTGCGCGAACACGATAAGCTTTATGTCGTCCGGAAAGCCCGGCCGGAAGATTTCCAAAAGGACTAAGAAAGTTACCCGAGACTCATATAGCCCCAAGGGTTATTGAGTAGCACTTTGGATTGGCAGCAAAAAGCGAAAGACATTGACGAGTTACCCACTATTTTTCTCGCTACGGCCCATTATTGAGGATGAGCGCTTCGAAAAA
>DVNT01000047.1 GCA_018714185.1 Candidatus Aphodousia gallistercoris | reverse complement strand
CTGGCGACAACATCACGATGACGGTTCAATTGATCAGCCCGATCGCCATGAACGAAGGCTTGCGCTTTGCTATTCGTGAAGGTGGTCACACGGTTGGCGCCGGCGTGGTTGCCAAGATCATCGAATAATTTCAGTTAATTCACTGAAAACATTTGACAAATAGAGGATGCGGGGTTAAACTCCGCATCCTCTATTGTTCTTTAGTGTTCTTTTTTAAAGGAAATCGAAATGCAATCTCAACGCATTCGTATTCGCCTTAAGGCGTTCGATTACAAGTTGATTGATCAATCAGCTCAAGAAATCGTTGACACGGCTAAGCGCACCGGCGCTGTGGTTCGTGGTCCCGTTCCTCTTCCCACCCGCATCCAACGTTTCGATATTTTGCGTTCTCCGCACGTCAACAAGACGAGCCGTGACCAATTCGAAATCCGCACTCATCAACGTTTGATGGATATCATCGATCCGACCGACAAGACGGTTGATGCTTTGATGAAGTTGGACTTGGCTGCCGGCGTCGACGTCGAAATTAAGGTTCAATAATTTTTTGCTGTTGACTTGCAAGGTTTTTATTTGCAAGGTACAATCGCGCCTTTAGTCAATAAAATTAAAGACTTAATTTTATCGACTTATTTTTAATGAAATGGTCCCGGCCAATCGTAGCCGGGGTGGAGATAACAATGAGTGAAAAACTCGGCTTAGTCGGTCGCAAAATCGGCATGACGCGCATCTTTACCGAGGATGGTGTTTCCATCCCCGTGACGGTGCTTGACGTGTCTGGTAACCGTATCACGCAAGTGAAGACGGAAGAAAGCGACGGATACAACGCCATTCAAGTTGCATTCGGCTCCAAGAAGCCGTCTCGCGTGAGCAAGCCTCTTGCCGGTCATTATGCTAAGGCTGGTGTCGAAGCAGGCGAAATGCTCAAAGAGTTCCATATCGAAGCTGACAAGCTCGCCGACATGAAAGTGGGTACCACGTTGTCGGTTGAAATGTTCACGGCCGGCCAAAAGGTCGACGTGACCGGCGTCACGATCGGTAAGGGTTTCGCTGGCGCAATCAAGCGTCATCACTTCTCATCCAACCGCGCTTCCCACGGTAACTCCGTTACGACCCGCGCACCGGGCTCTATCGGTAACCGTCAAGATCCGGGTCGTGTTTTCCCGGGCAAGCGTATGGCCGGTCATTTGGGTGACGTGCAACGCACCACGCAAAATCTCGTGGTTGCTCGTGTTGATGTCGAACGTCAATTGTTGCTCGTTCGTGGCGCTGTCCCCGGTGCTAAGGGCGGCAAAGTTATTGTCCGTCCGGCTGTGAAGGCTTAAGGAGCGATCGATGGAACTGAATGTCCTGAACGAACAAGGTAATGAAACCGCCAAGTTGGCGGCTTCCGACGCCGTGTTTGGTCGTGAATACAATGAAGCTTTGGTTCACCAAATTGTGGTGGCTTTCCAAGCTAACGAACGTCAAGGTACGCGTGCTCAATTGACCCGTGCCAATGTTCATCACTCGACCAAGAAACCGTGGCGTCAAAAGGGTACGGGCCGCGCTCGCAGCGGTATGACGAGTTCTCCGGTGTGGCGTGGAGGTGGTCGTGCATTCCCGAATACCCCGAATGAAAACTTCAGCCAAAAAGTCAACAAGAAGATGTTCCGTGCTGCCATGGCTTCCATTTATTCGAAGTTGGTTGCTGACGGTCGTTTAGTCGTTGTTGACTCTATCAGCGCTGAAAGCCCCAAGACCAAGGCTTTTGCTCAGAAGTTGAAGGCTATGGGCTTGGATTCTGCGATGATCATCACCAAAGAAGTTGACGAAAACCTGTATTTGGCTTCCCGTAACTTGAAGAATGTGTTGGTCGTTATGCCGCGTTATGCTGATCCGCTGTCCTTGATCTTCTACAAGAAGATTGTTGTGACGAAAGACGCGATCGCTCAGCTTGAGGAGATGTGGGGATGATGAGCCAAGATCGTTTAATGAAGGTGCTCCTTGCTCCTGTGGTCTCTGAAAAGAGCACGATGGTCGGTGAAAAACACGGCCAAGTGGTATTTCGCGTAATGGCCGATGCCACGAAGCAAGAAGTCAAGGCTGCTGTCGAATTGCTTTTTAAGGTGCAAGTCGAAAGCGTTCAAATGGTCAACGTCAAGGGTAAGACGGCCCGCTTCGGTCGCTATGTGGGTAAGCACAGCGATACGCGTAAGGCTTATGTCACCTTGAGGTCTGGTCAAGAAATTAACTTCGCAGAGGTGAAGTAATGGCTCTCGTCAAATTGAAACCGACGTCGGCCGGTCGTCGTCATGCTGTTAAGGTTGTAAGCACCGAATTGCACAAGGGTAAGCCTTTTGCTGCGTTGCTTGAAAAGAAGAATCGCAACTCCGGTCGCGACAACTACGGTCATATTACTTGCCGTCATAAGGGCGGCGGTCACAAGAAGGCCTATCGTATCATTGACTTTAAGCGCAATAAGGACGGCATTCCCGCTCGTGTTGAACGAATCGAATACGATCCGAACCGTTCGGCTCACATTGCTCTCGTGCTGTACGCCGATGGTGAACGTCGCTACATCATTGCCCCGAAGGGTTTGACGGTAGGCGCCCAGTTGATGAGCGGTCAAGAAGCCCCGATCAAAGTGGGTAACACGTTGCCGTTGCGCAACATCCCTGTCGGCTCCACGATTCACTGCATCGAAATGAAGCCGGGTAAGGGCGCCCAGTTGGTTCGCTCTGCTGGTACCTTTGCACAATTGATTGCTCGCGAAGGTGAATACGCTCAAGTGCGTTTGCGTTCCGGTGAAGTTCGCTACATTCACATTGAATGCCGTGCAACGATTGGCATGGTAGGCAATGAAGAGAACAGCTTGCGTGAACTCGGTAAGGCCGGTGCCAAGCGTTGGCGCGGTATTCGTCCGACTGTTCGTGGCGTTGCCATGAACCCGGTTGATCACCCGCATGGTGGTGGTGAAGGTCGTACGGGTACGGGTCGCGCTCCTGTGACGCCTTGGGGTCAACTCACCAAGGGCTATCGCACTCGTAACAATAAGCGCACCGATGCTATGATCGTGCAGCGTCGCAACCGTAAGTAAGGGGGCCAGTGAATGTCTCGTTCGTTGAAAAAAGGCCCGTTTGTTGATGGGCACTTGATGAAGAAAGTTGAAGCTGCTCAAGCCAGCCGCGACAAGCGTCCGGTGAAGACTTGGTCGCGTCGTTCGACGATTCTTCCTGAATTTATCGGCCTTACGATTGCCGTGCATAACGGTCGTCAACACGTGCCGGTGTACATTAATGAAAATATGGTCGGCCACAAGTTGGGCGAATTCGCTATGACCCGTACGTTTAAGGGTCACGCGTCCGACAAAAACTAATTAGTAGGAGTTAGATAATGGAAACCTCTGCTATTGTTCGTGGCGTTCGTCTTTCGGCTCAAAAGGGCCGTTTAGTCGCCGACCTCGTCCGCGGTAAGCCCGTGGATAAGGCTTTAAACATTCTTACGTTCACGCAGAAAAAAGCTGCTGTGATCATTAAGAAGGCGCTTGAGTCGGCTATCGCCAACGCTGAACATAACGATGGCGCTGATATCGATGATTTGCGTGTAACGAAGATCTATGTGGAAAAGGCTACGACGTTGCGCCGTTTCGGTGCTCGCGCCAAAGGCCGTGGTACGCGCATTAATAAGCAAACCTGCCACATTTACGTGTCCGTCGGTGACGCTAACGTTAAGAAGTAAAGGTGAATCATGGGACAGAAAATTAACCCCACCGGCTTCCGTCTCCCCGTGACGCGTGATTGGACCTCGCGTTGGTACGCGGAAGGCCGTGATTTTGCCCGTACCTTGGGTGAAGATTTGAAAGTTCGCAGCTTCTTGCAAAAGAAATTGCGCAATGCCTCTGTTAGCCGCATTTTGATCGAACGTCCTGCTAAGAACGCTCGCATCACGATTTACTCCGCCCGTCCGGGTGTGGTGATCGGCAAGCAAGGCCAAGACATCGAAGTTTTGAAGAACGAAGTTCAAAAGATGATGGGCGTGCCGGTGCATGTCAACATCGAAGAAATTCGTCGTCCGGAACTTGATGCTCAATTGATCGCTGACAGCATCACGCAGCAATTGGAAAAGCGTGTGATGTTCCGTCGTGCCATGAAGCGTGCCATGCAAAACGCCATGCGTTTGGGCGCCAAGGGCATTAAGATCATGTCCGCCGGTCGTTTGAACGGCGCTGAAATTGCTCGTACCGAATGGTACCGTGAAGGCCGCGTTCCGCTTCATACCCTTCGTGCCAACATCGACTACGGCTTCTCCGAAGCCAACACGACGTATGGCGTGATCGGCGTGAAGGTGTGGGTCTATAAGGGCGACAACTTCGGTGAAGAAGCTCAAGCTCAAGAAAAGACTGAACGTGATGATCGTCGTTCTCGTCGTCCTGCTGGAGATCGTGCTGGCAAGCCTGCCGCTCGTCGTGCTCGCAAGACGTCGGAAAAGACGGATGCTGCCGCTGCTAACGGCGAAAAGGCTGATAAGAAGCCCGTACGCCGCGCTAAGAAAGCTGCACCGGCTGCTGAAAAAGACGGAGAATAAGCGATGTTGCAACCTAATCGACGCAAGTACCGTAAGGATCAAAAGGGCCGCAACTATGGTTTAGCCACTCGCGGCGCCAATGTGTCCTTCGGTCAATTTGGTCTGAAGACGCTCGAACGCGGTCGTCTTACGGCTCGACAAATCGAAGCCGCTCGTCGTGCCATTACTCGCCATATCAAGCGTGGTGGCCGCGTGTGGATTCGTGTATTCCCGGATAAGCCCATTTCTGAAAAGCCTGCCGAAGTCCGTATGGGTAACGGTAAGGGTAATCCGGAATACTGGGTAGCCTTGGTTCAACCGGGTCGCGTACTTTATGAAATGGACGGGGTTGACGAAGCGTTGGCTCGCGAAGCTTTTGCTCTCGCCGCAGCCAAGTTGCCGGTCAAGACCACGTTTGTTGTCCGCCAAGTCGGCATGTAAGGAGAGACGGCAATGAACGCAAAAGAATTGCGCGCCATAGATGAGGCTGCGCTTAAGAAGGAACTGGCTGACTTGATGCAAGCGCACTTTAAATTGCGCATGCAACACGGAACCCAACAACTTCAAAACACGAATCAGTTGCGCACGACGCGTCGTGATATCGCGCGCGTTCGCACGATTCTCGCTCAAAAGGCGGCCTCGAAATGACACAAGAAAATCAAAACACGTCGTTGACTCGTACGTTGGTTGGCAAAGTTGTCAGCAACAAGATGCAAAAGACGGTTACGGTTCTCGTTGAACGTAAAGTTAAGCATCCGCTGTATGGCAAGTTTGTGTTGGTCTCTAAGAAGTACCACGTTCACAGCGAAACGAACGACTTAACTGAAGGTGATACGGTTGAAATCGCTGAAACCCGTCCCATCTCCAAGACCAAGTCTTGGACTGTGACCAAGGTTTTGAAGAAGGCCGAAATCATCTAATAAAAAGTTTTGCAAGTTTTCTAATTTTTAGATATACTTGCGGCTTCGTGGTTGGGGTTGTCGTCATGACAACCTCAACTGTATTCGTCAAGGGCACTGAATAGCCGAGCACCCCGAGCAATTTCGGGCTTCCGCAGAGTTATTTGGTTGTTCTTCCTCCCATAACGGGACCAATACTATCCGCATGGCGGAATAAGTTGGGAATTAGGAAATCATGATTCAGATGCAAACCAAGCTGGACGTCGCTGATAACACTGGCGCACGTTCGGTGATGTGTATCAAGGTGTTAGGCGGCTCTAAGCGCCGTTACGCTAACATCGGTGATGTCATCAAGGTGACGGTGAAGGAAGCTGCTCCTCGCGGCCGCGTCAAGAAGGGCGAAGTGTACAACGCTGTTGTCGTTCGTACCGCCAAGGGCGTTCGTCGTGCAGACGGTTCTTCCATCTCTTTTGATGGCAATGCCGCTGTTCTGCTTAATTCTAAGTTGGAACCTATCGGAACTCGTATCTTCGGGCCGGTTACGCGTGAATTGCGTACGGAACAATTTATGAAGATCGTTTCCTTGGCTCCGGAAGTTTTGTAAGGAGAGGCGCGATGCAACGCATCCGTAAAGGTGACGAAGTTATCGTTATCACCGGCCGAGACAAGGGCAAGCGCGGTACCGTGCTCTCCCGCGTTGACGATCGTCATGTGACGGTTGAAGGCATTAATGTTGTTAAGAAGCACCGTCGCCCGAACCCGATGATGGGTGTTACCGGCGGGATTGAAAACAAGGTTATGCCGATTGATCAATCGAACGTTATGCTCGTGAATCCGGCAACAGGTAAGGGCGAACGCGTTGGCTTTAAAGTAGTCGACGGTAAGAAGGTTCGCGTGTTTAAGAGCGACGGCAGTGTTGTCGGCGCTAAGGCTTAATAGAGGGTAAATCGAATGTCTCGTTTCCAAACTCTCTACCGTGAAGCCATTGTTCCCGAATTGATTAAGAAGTTCGGCTACAAAACCACGATGCAAGTTCCGCGTATCACGAAGATCACGTTGAACATGGGTGTCGGCGAAGCGGTTAACGACAAAAAGTTGATCGACAACGCTGTTGCCGATCTCACCAAGATTGCCGGTCAAAAGCCGGTGGTGACTAAGACCCGCAAGGCCATCGCTAACTTTAAGATCCGCGAAAATATGCCGATCGGTTGCATGGTCACTTTGCGTGGCGAACGTATGTACGACTTCTTGGACCGTTTGATCACGATCGCTTTCCCGCGTGTTCGTGACTTCCGTGGTGTCTCTGGTCGCTCTTTTGATGGCCGCGGCAACTACAACATCGGTCTTAAAGAACAAATCATCTTCCCCGAAATCGAATACGACAAGATCGATAAGATTCGTGGGATGAATATTTCCATCACGACGACTGCGAAAACCGACGAAGAAGCTAAGGCTCTTCTTGCCGCTTTCCGCTTTCCGTTCCGCAATTAATCGAGGTGTGAATTGGCTAAACTCGCACTGATTAACCGTGACTTGAAGCGCGCCCGTACGGTCGCTAAGTTCGCGGAAAAGCGCGCCGCTTTGAAAGCGGTCATTAATGACGCCTCGCGCTCCTTTGAAGAGCGCATGGAAGCTCGTCATCAATTGCAATTGTTGCCCCGTGACGCCAGTCCCTGCCGTCTTCGCAATCGTTGTGGTTTGACGGGTCGTCCCCGTGGCACGTTCCGCAAGTTCGGCTTGGCCCGCGGCAAGATCCGCGAAGCCGCTATGCGCGGTGATATTCCTGGCCTTGTCAAGGCTAGCTGGTAAGCGAGGAGATTATCATGAGCATGAGTGATCCGATCGCCGATATGTTGACCCGTATTCGTAACGGTCAGACTGTCGACAAGACGGAAGTGGTGATGCCCTCCTCGAAGTTGAAGGTGGCTATCGCCCAAGTCTTGAAGGATGAAGGATACATTGATGGGTTTACGGTCGTTGCTAACGAAGGTAAGCCTGAATTACACGTCGGTTTGAAGTATTACGCCGGTCGTCCCGTGATCGAACGCCTCGAGCGCGTTTCTCGTCCGGGCTTGCGCGTGTACAAGAACCACGAAACGATTCCCCAAGTGATGAACGGTTTGGGTATTGCGATTGTTTCCACCCCGAAGGGTGTGATGACCGATCGTAAGGCTCGCGAAGCCGGCATCGGTGGTGAAGTTCTTTGTTACGTTGCTTAAGCGAGGAGGGATATAAGAATGTCGCGAATCGCTAAAGAAGCGGTGATCATTGCTAAGGGCGTCGATTGCAAGATTGGCGATGGCTTGATCTCCATGAAGGGTCCCAAGGGCGAATTGAGCTTGAAGCTCAATCCTTTGGTGACGATTAAGCAAGACGGTGACCATTTGCACTTTGAAGCAGTCGATGATAGCCGTGAAGCCAATGCGGCCTCCGGTACGATTCGTGCTTTGGTCAATGACATGAACAAGGGTGTCAGCGTCGGTTTTGAAAAGAAATTGACGTTGGTTGGCGTGGGCTTCCGCGCTCAGGTCAGTGGTGACACGTTGAATTTGTCGCTCGGCTTTAGTCACCCTGTGGTGCACAAGATGCCTGCCGGCATCAAGGCTGAAACCCCGAGTCAAACGGAAATTGTGATCAAGGGCGCTAACAAGCAGCAGGTTGGTCAAACGGCTGCCGTTATTCGCGGGTATCGTCCGCCGGAACCCTATAAGGGTAAAGGTGTTCGTTACGCCGACGAAGTCGTCGTGATCAAGGAAACCAAGAAGAAGTAAGCGGGGCGGAGACAAAAATGTTCAATAAGAAAGAAAATCGTCTGCGTCGTGCACGTGCTACTCGTGCCCGCATTAAGATGCAAAAGATGGATCGTTTGACGGTTCATCGTACGAACTTGCACATTTATGCCAGCATTATCAGTGCTGATGGCGGTCGTGTTTTGGTTTCTGCCTCCACGGTTGAACCCGAAGTGCGCGCTCAGCTGGCAAATGAACAAGGTCGTGGTGGCAACATCAATGCCGCCAAGTTGATTGGTACGCGTTTGGCTGAGAAGGCTAAGGCCGCCGGCATTGAAACGTGTGCTTTTGACCGTTCCGGTTACCGTTTTCATGGCCGCATCGCTGCGTTGGCTCAGGCCGCGCGTGAAGCTGGCTTGAAGTTCTAAGAGGGACTTATGGCTAAGGCTCAAGGAAAGAATGCGGCTGTCGACGCTATTGACGACGGCATGCGTGAAAAAATGATCGCGGTAAACCGCGTGACCAAAGTTGTGAAGGGTGGCCGCATTATGGCGTTTGCTGCTCTCACGGTTGTTGGTGATGGCGATGGCCGCGTTGGCATTGGTACGGGTAAGAGCCGTGAAGTTCCGGCTGCCGTGCAAAAGGCTATGGAACGTGCTCGTCACAGCATGGAAAAGATTCCGCTTAACAACGGAACCATTTATCACGCTGTTGAAGCTCACCATGGTGCTGCCCGTGTGATGTTGCTTCCGGCTTCGGAAGGTACCGGTATCATCGCCGGTGGTCCGATGCGCGCTGTGTTTGATGCTATCGGCATTCGTAATATCGTGGCTAAGGCTCATGGTTCTACGAACCCGTACAACATGGTTCGCGCTACGATGAAGGCCCTCGAAGCGCTTCGTTCTCCGGCTGATATTGCTGCCAAGCGCGGTAAGTCGGTCGAAGAAATCTTAGGTTAATCCCCAAGAGGAGATTTCGAGATGGCTAAGAAGACCATTAAAGTTACGTTGATCAAGAGCCCGATCGGCACGAAAGCTGATCACCGTGCTACGCTTCGCGGTTTGGGTTTGCGCAAGCTCAACCAAACTCGTGAGCTCGAAGACACGCCCGCCGTTCGTGGCATGATCACCAAGGTTGCGTACTTAGTTCGCGCCGAGTAATTAGGGGTAGATGATGCAATTAAATACTTTGCAACCTGCAGTGGGTGCTAAGAGTGCTCGTCACCGCGTTGGTCGCGGTGTCGGCTCCGGTTGGGGTAAGACGGCTGGCCGTGGCCACAAGGGTCAAAAGTCCCGTGCCGGTGGTTTCCACAAGGTCGGCTTCGAAGGCGGTCAAATGCCGCTGCATCGTCGCCTGCCGAAGCGTGGTTTTTCTTCTTTGACTCGCCGCTTCTGCGAAGAAGTTCGTTTGAACGAACTTCAAGGTTTGTCCGTAGAAGAAATCGATTTGTCGGTCTTGAAGGCTGCCAACATCGTTTCGGCTCGCGCTTTGTCGGCTCGCGTGATCTTGTCGGGTGAAATTTCCCGCAAGGTTGTTTTGCGCGGCGTAAGCGCTACCAAGGGTGCCAAGGCTGCTATTGAAGCGGCTGGTGGCTCTGTGGAAGAGTAACTCGCTTTTTAGGAAGAACAACGTGGCGACCAGCCCTAGTTCCAACAAGCAAGCAAGCGGCAGTAAGTACGGCGATCTCAAGCGCCGTATCATCTTCCTGCTGCTTGCCTTAGTTGTGTACCGAATCGGCGCTCACGTGCCGGTTCCCGGTATCGATCCCGACATGCTGTCCAAGCTCTTTCAGGAGCAACAGGGCGGTATTCTCGGGCTGTTCAACATGTTCTCCGGGGGCGCTTTATCGCGCTTCTCGGTTTTTGCGTTGGGGATCATGCCCTACATTTCTGCATCGATTATTATGCAGATGTTGTCGTATGTTCTGCCTTCGCTTGAAAGTTTGCGTAAAGAAGGCGAATCGGGTCGTCGGAAAATCACCCAATATACGCGTTATGGTACGTTGTTGTTAGGTATTTTCCAGGCTTTCGGTATCGCTGTCGCACTCGAAACCCAAGCAGGTCTCGTGTTGGCTCCGGGCTTTATGTTCCGCTTCACGTGTATCGTGTCCTTGGTGACGGGTACGATGTTTTTGATGTGGCTCGGTGAACAAATCACTGAGCGCGGTTTAGGCAACGGTATTTCCATCATTATTTTCGCCGGTATCGTCGCTGGGTTACCCTCGGCTATTTCTGGTTTGTTCCAGTTGGTCAGCACGGGTGCCATCAGCCCGCTCTCTGCGATTTTCGTGATTGCCATCGTTGCTTTGGTGACGGCTTTCGTGGTCTTTATTGAACGCGGTCAACGCCGTATCACGGTTAATTATGCCAAGCGTCAAATTGGGAATCGCTTGTACGGCGGTCAGACGTCGTATTTGCCTTTGAAGATGAATATGTCCGGCGTTATTCCGCCGATCTTTGCGTCATCTTTGATTTTGTTCCCTGCAACCCTTGCCGGTTGGTTTACGAGCGGTGATTCAACCCGTTGGATCCGTGACTTGGCTGCGGCATTGTCACCCGGTCAACCGCTTTACACTTTGCTTTATGCAGCATTAATTGTTTTCTTTGCCTATTTCTACACGGCTTTGGTGTTCAATCCGCGCGAAACGGCAGAGAATTTGAAAAAGAGTGGTGCGTTCGTCCCTGGTATTCGTCCCGGTGAGCAAACGTCACGCTACATCGATAAGGTGTTATTGCGTTTGACGCTCGGCGGTGCAATATACTTGGTGTTCGTCTGCTTGGTTCCTGAATTTTTGAACTTACGTTTCAATGTTCCGTTCTATTTCGGCGGCACGTCTTTGTTGATCGTGGTTGTCGTAACGATGGATTTCATGAGTCAAGTTCAGGCGTACATGATGTCGCAACAGTATGAAAATTTGCTCAAGAAGACTAACTTCAAGGGCTTCGGCTCGGCGGGGTTCTAGGATTCTGCAGAGTCAAATGTGTCTGCTCGAGGCCATACTTCAGGCCTCGAGAGCACGCAGAGTAGGAGGGGAGATCCTCCTAGTTCTGTCTCGGACAGTTTTTAGATGTGCACTACGCAGATAAAAACTTGAAGAGTAAGGAAAAAGAGAGTATCCTCTCGAGTTTCCTGTCGTGTGGACAACAATGATCCGTGAATTTACACGGTTGGAGATAACAATGAAGGTTAACGCTTCGGTCAAAAAAATGTGCCGCAAGTGCAAGATCATTAAGCGCAAAGGCGTTGTTCGTGTGATCTGCTCTGATCCGCGTCACAAACAGCGTCAAGGCTAAAGAGGTAAAAGATGGCTCGTATTGCCGGTATTAACATTCCGCCGAACCAACATGCCGAGATCGGTCTGACCGCCATTTATGGTATCGGTCGCTCCCGCGCTCACGAAATTCTCGACAAGGTTGGTGTGGAATACACCAAGAAAATTAAAGATCTCACCGACGCCGAACTCGAACGCATCCGTGATGCGATCGGTCAATACACCATTGAAGGTGATTTGCGTCGTGAAGTTCAACTCTCGATTAAGCGCCTGATTGACTTGGGTACTTATCGTGGTATGCGTCACCGTCGCGGCTTGCCCGTTCGTGGCCAACGTACTCGTACGAACGCTCGTACGCGTAAGGGTCCGAAGAAAGTCGGTGTCGCCCTTAAGAAGTAAACATTAAAGGATTACAATGGCTGGCAAAACTCCTAGCAGTCAGCAAGTTGCTCAGCAACGTGCTCGCAAGAAGGTGAAGAAGGTCGTTACGGAAGGTATCGCGCACGTTCACGCTTCCTTCAACAATACGATCATTACGATCACCGATCGCCAAGGTAATGCAATCGCTGCATCCTCCTCTGGCGCCCAAGGTTTCAAGGGCTCTCGTAAGTCCACGCCGTTCGCAGCCCAAGTCGCTGCCGAACACGCTGGTCGTATCGCTCTTGAATATGGTTTAAAGAATGTTGAAGTTCGCATTATGGGCCCTGGCCCCGGCCGCGAATCTAGCGTTCGTGCTTTGAACGCTCTCGGCATTCGCGTGACGTCGATCCAAGACGTGACCCCCATTCCTCACAATGGTGTGCGTCCGTCCAAGCGTCGTCGCGTCTAATTATTCGTTCTAATCCCGCGTCTGTTTATGAGGATAAGCAGACTGAATGTGACAGTGTTCACAGGATAAGAGAGGCATATTAAATGGCACGATATACCGGTCCCAAACTCAAGCTCGCGCGCCGCGAAGGTTGTGACCTTAATTTAAAGAGCGCGCGTCGTTCCTTTGCCAGTAAGGCTGGCAAGGGCTCCGATTCGATCACCAAACCGGGCCAGCACGGTAAGACTTCCGGTGCTCGTCAATCGGACTACGCAGATCAATTGCGTGAAAAGCAGAAGGTTAAGCGCATTTACGGCGTTCTTGAACGTCAATTCCGCCGTTATTTCGCTCAAGCCGAACGCATGAAGGGCAACACGGGCGAAATGTTGCTCGCTTTGCTCGAAACCCGTCTTGATAATGTTGTTTATCGCATGGGTTTTGGCTCTACCCGCGCCGAAGCTCGCCAGTTGGTGAGCCACTGCGCCATTTTGGTTAACGGTAATAAGGTTAATATTCCTTCCTACCGTGTTAAACCCGGTGATGTTATCTCCATTCGCGAGAAGTCCAAGAAGCAGGCTCGTATTAGCGAATCCTTGGAATTAGCTGCTTCTAACGGTTTCCCGGCTTGGGTTTCTGTTGATGCAGCGAAGTTTGAAGGCACGTTTAAGGCAATTCCCGCCCGCGACGAAATCGCTCAAGAAATTAACGAATCCTTGGTCGTCGAACTTTACTCGCGTTAATCAGGTTTTT
Organism: Candidatus Aphodousia gallistercoris; assembly: GCA_018714185.1. Taxonomy (GTDB): domain Bacteria; phylum Pseudomonadota; class Gammaproteobacteria; order Burkholderiales; family Burkholderiaceae_F; genus Aphodousia; species Aphodousia gallistercoris. Next base: position 54,375 of record DVNT01000047.1, on the reverse strand, counting down.
GATGAGGGCTGTTGGTGTAGTGCGCGAACGGCCTTCATACCTGATAAAATTTCCATGCGATCGGTCCTTTTTGGGGCGCCGATCGCATTTGCAATCAAGCCCCAGACCATCCATCAGCCTTATCGGTGTAACGAGCCGAGGGTATTGAAAAGGACAGTCCAAACATGGCAAATACCACCTTGTTGAAGCCGACTACTGTTGAAGCAGTGGTCGATGAAAACAATCCTAACCTTGCAATCATCACTCTTGAACCTTTTGAACGCGGCTATGGCCACACGTTAGGTAATGCCCTGCGTCGTATCTTGCTTGCCAGCATGGTAGGTTATGCTCCTACTGAGGCTCAAATTGCCGGCGTGGTTCATGAATATTCTCAAATTGACGGTGTCTTAGAGGATGTGGTCGACATCCTGTTAAACCTCAAGGGCGTTGTGTTCAAGCTGGAAGGCCGTGACGAAGTTACCCTGACTTTGCGTAAGAGCACGGAAGGGGTTGTTACCGCTGCCGATTTTGATCTTCCCCATGATGTAACCGTTATTAACCCTGACCACGTTTTGGCTCACTTGTCGGCCAATGGCAAGCTTGACATGCAGGTCAAGGTTGAAAAGGGTCGTGGCTACCAACCCGGTAATATGCGCGCATTCCGCGATGACTACTCCAAGAGCACGATCGGTCGCATCATTATGGACGCCTCTTTCAGCCCGATTCGTCGTGTTGCCTACGAAGTCAGCGCAGCCCGTGTCGGACAACGTACGGACTTGGATAAGTTGGTTATGACGATTGAAACCAACGGAGCTATCGAGCCCGAAGAAGCTTTGCGCGAAGCCGTCCATATCCTTCAAGATCAATTGACGGTGTTTGGTACGATTAAGCCTGAACAAGCCGGTAAGACCGCTCCGGAAGAAGATTTGAACAACCCGCCGCCGCTTGATCCGATCCTGATGCGCCCGGTTGACGATCTTGAATTGACGGTTCGTTCTGCCAACTGCTTGAAGGGCGAGCAAGTCTTCTACATCGGTGATCTTATTCAACGTACCGAAAATGAATTGCTCAAGACGCCGAATTTGGGTCGTAAATCTTTGAATGAAATTAAGGAAGTTCTTGCTGCTCACGGTTTAACCTTAGGCATGAAGCTTGAGAACTGGCCGCCTGCCGGTTTGGAACAACACTAATCGGCATTTGCTAAATTTGAGGCGAGATATTAAAATCTCGCCTCTTGAGTGTTTACTCAAAATTACCCGCCCGCCGGTTTAACCGGATAGAAGAAGATGGGATATGGGTTCCCTAAGAACCCTCAAAGACTAACTTTTTAAGGAAATAAATAAAATGCGTCATCGTAATGGTTTGCGTAAATTAAATCGCACCAGTGCTCACCGTCTCGCCATGCTTCGCAACATGATGAACTCTTTGTTGCGTCATGAAGCTATCAAGACCACCCTTCCCAAGGCTAAAGAACTTCGTCGTGTTATCGAACCGATGATTACGTTGGGTAAGGAACCCACCGTTGCCAACAAGCGTTTGGCTTTTGCTCGCTTGCGCGACCGTGAAATGGTCACGAAACTCTTCAATGAAATCGGTCCCCGTTTTGCCAATCGCAACGGCGGTTATACCCGTATTTTGAAGATGGGCTTCCGCGTTGGTGATAACGCTCCGATGGCTTACATGGAATTGGTCGAAAAGGCCGCTCCGGTTGTTGAAGAAGCCAAGGTTGTTGAACAAGCTAAGGAAGAAAAGGCTGAATAAGCTTCTTTCAGTTTAAGGTTTGTTATCAGGGGAAGTCGGAAGGCTTCCCTTTTTAATATGTGCTAAGGATCTCATGTCGGAACTAACATCAGAACGATTGGACAAATGGTTGTGGGCGGCTCGTTTTTTTAAAACGAGGAGTTTAGCCCAAGAAGCGATAGAGCTCGGCAGAGTCAAACTCAACGGAGAGCGCGTAAAGCCATCCAAGGAAGTCAAGCTCTCGGATCGCTTGGAAATTCATCGAGGCGAGGATTTATACGAGGTTCTCGTCTGTGGATTTAATCTTCAGCGAGGTCCGGCAAGCGTAGCACAACTAATGTACATGGAAACCGAAGAAGGTAAAGCTAAACGTTTGGCACAAGCGGAATTGAGGAAGTTGGCGGTAGAGCCCGCATTGGATCGAACCAGCAAAGGCCGTCCGACAAAGCGAGAAGGACGAGAATTAAGACGGTTCAGGGGATACTAAAACGCTTGCCCGAACTGACGCTCGGAGCAAGCGCTTGTCCTAAATACTATCCGAGATTAAAACGGATTTTCTTTCAACCAGCGTGCCACATCCAATGCACAATAGGTCAAAATGCCGTCAGCACCGGCTCGCTTGAAGCAAATCATCGTTTCCAGTGTAAATTTCTTTTCGTCAATATAGCCGGCCTCTGCAGCGGCTTTGAGTAAAGCATATTCTCCGCTGACGTGATAAACGAAGGTCGGGGCTTTGAATTCATCTTTGACGCGACGCAATACGTCCAGGTACGGCATCCCCGGCTTGACCATGACCATATCGGCACCTTCTTCGAGGTCGAGACCGACTTCCCAAAGTGCCTCATCGCTATTGGCCGGATCCATTTGATACACCGCCTTATTGCTTTTGCCGAGATTGCTAGCCGAGCCAACGGCATCACGGAACGGCCCATAAAAGGCGCTTGCATATTTGGCCGAATAGGCCATGATGCGAGTATGGATGAGCCCCTCTTTATCGAGCGCTTGGCGGATGACTCCGATACGACCGTCCATCATGTCGCTCGGGGCAACCACATCGGCACCGGCTCTGGCTTGAGCTAAGGATTGCTGCACCAACATCTCAATGGTTTCATCATTAAGGATATAGCCGTTTTCGTCAATGAGGCCGTCTTGGCCATGAGTGGTATACGGATCAAGAGCAACGTCACACATGACGCCCAGCTGAGGGAACTTTTCCTTCAGTAAACGCACGACTCGCGGAATAAGTCCGTCCGGATTGGCCGCTTCGCGTCCATCGGGTGTTTTTAATGACGGATCAATGACGGGGAATAAGGCAATCATCGGAATGCCAAGTTCTACCATTTCGGCAGCGACTTTGCACAATTCGTCCGGCGTCATTCGCTCAACCCCCGGCATGGTGGGGACGGCCTGGCGTTTCCCTTCGCCTTCCATTACAAAGACCGGAAGGATCAAGTCGGAGGCAGTTAAAACATTTTCACGCATCATCCTGCGAGAAAAATCATCATGGCGCATACGGCGCATGCGCTTTTGGGGATATTGACCTAAAACATGCATTTTATTTTCGACCTCTAGTCAATGGGTTGTGAAGGCAGTTCTTCGCGCCGAATCCAATGAGTTAATACGTCACGAAGTTCTTCAACGCCTTCTTTTTTTAAACCCGAGAAAAGCTGAACGGAGACGTGGGGACCCAACTGCTTTGCTCTTGCTTTTGCTAAGCGCAAGGCATTAATTTTGCCTTGGTTGTTCAATTGGTCGGCTTTGTTTAATAGGAAGTGCAACCTTACCGGCCGCGTCCCCATAAAGTCGATGACCCACTCATCGGTGGGCATGAACGGTCGTCGAGCATCCATGACGACGACAACGCCGGTCAGCGTCTCTCGCGAAGAAAGATACCCGCCGATCAATGCCGACCATGTTTTTCTTGTCTGTTCGGCGGCTTTGGCGAACCCGTAACCCGGCAAGTCAACGATATCGGCGATATGTTCGCGATGGCCTTGTGCATTTTTCTGCGTCAGGGAGAAAAAGTTAATTAACTGTGTTCTTCCCGGCGTTTTAGATGCAAAAGCTAAGCGCCCCTGCCGCGTAAGAACGTTGATTGTCGTTGATTTTCCGGCATTGGAGCGTCCGACAAAGGCGATTTCGGGAACTGATGCTTCAGGGAGGCCTTGCAGTTGCGAAACCGACAATCGGAAACGGGCAGAATCAAATAAACTCAAGGTATGGTCCTCTTTTAGATTGGGGAAAGATTCTAGAGCGACAATCTTACGCAAAGTTTAAGAAAAACGGCATCCGAGGCCGTTCAAAAGCTCTCGGATGCCCGGCGGGTTCGTTAGGAGACGGTTACGTAAGACCACATGACGAGCAGGATCAGTTGCCCGGTTAAAATACGCAAGAACATGGCTAGCGGATAAACGGTTGAGTAAGCAACAGCCGACGAATTCTTTTCTGAAAGCGTTGCGGCATAAGCTAGAGTCGGCGGATCGGTCGTCGCGCCGGCTAAAAGCCCTACGATGCTGTGATAATTTATGTTGAAAAATTTTCTTGCAATACAGCCTACCGTCATCAGGGGAATGATGGTAACAAAAAGTCCCAAGAGTACATATAACCAACCGTTGCCGACTAAAAGAGCATCAACGAAATTTTCCCCCGCCGCTAGACCAACGCTGGACAAGAATAAAGCAATGCCGATTTCGCGCATCATAAGGTTGGCCGAAGACGTTGTGTAGGTAACCAAGCGAAAGAGCGACCCATAGCGGCCTAATAAAATGGCAACGATTAGGGGACCGCCTGCCAAGCCTAATTTCAGGGGGACGGGCATGCCCGGAATGGCAATCGGCAGTGAGCCGAAAAGAATACCGATAGCAATGCCGATAAAAATGGTAATAAGGTTCGGATGTTCCAGGCGCTTGACTTTATTGCCTAAGCGGTCGGCCAAGCGCTTGACCGAGTTTTCCGGGCCGACGCAGAAAAGTTCATCGCCGATTTGAATATGCAAATTTTGGTAGGGGAAGAGTTGCATACCGGCTCGGTACACGCGAGTGATATTGACTCCATCGGAATGGCTTAGGTGCAAATCCCCTACCGTGAGTCCGTTAATTTCTTGGCGGGTTACTAAAATACGACGGCTTGTAATCGGGGAATGTTCTGTGGCCAAATCCACTTTGGTGTCTTCTTCGCCAAAAAAGGCAACAATGGCATCCTTGTTTTCTTCGGCCGAGACAACGCGAATGGTATCGCCGATATGAACAAGATCATCGGCTCCCGGGCTGGTGATTTCGCCGTTGTGCAAAATACGAGAACAAATGAAAGGACGGCCGATGAAATCTCGAATTGAACGGATGGAACGCCCCTCCAAAGCATGGTTGGCCACTATCACGTGAAAGAAAATCGGAGCGTGGTTCGTTGCCTGTTCCTCGGCTTCCCAGTGCTGGTCCTCCTCTTTGAGATTGATCTTAAAAATCAAGCGTAGGGCAATGGCCGTACCGATAATGGAAACTACGCCGAGGGGGTAAGCGCATGCGTAAGCCACGGCGATGTCTTCGCCTTGATAGTGCAATTGCGCAAGCGCCTCTTGAGTGGCGCCGAGCCCCGGTGTGTTTGTCACGGCGCCGTAATGCACCCCTAACATTTGGGCCAGCGAAATTTTGTCATCAAACAAAAAGTACAGGACGATGGTCACGGCCACGCTTAATACAACAGCTAGCACCATTAGGCTATTGAGTACCAGCCCGCCGCTTTTGAAGGAGGAGAAAAATGATGGACCGACTTGCAGGCCGATAAAAAAGACAAAGAGAATCAAGCCGAAGTCTCTGATAAAGCCAAGTACCGAAGCATTGACTTTGAGACCGAAATAATTCAAGGCCAGTCCCGCAAACAGCACGAAAGTGACCCCTAACGAAACCCCGAAAACCTTGATTTTTCCAAGAGCGAGGCCAAGCGCAATCACAATGGAGTAGGCCATTAGGATATGGGCTACAGAGTCGGGGTTGGAAAATAATGCAGTAATCCAATCCATGATAGTGAACTATGCAAAATGCAGAACATGAAAGCATTAACGATAAGAATCCACTATCCTACGCTAAAAAAATGATTCTGTTCAATGTGTTAGGGTTTATTCTCAATACACTATCCTAACGCTTTCTCAGTGATTGTTTCCGGCATTTCTGCCGCCCATTGATCTTCAACCGGCAAGCGTCTGCGTATTTGACGATAGCGGTCGCGATCAACGAGAATTTCAGCGGGCAAATTCCGGCAGTTATAGGTGCTTGCCATACTCATGCCATAGGCTCCGGCCATGGCCACGGCAAAATAGTCGCCCTCGGCGATTTTTAATGCTCGTTGCTTACCCAGCCAATCACTGCTTTCACAAACCGGCCCGACGATGTCGTAGAGCTTTTCTTGAAGTTGCGGCTTTGCGGAAACCTCCAATATCGGCATCCACGCTTGGTAAAGGGCTGGGCGGATCATTTCCGTCATTGCTGTGTCGGAGATAAGGAAATTTTTTGTCTCCGTGGTCTTGATATATTGGACTTGCCCGATAAGAAGCCCGCTTGAAGCAACGATGGAACGGCCGGGTTCAAATATCATGCTGAGATGCCCGTAACCGCGTTGGGCAAGTATCGTGTGAAGCTCTTTGGTCAGAGCCGCGAGGTCGATGACGGGCTCATCGCGGTAGCGAACGCCGACACCACCTCCAAAGTCGATGTGCTCGAGGTAGATTCCTTCCCGGGTGAGACGATCCAATAAATTGACTACGGTTTCGCAGGCCTGGATGTATGGTGAAATTTCGGTCAGTTGGGAGCCGATGTGGCAGTCTATACCTATCGGGCACAGCCAAGGATCTTCTTTGGCTTGCCGGTAAAGTGAAAAGGCAACTTGGGGGGAAACGCCGAATTTGTTTTCCTTTAAGCCGGTGGAGATATAAGGGTGGGTATGGGCATTCACATCGGGATTGATGCGAATGCTGATACGGGCTTGTTTCGAAACTTGAGCGGCCAAGCGCGATAGGCGATTTAATTCCGATGCGCTCTCTACGTTGAAGGATTTAATTTCCGAGCGCAAGGCAAGACGGATTTCCTCTTCGGTTTTCCCGACGCCGGAATAAGTGACTTTTCCCATGTCGGCCCCGGCCGCTTTCACCTTTAATAATTCACCGCCGGAGACAATATCAAATCCGCATCCGTGTTGAGCCAAGAGCTGCAAAATGCTGAAGTTGGAATTGGCTTTGACGGCATAGCAAATGAGGTGGGGCCAGTCTTTTAGCGAGTTTTCGTACTTCGCCAAGGCCTGCAAAATTTCCGCTTGGGAATAGACATAAAGCGGCGTACCGTAACGACGGGCGAGCATCTTCACACTGATGTTTTCGCAGAAAAGTTCGCCGTGTCGGTACGAAAAATGAGAGCCGGGTAAAGCCGTTTGTGTTGACATGATTGTCCTTTTTTATTGAGCCGTCCCTTGCGTGGCAACCGAAGAGTCTTCGATGTCTTCGACTGACTGCGTCGGGGCTTCGGTCGGTTGCGGTAAGTATAAATCTGCTTTAAGGCCGCATGCCGACACTATCATGCAGGCGGCAAGAATCGCTACAATTTTCAAGTGTTTCATTTTGATCCTTAACTACGATGACAGAAACAGAGTTTATAGAAATTGCAGAGGCAACTCTAGAGCGTTTGCAAGCGGCTGTTGAAGCCTTGGATGACGACTTAGATGTTGACCGTCAAGGCAACGTGCTGACGATTGAAACCGATGACGGTTTCCAAATCGTCATTAACAAGCAAACACCGACTCGGCAAATATGGTTAGCCAGCCTCAAAGGCGGACATCACTATGAGCGTCAAGGTGATGAATGGGTCGATACATGCACCCGTCAGACTTTGTCCCAAGCTTTGGCCGCTTTATTAACACAAAAGCTTGGCCGTCCGGTCAAGCTTTCGTGTTGAGATCGTGATCAGAATATCTGATCTCTGATAGAACCTTGCAAGGGATCAACCTGGGTCGGCTCCTTCGTTTCTCCAAAGCCGACGGTTTCCACGGTCGAGCCAACCTGATCAGCATAGAAATACTGGCCGTTAATTTCCACCACATCGGGAGGTTGGGGCCGCTGGTACTCAGGAACATCCTTTAGTACGGCCTTCATGTACTCGGTCCAGATCGGAAGCACGAGCCCGGCACCGTAGGCATTGTGGCCCAGCGATTTCGGTTGGTCATATCCCATCCAACCGACCGCGGTGATGTTGCCGGCATACCCGGCAAACCAAGCGTCGAAGAAGTCGTTGGTCGTGCCGGTTTTAGCTCCGATATCCGAGCGCTTTAAAGCACGGCCGGCCCGTTGTCCGGTGCCTCGCAGGGCAACTCCTTGCAACAAGGAATTCATCACGAACGCGTTGCGAGCGTCAATGGTGCGCGGCGCGCCCTTGCCGGCTTGCTGATTATGCGATTGCATCAGGATATTGCCGTCGGCATCCGTGACCTTTTCAATAAGGTAAGGTTGAACCAAGTAGCCGCCGTTGGCGAAAACCGAAAAGCCCGTCAACATTTCCCAAGGCGTGACGGAACCGGCGCCTAATGCCGTTGTGAGCAACGGCGGGTGACGTTTTTTGTCAAAGCCGAAACGGGTCAGGTACTGCTGCGCATAGTACGGATCAATGGCCTGCATGACACGGATCGAAACCAGGTTTTTGGAACGCTCTAGGGCGCGGGCTAAAGACATGGGGCCTTCGTATCGGCCGTCATCATTTTTCGGTTCCCAGAGGCGCCCGCCGGTCAAGCGCGGATCAATGGAGATCGGCGCATCGTTGATGATGGTCGCCGGGGTAAAGCCCTTGTCCAAAGCGGCTGAATAAATAAAGGGCTTAAAGCTAGAGCCCGGCTGCCTCCACGCCTGGGTGACGTGATTAAATTGGTTAAATTTAAAGTCAAAGCCGCCGACGAGGGAATAAATCGCTCCGGTGTTAAAGTCTGCGGAAATAAAGGCGCTTTCTGCTACCGGGATTTGGCCCAAAGTCCATTGCCCCTTAGGATTTTTGGTGACGCGAACAATAGCGCCGACACGAAGCTCTTTTTGCTTGTAGCGCCCGGTGAGTTTTTTGCCTTTGCCGGCAATGTACTTGGAGGCAAAAGCGTAATTTTTCGAATCAATGGTGATTTTTTCATTGTTAGCGATTTCCACCGTCATGCTCTTGGGGGTCAGTTCTGTGACAACGCCCGGCAATAAATTGGTGCTAGAGACGATTTTTGCCAGTCCTTGACGGATATTGGCTTCTCGGTCGGCCCCTTCAGACAAATCCACATAGCCTTCAACGCCGCGGTAGCCGTAATTGTGATCATAAGCGATCAAGGCCTTGCGCACGGCGGCGCTGGCAATGCGCTGATCCTCAGAACGGATCGTTGTGTACACATTGATTCCCTGATCATAGATCGTTTCGCCGAAGTACGGAATCAGCAGCATTCGGGCCAGCTCGGCAATGTAGCCAGCGTGCAAGTCCTCGGTTTGTAAAGTGGTTTTCTTTTGTTGGGCCGAGGTCTGGTGGACTTCGATGGGTTGGCCGAGCGCGGTCTCATAGGTGATGTCATCAATGTAGCCGAGCTGGAGCATGCGTCCGAGTACATAATTGCGTCGCATGGTCGCCCTACGAATATTGACGATCGGATTGTAGGCGCTCGGAGCAACAGGCAGACCGGCTAAGACCGCGGCCTCGGAAATAGATACATCGCGCAAGTCCTTTCCGAAATACGTTTTGGCGGCGCTGCCGAAACCGTAGGAGCGATGGCCCAAGAAGATTTGGTTGGCATAAATTTCAAAAATTTGATCTTTAGAAAGGTTTTGCTCAATTTTGAAGGCTAATGCCACTTCGTAGAGCTTGCGCACGTAGCTGCGCTCGGAACTTAAAAAGAAGTTGCGGGCAACCTGCATCGTAATCGTGCTGCCGCCTTGACCGCGACGTCCGGTGATTAAGTTGGCTAGAGCGGCACGGGCGATGCCCATAAATTCAATACCGGAGTGTTCGTAAAAGCCGTTGTCTTCGGCGGCCAAAATTGCCAAACGGACGTGCCGCGGCATCTCTTCGATCGGAACGTAATCCCGGCGTTCTTCGCCGAACTCCCCGATAAGGGCGCCGTCGGCCGTGTAGATGCGAAGCGGCACTTTGGGGCGATAGTCGGTGAGTGTATCAATCGGAGGCAGTTTGTAATACACGACGGAAAAGACAACCAGCCCGAGACTGACGCCGATTACGCCGGCACTCACACCGGCAATGCAGAGCCACTTCAGAGTCTTTTTTAGCCAAGATTTATGCGTGGGTGTTTTTTTCATAGAATTTCGGCGCGACCCCGTACTTATACGAGGAAGAAAGCACCGCCTTCTTTCTTAGTTCGGTTAATTCAGTTAAAAATGTCTTGCGCTTTTCCGAAAACGCGATTTTTCGAAAACGGATCTCGGTGGAGATACGGCCCTGGTCGAGGCTTCAAATAGCACTTGTAACGCTGAAACTCGGCTTTTTTAAAACCGAAGAATTCGAGCAGACCGCGCAAGGGAAGAGAAAACGATCACCTTAATCCAAAGGTGTAATGGTACTAACTTTTAAGCCAAATTGTGATAGAGCGTCTCAAAGAGTTGCGTTTGATACATTTGAGCCCGCTCAAAAATACTTCTCGCCTGACTCAGGTTGCGTTTTCGTGAGAAAGCCGCGTCCCACTTTTTCCAAGAAAGCGCTTGAAGCGGGTTGGGGATCGTTGAAGAAATGGCTCTGCCTCGGTATGCTACGACAAATATCAGCAAGCGCGTCCAAGTCCGCTTTGAAGAAACATTACGCGTCGGTGCGAGGCAACTGACGATACCACTTGAACGTGGGGACAAACAGGAGGAAACACGTTTCGCTAAGTATTCTCGGAAAATTTGGCCGGGAGGGGCTGTTTTTCCGAGCATGGCTTCTTAGCGAATCGTTTTATGATTTCTATGATAGATATTTACCAGTATGATTTGACTGTTTCGGCAGAGTCCATTGATGTTCTCGGACATGTTAACAATCGAGAGTACTTGCGTTGGATGGAGAAGGCGGCCATTGAGCACGCGGCGGCGCTGGGGTGGGATGCCAGAGCCTATCTCACGCGAGGGGAAACTTGGGTGGCGCGGGAACACTGGATCGAATACTTGCGTCCGACCTATGAGGGCGAAAAGCTGACGGTTTTAACATGGGTTGCTAATATTCAGGGGTCGCACTCATTGCGCCGTTATGCCATCAAGCGCGATAAGCGCCTCGTTTGTGTCGGCGCAACCGAGTGGGTTTATATCGATTATGCAACCGGTCGTCCGAAGCCGGTGCCCGCCGAGGTGGCCGCCGCTTTTACGGTGATTGCCGATGATGACCCGCGATTGCTTGCCGACGGCTTGATACGGCTTGTCCGCTTTATTCCCCACCACTTGGGATAGTTTTTTGTTAACAGTCGTTGATACAGGGGTTACGGACGAGAGCAGGGCGATATAATGAGGAGACTGTGCTGAACGGTTGTTCAGTTCGTTATTTGTAGAGGTTGTTATCCGTGCAGGATTTGGTTGTTGTCAAAGATGTAACGTTCGGGTACGGGCGGCGTGTCATTTTGGACGATGTCACGCTGCGTTTCGGCCGCGGGCAAGTTGTGGCCATTATGGGCGGCTCCGGTATGGGCAAGACGACGCTGCTGAAATTGATCGGCGGCTTGGAGACCCCGCAAAAAGGCGAGATCATTTTCGGCGGGACCAAGATGGATACGACCGACAGAGCGTCGCTATTTGCCATGAGACGTCGCATGGGGATGCTCTTTCAATTCGGGGCGCTCTTTACCGATATGTCTGTTTTCGATAACGTGGCTTTTCCGCTTCGGGAGCAAACCGATCTTAGCGAGGATCTTATCGAAAGAATGGTCTTGATGAAGCTCAATGCCGTAGGCCTGCGTGGGGCAGCCGCTTTGATGCCGAGCGAGATCTCCGGCGGCATGTCCAGGCGCGTCGCCTTGGCCCGTGCAACGGCATTGGATCCTGAACTTATCATGTACGATGAGCCCTTTGCCGGCTTGGATCCGATCTCCATGGGAATTACGGCACGGCTTATCCGCCAATTAAACGATGCGCTCAATGCCACTAGCATTATCGTAACGCACGATGTGCCGGAGACTTTTGCCATTGCCGACTATGTCTACATGATTTCGTCAGGTCGGATTGCAGCGCAGGGAACGCCCGCGCAGCTGACGGCATCAACGGATCCGTACGTGCGCCAGTTCATTAATGGAGAGCCCGACGGTCCGGTGGCTTTCCACTATCCGGCTGAGCCGATTGATGAAGAATTTGGGGTGAAGATGCCATGAACATCCTGATTGACTTGGGCGCTTGGGTTTTAGAGCAGATTCGTCATGTCGGACGCCTGGCGATTTTTTCTGCCCAACTATTTAAGGTTTTGCCGGCTTCGTTGTCGCGGATTTGGCTTATTGTCCAACAGATTCACTTTATCGGCAATTACTCGCTGCTCATTATTGCGGTATCGGGCTTGTTTGTAGGCTTTGTGCTGGCATTGCAAGGCTACTATATTTTGGTGACCTACGGCAGTGAGCAGGCACTGGGCGTTTTAGTGGCGTTATGCTTGACACGCGAGCTCGGGCCGGTGGTTTCAGCATTGCTGTTTGCCGGCCGAGCGGGAACCTCGCTGACGGCCGAGATCGGGCTAATGCGAGCCGGCGAGCAAGTCGCTGCCATGGAAATGATGGGGGTCGATCCCGTGCGCCGTGTGCTCGCTCCTCGTTTTTGGGGCGTGTTTGTCTCGCTACCGTTGCTGTCATGCATATTTACGGCCGTGGGCATTTTCGGCGCCTGGGTAGTCGGAGTCATCATGATCGGCGTAGACGGAGGAGCCTTCTGGTCGCAGATGCAAAGCGGCGTGGATGTTTTCTCCGATGTGGGCAATAGCATTATCAAGGCTATCGTTTTTGCCGTGGCCGTCGGACTGATTTCTCTTTATCAAGGATTTACAGCGAGGCCCACGCCGGAAGGCGTGTCTCGCGCAACCACCCGAACGGTGGTGATTTCGTCGCTAATGGTCCTCGGTTTGGACTTTATTATGACGGCGTTAATGTTTTCGGTTTAGTGTAGGAAAGGGGCTTATAAATGGAACGCAAAACAGATCGCAAGCGCGGAGTGGAATTGATGGTCGGACTTTTTGTCGTGGCCGGCTTTGCCGCTTTGCTTTTTACTGCGCTTCAAGCGGCAAATTTAGGAAGCTTTTCTTGGTCGCAGAATACCTATACGGTGGAAGCCATGTTTGACAATATCGGCGGGCTTAAGGCGCGGGCGCCGGTCAAAAGTGCCGGGGTTGTCGTCGGTCGCGTGGAGACCGTAACTTTTGATAATTCTTCTTTCCAAGCTAAGGTGACCATGTCATTGGATGCCCAATATCAGTTTCCGGCCGATACGGAAGCTCAAATTTTGACTTCCGGTCTTTTGGGCGAACAATATATCGGTCTGATGGCCGGTGCGGATGAGGAGGTGCTCGAAGGCGGCAGCAAGATTCGTCGCACTCAATCGGCGATGGTGCTCGAGCAGCTCATCAGTAAGCTAATGTACAGTTTTGTAGAAAATAACAATAAGGAATAGTGTTTTCATGTCTGTCTCTCTGAAAGGACTCGCTCTGACACTAACTGTAGGGTTAGGTTTGACCGGCTGTGCCGTTGTGCCCCCTAATTCCGGGGACAATCCGAAGGATCCTTTGGAAACGATCAATCGGCAAACGCACGCATTGAATATGACTTTGGACGAGTATGTATTGCATCCGGTTGCTCAAGGCTACGTTGACTATGTGCCGGAGCCGGTTCGCGACAGCGTCCATAATTTTTACTCCAATTTGCGTGAACCTCGAAACGCTATTAATAATTTATTGCAGGGCAAGGGTGCTGATTCTGCCGTCAGTGTGGCGCGCTTTTTAATCAATTCGACGGTGGGTATTGTCGGACTGTTCGACGTGGCTTCCTATATGAATTTGGAGCATGCGCCGGAAGACTTCGGCCAAACATTAGGAAAATGGGGCGTGCCGGCTGGCCCATACATCGTGTGGCCTTTGCTCGGTCCGAGCACCCTGAGGGATACAGTCGGCTATCCATTTGACGTAGCGGCTGACCCGTCGACTTACCTCTATTGGGGTGAGAGCGATTTGGTGCCGTATTCTTTAGCACAAGGAGCGCTTTACGTGATCGATATGCGGGCCGGACTGTTGGCAACGGACGCCATGCTGGCCACGGCGGTTGATCCGTATGTTGCCGTTCGTGAGGCCTATTTGCAGAACCGGGAATTTTCCGTCTATGACGGCAATCCTCCGTTAATTTTCCCCGAAGATGATTTTGGGGATGAAGATTTCGATGAATAAAAAGGGAGCAGAGACATGTTAAGAAGAGCCTTTCTCGGATTACTCGGCTGTCTGTCTTTGGCGGTTTGGGCTCCGGCTGCGCTGAGTGCGCAGACCTCCGAAGACCCCGAGGCCTTTGTTGAGCGCGTTGCCAATGATATTTTAGAGGCGATTCGCAATGATCCCAAGATTCAAAAGGGTGATAACAAGGCCATCGAAGCTTTGGTAGATCAAAAGATGATGCCGGCCGTGGACTTTTTGCGGATGACCCGTTCTGCGGTAGGCCCTAAGTGGCGCGAAGCGACGCCCGAGCAAAGGGAAAAACTGCAGTATCTGTTTCGGGAAACGCTCATTCAGGTCTACTCCGGGGCCCTTGCTATGGGGAAAGACCAAAAAGTGCGTATTTTGCCCCGCGGACAAAATGACGGTTCCGAGGCAATTGTGCGAACGGGGATGAATTCAATTTCTGATCCCAATCAGCCGGAAGTGCAAATTATCTACCGGCTCAGAAATAACAAGGGCCAGGGGTGGCGTGTCATTGATGTGAACGTGGAAGGCGTCTGGCTCGTTAGCAACTACCGCAACCAGTACGGCAGCATCGCTGCTCAAGAAGGTATCGACGGTTTGATCAAGCGCATGCAAGAGCGCTTGGATAATCCGCCCGCAAAGAAGTAGGTCAATGAAAATCACAGCTGAAAAAGTCGGATACGATGATATCCACCAGTGGGAGCCGAAAGTGGCTCAAGCCTTGCGCGAGGGAGATGCCGTCATCGACTGCTCTTCGTTGCGCAAGGCCGACAGTGCTTTGTTGGCTTTGATTCTGAAGTGGATAAAAGAAGCGCAGGGCCGCAGGCTATCGCCGGCAATTATTAATTTGCCCGAAGGCATGTGGAGCTTGGCGAAGCTTTACGGGGTTCGGGAACTGATTCGCCCCTATTGCCGTAAAAACGAATCCGCGCAAAAACCGTAACAATCTCAAACGAATTTCTATCCGTTCGGAGTGCGCTAAGCACGGCAAAATCATTATGATTTTTGCTAGACGTGATTTTTACCCGTTAACGGGGCTCAAAGTAGCAGGCCGGTTTTGCCGGCCGTTGAACAGGTCATTATGGAAAAACTGAAAATCACCGGCGGAGCTCGCCTTTGCGGCGAAGTTCGCACTTCCGGGGCAAAGAACGCCGCCTTGCCGATCTTGGCGGCAGCACTTCTAACACCGGAGGATTTGGTACTGCACAACGTGCCCCATTTATCGGACATCCGGACAATGGGCAAGTTGCTGACCGGCTTAGGTATGAGCGTAGACCGCGACGAAGAAACGGTTCGGCTTAACGCGAAGACGTTGACGACGTTGCAGGCTCCATATGAGCTTGTAAAAACCATGCGGGCTTCCATTGTGACACTGGGGCCGATGCTTGCCCGATTCGGTGAGGCTCAGGTTTCCTTGCCGGGCGGGTGCGCCATCGGAGCGCGCCCCGTTGACCAGCATATTAAAGGCCTGCGGGCCATGGGAGCGGATGTTCAGATCGAGCACGGCTATGTGCTGGCCAAGGCCAAGCGGCTCAAAGGGGCCCATATCGTAACGGACATGGTAACCGTGACCGGGACGGAAAATCTCTTAATGGCGGCTACGCTAGCCGAGGGTACGACCGTCATAGAAAATGCCGCAAGAGAGCCCGAAGTGGTGGATTTGGCAGAGTGCTTGATCGCCATGGGGGCAAAGATTCGAGGGGCCGGGACTTCCGTGATAGAAATTGAAGGCGTTGAGCGCTTGCACGGAGCCGAGCATCGCGTTGTGCCCGATCGCATCGAGACGGGGAGCTTTTTAGTGGCCGCATTGATGACTCAAGGCGATGTTACGGTGACGCATGCGGCGCCGCACACTTTGGATGCGGTATTGGAAAAATTGCGGGAAGCCGGTGCCGAAGTAAGCTTAGGCAACGATTGGGTGAGGGCAAAGATGAGTCGCCGCCCGACGGCCGTCAGTGTTCGTACGGTGCCCCATCCCGGCTTTCCGACCGATATGCAGGCGCAATTTATGGCGCTTGACTGCATCGCCGAGGGAACCGGCCGCATTACCGAGACCATTTTTGAAAATCGCTTTATGCATGTTCCGGAGCTGCAGCGCTTAGGCGCTAACATTACGGTGGAGGGGCATACGGCAGTCGTTACCGGCGTGCAACGGCTTTCCGGCGCCAATTTGATGGCAACGGATTTGCGCGCCTCTGCTTCGCTAGTTATGGCGGCGCTTGTGGCCCAGGGCGAAAGCATTGTCGATCGGATCTATCACCTGGATCGGGGGTATGATCATATGGAAGTCAAGTTACGCGGACTTGGCGCACAAATTGAACGCATTTCTTAAAGGAAGGACGCTTATGTCGGATTGCATTTTTTGCAAGATCATCAATGGGGAAATCCCCTGCAAAAAGGTCTATGAAGATGAGGATGTGCTGGCTTTTCACGACATTAATCCAGCCGCACCGGTTCATTTTTTGCTGATTCCTAAAAAGCATTTGGAGTCTTTGGCTCATATTCAACCGGAAGATACGCATCTTTTGGGTAAAATGCTCGCTTTGGTTCCGCAGCTGGCCAAAGAACAAGGTTGCCAAAACGGTTTCCGCGTTATCATCAACACGGGCCGTGACGGGGGCCAGGAAGTCGGACATTTGCATATTCATGTGTTGGGCGGACCCCAACCGTGGCCTCGTAGGAGTTAAACAGCATGGGTAGTTTTTCCATTTGGCACTGGTTGATCGTCTTGATCATCATCTTGTTGGTTTTCGGTACCAGCAAGTTGCGCAATTTCGGCCGCGACTTGGGCAGCGGAATCAAAGGATTCAAAGAAGGGCTCAAGGAAGGGCAGGATGAAACTCAAGCCGATGCAACCGGCGAAACAAAAAAAGTGACGAATCAGTCGGCGGCTAACACTGAGGCGGTTGATGTAACCGCTAAAGAAAAGACTTCGACGAAATAAGTCTGACGTTTTCCGAATAAAAACAAGCGAGACCTCGGGTTTCGCTTGTTGCGTGTCTGTCTATGTTTGATTTAGGCTTTACAGAGATTTTGGTTATCTTTGTGGTGGCGCTGGTGGTGTTGGGGCCCGAGCGTTTGCCGGAGGTCGCCCGTGCCGTTGGGCGCTTTATTGCAAAGGCTCAGGGCTATGTGACTCAAGTGAAGTCCGAATTTAACCGGGAAACGCAGCTATCTGAGATTCAACGCTTGCGTGAGGAGATCGCGACCTCGGCAAATGCTCTGAAAAGTTCGGTCAGTGATGTGCAAAAAACGCTCACTCAAGAAGTCAATAGCGTGAACGCTTCTCTGAACGATGTTCGCAAAGAAGTTGACCAGCTTGAAAGCGAGAATAGCCCTTATACCCAATTTAATCAGAGCGAAGCGACTTTCCCTGAACCGGAAAAGGCTTCTCAAAGCGGGGCCGCAGTTAGCGATTTTCGAAAAAACAATCCTTTCGGTTGGGATTTGGGAGATGATGAACCAGCCTCGTCCTACCACTCTATGTATGTTCCCAAACGCTATAAGCCGACGGCTTCGCTCGATGACGTCATCGAAGAGCTCGAAGAGATTCGCCGGGAGCTCGCCTTGCCAAGAAAGAGTTTGGGAGGGTATAACCGCCGTTACGCCCCGCGTTCCCGAGTAAACCGTCCAAGAATTTACCGCTAAGATTTCGATTCAAACATGGCAAACGAAAAACTAAGCTATGAAAATCCCGAAGATGAGGAAGTCGACCGCGAGCAGCCGTTGATGTCGCACTTGCTCGAGCTGCGTACGCGACTGGTGCGCGCCGCGCTTAGCGTGGTTGTTGTGTTTGCTTGCTTGTCGCCTTTCATGAAGCAGATTTTTGATGTGCTCAGCCAGCCCTTGATGGTGGCTTTGCCTCAGGGATCGAAAATGCTGGCAACCGGGGTTGTTGCTCCTTTCTTTGTGCCCTTGAAGGTTACGCTCTTTTTGGCCTTTTTAATTGCATTACCTTACGTGCTCTACCAAATGTGGGCATTCATTGCGCCGGGCTTGTACAAGCGTGAAAAACGGCTGGTGTTTCCCATCCTTTTCTCCAGCGTGCTGATGTTTGCCGTCGGTATGCTCTACTGCTACTTTGTTGTTTTCCGGATGGTGTTTCTTTTTATCGCCGGCTTTAGTCCGGAGAGCGTCAATTTCGCCCCGGATATTGACGCGTACTTTAGCTTTGTCATTACGATGTTTGCCGCTTTCGGACTTACGTTTGAGGTTCCGATTGTGGTAATGGTGCTCAACCGCGTGGGAGCGGCCTCTTATGAAAAGCTTGCCAAAATCCGTCCTTATGTGATCGTCGGTGCTTTTGTGTTGGCGGCTATCGTTACACCGCCGGACGTGTTGAGCCAGTGCTTGTTGGCCGTGCCTTTGGTGGTGCTGTATCAGGTCGGCTTATGGTTGGTGAAATATTTCGGAAAGAAAGATCACTTGCCGGAACCGTCAGGCGAATAGGAAACTCTTATGCAACGCGATGAATTATTAGCCCGATTAAACGTCTGGCTTGAGCCGGAGAAGTTTAAAGACTACGCACCGAACGGTTTGCAAGTGCAAGGACGGGCGGAGATCAGCCGTATCGTTACCGCCGTTTCGGCCACCCAGACGGTGATTGATAAGGCCGTTGAGCTGCAAGCCGATGCCTTGTTGGTGCATCACGGCTGGTTCTGGCGTGGGGAAGATTCGCGC
Source organism: Candidatus Aphodousia gallistercoris (assembly GCA_018714185.1). GTDB lineage: Bacteria > Pseudomonadota > Gammaproteobacteria > Burkholderiales > Burkholderiaceae_F > Aphodousia > Aphodousia gallistercoris. The sequence continues at coordinate 35,590 of DVNT01000047.1, read as the reverse complement.
CTGATCGGCGTGAAGAAAAATCGTATCAAATCGATTTTGGCCGCCGACATTAACTTGATTGCTTATCATCTTCCGCTGGATGCTCACCCGGAGATGGGCAATAACGCGTGTTTGGGTAAGCTCCTTCACGCGACTCACGTTCGACAAAGCGGTGAGGGCGATTTTGTGTGGTCGGGGGAAATTGAGCCGACTTCCGTTCGGGATTTGTCGCAGCGTTTGTCAAAGCTATTGCATCGGCCCGTTCTGGTGCTAGGTAACGAGGATAAACAAATCCACAACATGGCTTGGTGCTCGGGCGCAGCGGCTGACTTTTTGGAAGAAGCGATTGCCATCGGGGCCGGAGCTTATTTAAGCGGAGAAGCAGCTGAACGTTCGACGCATCTGGCCCGAGAGTCCGGAGTGCCCTTTTTGGTTTGCGGGCATCATGCAACGGAACGTTTCGGCATCCAAGCTTTGGGAGCCAGAATAGAAAAAGAATTCGGGTTGGAATGCATTTTTGTTGATGATGACAACCCGATTTAATTCCGCCCTGACGGGCGGGTGGCATGCCAACAAAGAAGTGAGCCTAAAACGACCATCCCGACACCTTGCCAGAAGGCCGCGTTAAGTTCGGCCCCAAGCCAAAATGAGGCGAAGAGGCACGAAAGAACAGGCGTAAAGTACGACGCAATCGCCAAAATGGTTATGTTGCCGTAGCTCATCCCATGAGTCCAGGACGCATAGGCTACCGCCATGGCGATGCCCCCGAAGATCACGCTCAATACGCCGAGCGAGGTGATTTCGGGACTTCCTCCGATACCTAAAGCCCAAAAAGCACCGAAAATCAGCATGTCTAAGAAAAAAATGACGGTGCTCATATTTTCTCCTTTTGACCAAGCTCGCGTCATGGAGGAAAAAGAAGACCAAGTTAGAGCGGCCATTAAACCCAAGAAGTAGCTGATGGGATTCGCGCGGACATGTTCAATAAACGAGCCGACGGCAATATGACCGCCGCCCAAAATCCAATAGATGCCGCAAAAGCTTAACAAGGCTCCCGGTGCAATCCACCAACGAGCCTTTTGACCATTAAATAAAATGGCAAATACAATGGTTAATGTCGGCCATAAGTAGTTGACCATGCCGACTTCCATGGTTTGGGTGCCGCCATCGGAAAAATAAAGTGCCAAGCAAAACGTGATGCTCGAAAGGTTCGCCGTGATAAGTCCGATGGTTTTATATTGCCAAGGGATTTTTTCAAATTTCGGGATCCCTACGATAAAAAATAAAGCAACGGCAGCAACGACATAGAGCAAACATTGCCCTTGAGCAATGCCGAAATTTTCGGCTACGGTGCGAACCAGGGAGACGCTGGCGCCCCACATCAGGGGAGCAATAAGTCCAATCACAGTAGCCGCCGCTTGTGTTTTGATATTCCATTGCATAGTGGGTGACTCCTGCAAAATCACAACGAAGAGGTGGGCGCTCATCATAATTGGAGCGTAAAGGTTTTTTCAATAAGGGAAAGCCTGATGCAGAAATACTTGTCGGGATTTTGAACGTTAACTATATTGATCGAATTTTATCCCATGCAGGGCTTTTCGGATCCAGAGGGAAAAAGAACCCTTGAAAAGCTTATAACTCATTGTATATTCAGTGAAAAAATGAATATTTGTAGCCTTTTGACGGTAAAGGTCTTAAAATAGGGTAAGGCGTCGGGCTACAGGCCGGGTTTGTGTTTCTTCGGCCTGCGTCTAAATAGGCGCTGATCAGTTTTTTGGAGTCATTCATGATTTTATATTCCGGTTCGACTTGTCCCTTCTCTCATCGTTGCCGTTTCCTTTTGTATGAAAAGGGCATGGATTTTGATGTCGTTGATGTGGACGTCAATAACATACCGCCGGATATTGTGACGATGAATCCGTACGGTGAAGTTCCGGTGCTTGCCGAACGAGATTTCGCCCTTTATGAGGCTAACATTATTTGTGAATATTTGGACGAACGTTTCCCGCATCCGCAATTGATGCCTTCAGAGCCGGTCGTTCGCGCCCGTGTGCGTTTGTTAATGTTCAATTTTGAAAGAGAGTTGTTTACGCATGTCAGAACGCTGGAGTCACGCGCTAGCACGGATTCGGCCAAAGCCAAGGCTCGTGATGCTATTCGTAGCCAGTTAACCGGCATGGCACCGCTCTTTTTGAAGAATAAATATATTTTCGGCGATGACTTCACGATGCTTGATATCGTTTTGGCGCCTTTGTTGTGGCGTTTGGGCGTTTACGGGATTGAATTGCCGGCCTCGGCTGCGCCGTTACACAAATACGCTGAACGGTTGTTCTCGCGTCAGTCATTTATTGATTCAATGACGCCGTCTGAAAAAGTTATGCGTCGTTAATAGGGGTGTTGGAGCTGTCATGTCAAGACCATCCATTAAGTCGTATCTTGTGCAAGCCATTTGGAATTGGTGCACGGATGTTGGTTTGACGCCTTATATCCTTGTGAAAGTGGATGATAATTGCGTGGTGCCTAAGGAGTTTGTCGAGGATGGGCAGATCATTTTCGATATTTCTACTGAAGCAGCTTATGAATTGCAATTTGAAGAAAAGGCCGTTCATTTCCAGGCTCGTTTCGGTGAGAAGGCGATGCATTGCTATGTCCCGTACAAGAACATTGCTGGGATGTTCCCTCAGGAAGAGCCTAATAAAGGGATGATGTTCAGTCCGGCCAGCGATGAGCCTGATGAACCGAAAGAGAGCGAGAAAAAGACCAACATTCCGGTTTTTTCTCGTGTAAAATAACGCAATTCTTTTCTGCCCAATTAGCTCAGTTGGTAGAGCAACCGCCTTGTAAGCGGTAGGTCGTCTGTTCGAGTCAGTCATTGGGCACCATATAAAAAGTCCGCGCGTGTTAAGTATCGTGCGGACTTTTTTATCCTCAGGTTCTTACTTTGTGCTTTCTCCCGTTGTTGCTCCTCATTGATTGACCAGGGCGAGTATCGTGAAATCGAAAGTTTTCTCGGCGCATTCCGATGAAAGGCTCAAACAAGTTGCCTTAGGAATTCTCAATGCGCAGTATGCTAAGGGGATGATCCTCAGGGGCTAAGGTCGAGCAAAGTGCTTTGAGGTTAGCGAGCAGACAGGGCCCGGTTATCCAAATCCGGCTTTTTTCTACCTCTGCGAGCCGTTTGACTTCAATTTGATGTTGCGAAAACCGTTCTTGCCATTGTTTCGCGGTCAATCCGGTGTTGCCCACACGGACGTAGTAAGGGCTCTCGCTATCGTCCGGCAACAAAAAATCAGGCGCCTCTTCAAAACAGTAACCGACGGAGCCGCTTGCCCGTGAAGCGTCAACAATATCGGCGATGACAGCGCTGGCGGTTGCTTTCCCTCCTGCTCCTGCACCATAGTAAAGCGTGGTTCCGACGGCATCGCCGTGAACCATCACGGCATTCATCACCGAGTCCACTTGGGCTAGAAAATGAGCTGCCGGTAAAAGTGTCGGCTCCACTCGGTATTCGATCTTGTCCGAGGCGGTTGTTTTGCAAACAGCCAACAATTTAATGCGATAACCCAGTTTTTCGGCAATTTTAACGTCTGTTAGGGACACCTTCGAAATTCCGAGGACGTGAGAGGGTTCAAAGCGGATGCGTTTTTGAAAAGCCAATGAGCAAAGGATACTAAGCTTATGGCCGGAATCAATGCCCTCGATGTCAAAGCTGGGATCGGCTTCGGCGTAGCCGAATTGTTGCGCTTGTGCCAGTGCCTGCTCAAAACTTAGCGCCTGTTTTTGCATGGCTGTTAGTATGAAGTTACACGTCCCGTTGACAATTCCGGCGATCCGATCAATGCGATTGGCCACAAGGCCTTCTCGCAAGGCTTTGATAATGGGGATGCCTCCGGCTACAGCGGCTTCAAAAAAAACTTGCCTGCGGCAGCGACGGGATTTGTCGAAAATTTCATTGCCGTGAGTAGCTAAAAGAGCTTTGTTAGCCGTCACAACGTGTTTGCCGTGCTCGAGCGCGTTCAAAATAAAGGAACGTGCCGGTTCGATTCCGCCCATAACCTCGACAACAATTTGAATGTCCGGATCTTGCACCAGAGAAAAAATGTCTGTGGTGAGCGGGCAATCGTTTCCGAGTTGACTTCGGACTTTCTCCGGGTGGCGGCAGTAGATGCTCTTCAGGACAATGGGACGCCCGATTTTTTGGGCAATCAATGCCCGATTATCATTAAGGAGGGTATATACGCCAGAACCGACGGTTCCGGCTCCGGCCATGCCGATGAAAAGGGGCTCGCTCACGGTGTTCTCCGTTGGGTGTATTCGGTAGCAAGAATATACCAGCCGCGCACGGTAAACAAAACTCCTGCCGAAAAAGGAAGATCCGGCAGGAGTTTCGGTGGCTAAGCAACGAAGCTATCTAGTCTTTTTTCGGGATAATCAACAGCGGTAGCCGGGTGGCGGCAATCACCGCGCGGGTGGAGCTACCGAACACCAGGGAGCTCAGAGCACCGCGGCCGTGCGTCCCCATGACGAGCATATCCAAGTTCTTCTCGGCATATTCCACCAGGCTCTTATGTAATTTGCCTTGTAAGAACACCGGCTTGACCGCAATGTTGTACTCCTTAAATTTGGCAAGGGTATCGCGCGTAGCTTCTTCGAACTCTTTCTTATCGAGTTCGGGCAATTCCTTGTCGATTTCCAAAACGCCTTTGTCGACGAGTTCCAACGGCAATGTTCTGTCAGAGTCGGCAACGTTGATCACTTCAAAGCTCGCATCTTTGCCGAAGAAGCCGAGATGGTGGGCGACAACATCGGCACTTCTCGGACCGAAAGCCGAGCCGTCAACGGAAATGCCAACACGCCAACCGTCCATGCGGGTAGGTTCTTCGCCTGCGTAACGGCAAATCATCACCGGGCATTTGGCACGTGCGAGCACGCCCAAAGAGACAGAACCGAGGTACAAGTTCTTAATCGGCGTCAGGCCACGGGCACCCATGACAATTAAGTCAACGTTATGTTCCGATGCATATTCCGGGATCAACTTCGCCGGATGGCCGATCAAAACTTTCTTGGTGTATTTGAAGGTCACTTTCTTTAACACATCGGCCATGCGGTCAAACGTCTCTTTTGTTTTTTCATCGTAATAGACCTGCAGGTCAAAGTCGCCGATTTCCATTGGATGCTCTATGTAGGGTTTTTGAACATAAAGCAGCTCAACTTCAGCCTTACTTTCTTCAAGCCAATTTTGACGGGCGCAAAGAAATTCAATCGCTTTACGGCAATCCAAGCCGCCATCAACGGGAACTAAGACACGCATATTCACACTCCGTAGAAAAGTTGTTCTGGCACGGGCGAAGACTGTTTCGGCCGGTCTTGTTTTAATGCAAGGATGAACTTCATCCTTAATTTCAGTCTACACTTTTTAAGGGTTAACACTTAAGCTTTTTGACAATATTTGCTTTTAAGCAAAAGAATCGATTTTGTGCAGAAGCGGGTATCTGCGCAAAGATCAGGCCTACAATTAATCCATCTGAGAAAAGAATAAGGGAGAGAGTGCAATGAGTTTAACTTTGGTTTACTTTAGTGCCACCGGACGCACGAAGCGGGTGGCGGAGGCGGTAGCGGCACAATTAGACGGGCACTATGACTGCATTGATTTAGGGGATCCGTCGTTTAAAGGGCGAGCCGTGGAAGGTGCCAGCCTTGTTGTCGCATGTCCGGTCTATGGCGGTCGCATTCCGAGTCTCGTGCGAGATCGGCTAAAGCAATTGCAATTTAGCGGCGCAAGAGCCGTTAGCATCGTGACGTACGGCAACCGTGCCTATGAGGATGCCTTGCTCGAGCTCAATGACAGTCTTCGCGAACAAGGGGCCGTTGCTGTTGCCAGTGCGGCTGTTGTTTGCTCGCACTCCATGTTGCCCTCAATTGCCGCCGGCAAGCCGAGCGCAACAGACATGCAAAATCTTTCCGTATTTGCCCGGTTTGCACGGGAAAGCTTATCGGCGCAGCAAGTCCGTGAAGTGGTTGTGCCCGGCAATCGTCCGTACAGACAATGGCAAAAGATGCCGATGACGCCGGTGACGGTGGGAACCTGCGTGCATTGCGGAGAATGTGTCAGGCGCTGTCCGGTTCGGGCGATCAATCCGGCCGATCCCTCCCAAACCGATCCTTCGCTGTGCCTACTTTGCATGCGTTGCGTGCATCTATGCCCGCAGAAAGCGAAGGCTTTGCCTGCGGCGGCGGAAACTGCCATACGAGAAAAGCTCTCGGCGGTGGCGGCAAAAGAGAAGGAAAATCAATTTTTCTTTGCTTTGCCGGCCTAGGCTAGGCTGAAGTGCTTACCAATCTCAAGCTTTATCGGCTACAGCATGTCGCGATTGTGAAAAAATAGAACAATCGAAACATTTGTTGAAAGGACCTATTTGCATGCAAGCCCCTCAAGATATAAAGCAATTTTTCATTGAGCAAGAATCAACGATTGCTCAGTGGCGTCACCATTTGCACGAGTATCCGGAAATTGGTCTGGATTTGCCGGAGACGACGCAATTTGTCAAAGACATTTTGCAACGTTGCGCAGTTGATGAGCTCCATGAAGGGATCGGAGGCGGACTGGTGGCTGTCATTCATGGCCGGGGCGGCCAATCAAAGCACTGGGTGGGGTTGCGAACCGACATGGATGCTTTGCCGCTCAAAGACGAAGGTCGGCACGATTACGTTTCGCTTCGTGAAAAGCGTTCGCACGCTTGCGGCCATGACGGCCATATGACCGTGGCTTTGGCAACGGCCATGTATTTGACGCAGCACCGTGATTTTACCGGGACGATTGCGCTGATTTTCCAGCCCGGAGAAGAAGGCTACGCCGGGGCCCGGCACATGATTGAAGACGGTCTTTTTGATCGTTTCCCGATCGATGAGGTCTATGCCTTTCACGGAGAACCGGCGACGCCGGCCGGCACTGTCGGCATTAATCCCGGCTACATTATGGCGGCAGCTGACATATTTAAGATCGAGGTCGAAGGCAAGGGCGGACACGGAGCTCATCCGGATTTGGCTATTGACAGCGTTTTAGTTGCCTCGCAGATTGTCGTATCGAGCCAATCGATTGTAAGCCGCAACGTGGATCCTCTCAAAGGGGCCGTTGTGACCTTCGGAGCGTGCGTAGCCGGCGATCTTAACGGTTCGAGTGTGTTGCCGCAAAAGGCGACGCTTGTGGGGACGTGTCGGACCTTTGAGCCTCAGGTGCAGGATTTGGTAGAGCGTCGTTTGGGAGAAATTGCCGCCGGTACGGCCCAAGCGTACGGCGCCAAGGCTCAGTGCCACTATACGCGCCTTTATCCGGCACTCTTTAACCATCCGGACCAAGCCCAGGCAGTCAAGGATATCGCCCTCGAAGTGGTGGGAGCCGATGCGGTGCTGGACGAGCCGGCTCAAATGATTGCCGAAGACTTCGCCTTTATGATGCAAAAGCGCCCCGGATGCCTTTTCCGATTGGGTCTGGGTGATGCAGAGCATCAAGCCGGGTTGCATAATCCCTCGTTTGACTTCAACGACAAGGCCCTTGCTACCGGTGCCACCATGATGACCGTAATCGGTTTAAGAAGAGCCGAGGCTTTAAGTCATTAACGGATCGTTAAAGGGAAACGCCGAAAAGCCGGGCTTTTCGGCGTTAAGAGAGTGCTAGGCTTTTTGGGCTTGTTCCCAAGCTTCTACAAAGAAATCCACCATCACATCCAAACCGCCATGGCGGATGGCGTAAGCCGCAGAGCTTTCTACGACGGGCTTACCGTGAAAGGCAACGCCAATGCCGGCCACGCGGATCATCTCCAAGTCATTGGCCCCGTCGCCGCTGCAAATGGATTGCGTCAAATTCAATCCGTTGAGCATGCAAAGCATTTCCAAAGCACGACGCTTGCCGTGAGCGTCCAGAATTTCGCCTCCTGCCGGGCCGGTCACCTCACCGGTGAGATGACCGTTGGCGATGACCAACTGGTTGCACAGATAACCGTCCATGCCGAGGGTTTCGGCAACGGCTCGGGCAATGTCGCTAAAGCCTCCGGATAGGATGTAGCTGCGCACGCCGTGAGCTTTCATAAAGTCGATGAGAGTGCGCGCGCCCGGCATTAAGACAGCGTGCTTGACGGTCTCCTCGATAACCGAGGCCGGTGCGCCGGCAAGCAGTTTGACCCGGTCACGAAGATAGGGAGCAAATTCCATGTGCCCTTGCATGGCTCTTTCCGTCATCGCAGCGACTTCTGCGCCGACTCCATACTGATCGGCGATGTCATCAATGCACTCGAGTTGAATAAGGGTGCTGTCCATATCTAACGTGATGATGCCGAAGTTACGGATCGATAGTCCGTGTTGAACGACATTAACGTCTAAATGAGCTTTGCGTGCCGACTCAACAATCGTTTGAATGCAGTCGCAGCCTGCATCGAGCCCGACAATGCGCACCGCTTGCGGCTTAATCCAAACGTGCTCGACATTGAGCGTTTTAAGCAGCGCTTGGGCATCAGGTCCGTGAATAACGATATCTACCATGGTGTTTCCTACTTCAAAAAATCTTCAAATTCGGTTTCTCGGGCTCCGCAGGTCACATACGTTTCGCCCCGGTAGTGTACCCGTTCAATATACTGGGCGTAATCGTCGCACTGCAGACGCAAGCGCTCGGTGACCGGTTTTTCTTCAGTGGTTTCTTCGCCGAGGGCTTCGTTAAGCGGTCGTGCGCTTGGCAGGGGTTGCAGGGCTTTTTCAGGATCGAGCAGCCCCATCATGCTCATAACGGTAACGGCGAAGTCATCATGTCCGGCCGGTTGGTCATGAACGCGCGGTTCGGCAAAAGCGTTGCCGGACATTGCCAGCAGACAGTGAATTTCCTGCGGAAGAAGTCCTCCGTGGTTACCGGCGCCGATTCCCAATTCATCACTCATGATCAGTTTGCCGCTTTCCGGATTGTTTAAATGCACCACTCGGATATCCGGACCCCGCATGTTTTCGGAAAATACAACGGCTTCAGAGAACGTGCCGGGAATTCGCCCGACGATTGACGAGGGATCTTCAGGATCGGGCTGGGAAAACAGCAAGCCGACGGCGGGGCAGCGCATCAGGTCATCCCTTAATTTTAAAAGCCGCGGCATGCTCGGCTGATTGACCCAAAGCCCGAGTGCGTAAGTCCCCACCATGACAATATCGGCCTCGGTGGGATCTTTGCCGGCATTTATGTCGAGCCCGGTCAGAACCTGCCAGCCCTCTTCTTGCAGATAGGTCTGGAGGTCGAAGTGTTTAGCGACTTCTCCGTGTCCGTGATCGGACATGACTACGAGTTGGACATTTTGATCACGCCCTTCGTGCTCCCACCATTGAAGAACACGGGCAAAGGCTTGGTCGGCATCACGGCGGGCCTGGACGGTCTTTTCATCGAAAATGCCGAACTCATGGCTGGAGTGGTCGGGTTCGCCGATCCACAAAACGGTGACGTCGCCTAAGCCGCGTGCCACCTCATAGTCAAAGAAAATGTCCGTGGCTAATTGCGTGCCGGCAAAATCCGGGAACATCAGATTCACGCCATTGCCCCATTTGGCTTGCAGGGCTTGCCGTTCATTGATGGGAATGGCTTGGCTTAAGTCATGCACGCAGCAATTCATGTGACCGTCAAATCGGTCGGCGTGGATGTGCTGCAAGCGAGTGCTGCCCGAGGAGTTGGCGCAGATCACGCGCATGGTCTTTCCGGCTTTGCCCAGGCGCTCACCGAGACTGGGAACGGAGATAACGCCGCCGGGCTGCTGGTCATGGGCGATGATACTGGCGACGCTGTTGCCGCGGAAAATGCAGTGCTCGCGATCGAGCCGCCGGTCATAGTAAGCATTGCCGATAATGCCGTGACGGTTGGGGCGAAAGCCCGAGAAAATCGACGGATGGTTGACATAGGTTTCCGTCGGGAATGTCGCCAGATAGTTGTTCCAATAATGGCTTTGTGAAATAAAACGCGCCAAATGGGGCATGTCTTTTTCAATACAGTCCGGACGCAGACCGTCGAATCCGACGATAACAAACTTTATATCATTGTTCTGCATAGAAATTTACCGAGCTTGCGGCTCCAATTTTTGTTGTACGAAGTCCCCGAGAATCGACATGGAAAGCGTCGAAAGCACGATCACCACGCCGGGCACCACGGCAATCCACCATGCCGTAGTAAGGTAGTCACGGCCGAAACCGAGCATTGTACCCAGAGAGCTCATCGGCGGTTGAACGCCGACCCCCAGGAAGGATAGCGATGTTTCCAGCAAAATCATACCCGGGAAATTCAAGGTCATATTGACGACCAAGGCCGAGGCGATGTTGGGAAGTATATGGTAAAGGCCGATGCGCCAAGTGGGAATGCCCAAGCCCTCGAGCGCCGAGGCATAGCCTTCGGTGTAGGCCGAACGGGCAAGGTTGCGTGTCAGACGGGCATAGCGGTCCCATCCGTAGACGGCCATGATGACAATAATCACCGTGACATTGGTTCCCAAAAAGGCCAAGATGGTCAAGGCCAAGATGATGAAGGGTAACGAGGCTGTAAAGTCGATGCCGGCGTTAACAACGTCATCGACGATGCCGCCGAAGCGGGCCGCCAGGAACCCCAGGAACGTTCCGAGGATGGCGCCGAGTATCGTGCCGGCAATGGCTAGCAAAAACGACAGGCGCAGGGAATAAACCAAACGAGAGAACACATCGCGGCCGAGTTCATCAGTACCCAGAATGTGAGAGGCGCTTGAAAACGGCATCAGCAGTCGCGAGCTCAAGTCCATGTACTCCAAGTCGTAAGGAGCAATCCACGGGGCCAGGATGCCGCAGATGAAGAAGAAACCGAGTAAAGCGGCGCTGATGATAACTAATGTTTCGCTGCTTTTTTTCGGCGTATTCGCAGTAGAAGCCATAATGCTTGATCTCCTTAGTGATCGCCGCGACGCAAGCGGGGATTAACAACTAAAGCTAAAAGGTCCATGAGCAGGTTGCATAAGATCAACGAGGCTCCCGTAGCCAGCACGATGAGCTGAACAACGGGAATATCACGGTTGGCAACCGATTGCACGAGCAGTTTGCCGACGCCGGGCCAAGAGAAGACGTTTTCCGTAATCACGGCCCCGGCAACCAGCGTGCCCAAGAAAAAGCCCAAAATGGTCAAGATCGACAGCATGGCATTGGGCAGGGCGTGCAACCAAATAATGCGTCGCTCGGGAATGCCGCGCATGCGGGCTGCCTTAACGCAGGGCAGGCGCATCGAGTCAATCATGGCACTGCGGGCGTAGCGAGAGAAAATGGCTGCCTCCGAGGTGGCCATGGTGATAATCGGCATGATGTAGTGCCAGCCCGTGGCGTTGCCGTAAGAAGGCAGCCATCCTAACCAAATCGAGAAAATCAACAGCAGCAGAACGCCCATGAAGAAGTTCGGAACGGCGTAACCGAAAACCGAGATAAACATCATGGCCCGGTCAAGCCCTTGGTTGCGGTGCAGCGCGGCGATGACGCCCGAGGGGATGCCGATAAGAAGCGTCACGATAGCCGTAGGAATCATTAGGTCAAGCGTCGGCCAGAAGGCATTGAGGAAAACGTCCTTGACGGGCAATCCGGTCATGTAGCTTGTCCCCATATCCAGTGTGAGGAATTTTTGCAGATAGACTAAAAATTGCTCCCACAGCGGCTTGTCCAAGCCCCACTGGGCACGGAACGCGGCAAGGGCTGTTGCATCGGCGCCGTCGCCCAACATGATACGGGCCGGGTCGCCGGTTAAGTGCAATGCAAAAAATACGCACGCCGTCAGCAGGAAAAGGGTGACGAGCGCTCGCAAAACAATTCGTAGAACAATAGCGAACATAGCGTTTACTCCTGAGCCTGCAGTTGGTCAACGGTTTTATCGGAAAAACAAGCAACGGCATGGCCGTCTTCGCCTTTGACAAGCTCCGGTACCTGTTCGCGGCAGCGATCGCTCGCGAGCGGGCAGCGGTTGGCAAACACGCAGCCTTTCGGACGGTCGATCGGACTCGGCATGCTGCCTTTGGGATAAAAGCGAATGACGCTGCTGTCCGCTCCCGGGGTCGAGGCCATCAAAAGACGGGTGTAGGGATGCTTCGGGTGTTGGAAAATGTCTTGCACATCGCCCATTTCTACAATGCGGCCGAGATACATGACGACCACCCGGTCGCAGATGTAACGCACGACATTGAGGTTGTGCGAGACAAAAAGCATGGACATCTTGGAGACTTGCCGCAGGCGGTTTAAAAGCTCGAGCACTTGGGCTTGGATTGAAACGTCCAAGGAGGCTACCGGTTCGTCGCAGGCGAGCAATGCCGGTTTGAGTGCGATGGCGCGGGCAATGGCGGCGCGTTGCAGCTGACCGCCGGACATGACGCCGGGCAGGCGCGTAACGTGATGCTCGGGCATGCCGACGGCTTTAAGGACCACTTTGGCTTTAGCCAGAGCGGCTTCTTTGCTGAGATTTTGGTGAATCATTAAGGGCTCGGCCACCTGCTCGATGATCGGCATGCGGGCATCAAAGCAACCGTAAGGATCCTGGTAGATCATTTGCATGGAGGCCCGTTGCGCACGCCAAGCCGCGCTTCGCGGTTCGGGGAACTCTTCGTCCTTGAACCGAATCACGCCTTGGGTGGGTTTCTGCAGCCCGAGCAACAATCTTGCTAAGGTTGATTTGCCGCAACCGGATTCGCCGACAAGGCCTAAAACTTCGCCGTGATGGATTTGCAGTTCAATGTCTTGCAATACGTCCCACGGTTTTTTCCGTCCGAAAAATCCTTGGCGAGACAGGTAGCAATGCTTGCGAATGTGTGCGTCAATGACCTCTAAAAAGTCCGACCTTTCCGTGTTGGCAATGGACTCCATCGCGGCAGTCTCTTCCAAGGCCTGGCTCACGACTTCTTCGCTCGCATGGTGGGCTAATTGGCAGCGGCTCACCCAATCGCTTTGCGCATCGACGGCAGAAAGCGGGGTCAGCGTTGTGCGGCAGTGCTCGCTGACTCGGCTACAGCGGCTGGCAAAGGGGCAGCCTTTGCCCAATTTGTCAGGCGAGGGAATTTCGCCGGGAATCGGTTTGAGGGTGCCGCGCTTGCTGTTCATGTCAGGCATGGCATCCAAAAGTCCCTCCGTATAAGGATGCGACGGATTGGGAATCACCTTGGCGACGGGCCCCTCTTCCAAAAGATAGCCGGCATACATCACGGAGACTTTATCGGCCACGTCGTGGGCCAAGTGCAGATCGTGCGTGACTAAAAGCATCGACATATTGCGCTTGAGGACGATTTCGCGCATTTCTTGTAGAAGTTCCCGTTGCACGACCACGTCTAGGGCGGTCGTCGGTTCGTCGGCCAAAAGCAGTTTCGGAGCACCCACAAGCGCAAGCGCAATCATGATGCGTTGGCGCATGCCGCCGGAGAGTTGGTGCGCGTAGCTTGACATGCGCTTTTCCGGGGCCGTGATGCCGACGATTTTGAGGTATTCCAAGGCAATGTCATGCAAGTCGTGCTTGTGGCTGGCTAAGACGGCCGTAGCGGACTGGCCGCGATAATTCGGGTGCCGGTAGGCAATGGTTTCCATTAGTTGGTAGCCGATGGTGCGCATGGGGTTGAGGGCGCTCATGGCATCTTGCACCACCATGGCAATTTCCGAACCGCGCAGGGCAGCATACTCGTGGGCGGACAGGCCGACGAGCTCCCGGCCTTGAAAGCGAATGCTGCCGGTGATGCGGCTGTTGTTTCCGGCCAGGCCCAAGATTGATCGGGCCAATACGCTTTTGCCGGAGCCGGATTCTCCGATCAGGGCATGAATCACACCGGGTTGGATGTCTAAATCGATCCCGTGGAGAACCTCAACGGGGCCGAATGCGATGTGTAAATCCCGGATGCGCAATAGAGGATCTTGTTGCATAGAAGTCAAACGGTTTTGTGTAGCGAAAACTCCCGCCGAGCCTGTATTTGCAGCGACGGGAGCGGTCAACTCATTAAAGACGAGTTACTTGAAGGACAGGTTGTTGGCCCCGAGATCCAAGCGGCCTTCGATGCCGGGCGTCCAATTCACGTTCTTTTGTTTCGCGTAAATCATCGGCAGGGCATAAAGCGGGCAAGCCAGCGGATTTTCGATAAAGGCTTGCAACATGCCTTTCCAAGCTTCTTTGCGTGCGGCAGGATCAGTCGAGGTCTCCAAGATCTTGCCGAGTTCGGCAAAGCGCTTGTATTCCGGAGAGGAAGTATCCAAGAAGCCCATCGTGTCCCAAGAGGTGCCCGGTTTGAGACGGCGCCACAATTGCGAAGCCGGATCCGGGAAGTAGGCCGAGAAGGAAGCATTGTTGATCATGCGATCGGGACCGGCGGCTTCCACTTGAGACCAGTTTTCTTTTACTTGGATTTCAACGTTCAAGCCGACATTCTTGAGCATGGCGGCAATGGCCTGCGAGACGGTCATTTCAAGCGTGTAGTACCCGGTTTGAATGCGCCAGACAATCGGTTCGCCCTTGTAGCCGGAGGCCTTGATCAAAGCCTTGGCCTTTTCCGGATCGTAGAGCTTTTGGTTCATTTCGGGGATGTAGAGGTCACCGAAAGTCTTCGACTGGAAGCTATCGGCCGTGGTGGTCTTGCCGGCAAATAAGGCCTGCACCAGCAGTTCGCGGTCGATGGCGTGCAAGATAGCCAAGCGCAATTCCTTGCTTTGCATTACCTTGGAAGACTTGCTGTCAAAAATCAAGCCATAGATGTTATCGACAGGACCGCCCACCACATCAACACGGCCGTCAGAGGAGAGCGGCTTGATCTGGTCGGGAGGGACTTCCGTGATGAGGTCAAATTCGCCCGAACGCAAACCGGCAACGCGAGCCGAAAGCTCAGGCACTTCCACGAAGCTTAACTTGGCTGCCGGGGCTTTTTTATTCCAGTAGCCGTCAAAGCGGGACAGCTCGAGGCGATTGCCCGTCTTGAAAGAATCAATCTTGTAAGGACCGGTACCGGCCGGCTTTTTAATCCAGTTATCCCAACCGCCGGCGGCTTTGTAGCCGTCTTCGGAAATAATTTCGGACATACGGGCCGAGAAGCGGCGTTCAATCAAAGGATCGGGCGACTTCATGGTCACGCGAACCGTGTAGTCATCGACTTTCTTGACTTCCTTTAATCCGCCTAAGAATTCCCAACCGGCCGCGCGACCGGGAGCTTTTTCGCCGGAGAAGCGTTCCGGCCCGAAGGAGAATACAACGTCATCGGCCGTGAAATCCGTGCCGTCATGGAACTTCACGCCATGACGCAACTTAAACTCAACGGTTTCCGGCGAGATGCGCTTCCAAGATTCTGCCAAGCCGGGCTCCAAGGCGCCGGTCGTCTGGTTGGCGTGAATTAATGTTTCGTAGATGGAGGCGACGACACGATCAATCGCGTTATTGTTGATGCCTTGCGGTTCAACCGTGGGCGGCAATTGCGGCATGGCAATGACCATGTGATCGGCGCTGGCCCAAACGGATTGGGCTGCGAGGCCGCAGGAGGCCATTAAAGTGGCAACAACAATTTTGCGGAAATTAGACATACATGAACTCCAACAAAGAGAAGAATCAAAGGCTCGGATACAAAACAGCTGAGCCCAAGCATGATTGTTACGAAAGGTTTGGAGGGAATTTTGAAACTTCAATATGTCACCGAGACAATGAAACGGTGATATTTCAATGACAGGAGGGTTTTGTCGGAAAAATGGGCGTTATCTTATAACCCTATGTTTTATAAGAATTTTTTGAATTAAAAAAGGTAACGGCAAAATTCGATTATGACAAACTGATGACAAAATCGGTCCGAAAAGGGCGAGATAATGCTTGTGCGAGAGGGCTAAGCGTGGCGTCTGGCGAAGGTGACGCGATCGTTGCCGGCCAAGTCTTTAACGGTCCGGGGCGTATCCCAAATCGGGTCCGAGAAGAGATCCCTCACCGCTCGGGCCTGATCCCAACCGTGTTCAAAGGCCAATAGCCCGCCTCGGTTTAAATGGCGCGGCGCCTGTTTAATGATTTGCCGAATGTCATCGAGTCCGTCGTTGCCGTCGGTAAGCGCCTGAATCGGTTCGTACCCGAGCTGAAGAAGGTGTTCGTCATCTCGGCGAATGTAAGGCGGGTTGCTCACGATTGCGTCAAAAAGGGTGAGCTCGTGCAAGGCACTGAACCAGTCGCTTTCATAAAAACGCACTCTGGCACCGAGTTCTTGAGCGTTTTCTCTAGCCACGGCGAGGGCCTCTTGGCTATTGTCGCTTGCAAAAACCTGTAGCTGCGGCAGCTCCAGTGCAAGCGTGATGGCAATGCAGCCCGAGCCTGTGCCTAAGTCGAGAAGCGTACGGACGTCGTGTTCCCGGCAGTACTGCAAGACCGTTTCAATGAGTGTTTCGGTATCCGGCCGTGGAATGAGAACGGCGCTGCAGACGTGAAAGGAACGCCCGAAAAATTCTTGTTTGCCGAGGATGTAGGGAACGGGCTCGCCGCGAAGCCGCCGCTCGATAAACTGCCGGTACAGTGCGAGCACATCGTCTTGCAGCGCATCGCGATCGTGTGCGATCAGGTAGGTGCGATCTTTGCCGAGAGCGGCCGCAAGCAGCAGCTTCGCCTCAAATCGGTCGATTTGTTGCGAAGCTTCTTTAAGAGCCTGTGCTATCGTGGGCATGGTTGCTGCGGGAGCCGATGCGTTACTCGCCTAGGCTGGCAAGCTGCTCGATTTGATGCTCGGTAGTGAGCGCCGAAATGATTTCATCGAGGTCGCCGTCCATGATGAAGTCAAGCTTGTAGAGCGTGAGATTGATGCGGTGATCGGTTACGCGTCCTTGAGGGTAGTTGTAGGTACGGATGCGCTCGCTGCGGTCGCCCGAGCCGACCAAGCTCTTGCGGGTACTGGCTTCTTGGGCTTGCTGTTTGGCGATTTCGTTGGCGGTGATGCGCGAAATGAGCACGCTCATGGCACGGGCTTTATTTTCATGCTGGCTGCGTTCATCCTGGCATTCCACCACGGTGCCGGTGGGAATATGGGTAATGCGCACGGCCGAGTTGGTTTTTTGCACGTGCTGGCCGCCGGCGCCCGAAGCACGATAGACGTCAATGCGAAGATCGGCCGGGTTGATTTGCACCTCTCCGATCTCGTCTAATTCCGGCAAGACGGCCACGGTGCAAGCCGAGGTATGAACGCGCCCCTGGCTTTCGGTTTCGGGAACGCGTTGGACGCGGTGGCCGCCGCTTTCAAATTTGAGTTTGGAGTAGGCCCCTTCGCCGATCACGCGTACGATAACTTCTTTGTAGCCGCCCAGGTCGCTTTCGCTGGCGGAGACAATCTCCGTCTTCCATCCTTGACGTTCGGCGTAGCGGGTGTACATCCGCAGCAAGTCACCGGCAAACAAAGCCGATTCATCGCCGCCCGTGCCGGCACGGATTTCCAAATAGATGTTTTTATTGTCGTTGGGATCTTTCGGCAAGAGCATGATCTGCAGCTCTTTTTCCAATTGCTCAAGCCGCTCTTTGCCGTTGTCGATTTCTTCGCGGGCAAAATCAGCCGATTCCGGATCCTCGAGCATTTCGCGGGCCGCTTCCATATCGGCTTCGGTGGATTCGTAAGCCTTCATTTTGGCAACGACCGGTTCAATTTCGGCGCGTTCGCGCGAGAGGTCGCGGAAGCGATTCATGTCATTGGCGGCGTCGGGGGCGGCCAACATGGCATCGATTTCTTCCAACCGGCGACCGAGTTGCAGCAGCTTGCTGCGCATCGACTCTTTCACGTGAGTCTCCTCAAATTAAAATCTTTTTAAAACAAATGATTGCCGAGGCGCATGATAACACGCGCGGCCTTTTCGATGAGAGCGGCCGCACTAACGGCGCCGTTCAAGATAAAAGCGCTTAAAGCAGGTACTTAAATGCTCGCGCTCGGCCTCGGACAAGGCTTCGGTATTCTTCAGAAGCGTCAAGTTGTCGTGCAGCAGCTTCTTGACTAAATCATGAGTCAGCCGTTCAAGAGCTTCGTCAACATCGCCGCCGCTGTGAATAACGTGTTTGGCTCGGGCCAGTACCGGTTCGCTCATGTGGCGGGCTCGAGAAATCATCATTTCGATGGTGGGAACGGCCTCACGGCTTTGAAGCCAGTGCGTGAAATCCTGAACCCGCATTTCAATGATGGCTCGGCTTTCGCTCACGGCAGCCTGACGCTCGGCTTTGCCGCTTTGCACGACTTGGCCCAAATCGTCAATGGTGTAGACGTAGACATCGTCTAAGCGAGAAACTTCGGCTTCCACGTCGCGCGGCACGGCCAAGTCCACAATGAAGATCGGGCGGTGCAAGCGCTGCTTCACGGCCCTTTCCATCATGCCTAAGCCGATGATCGGCAGCGCGCTGGCGGTGCAGGAGACAATGATGTCGAATTCGGCAATGCGGCCGGGCAAATCGGCAAGCTTCATGCTGCTGGCCCCAAAGCGCGAGGCCAGCGCTTCGCCTTTATCAAGCGAGCGATTGGCAATGGTCATGCTCAGAGGATGTTGCGCACTGAAGTGGGCCGCGCACAACTCGATCATTTCGCCGGCACCGACAAAAAGCACCCGCTGCTCGCCGAGCTCGCCGAAGAGCCGGTTGGCCAAGCGTACGGCCGCTGAAGCCATGGAAACCGAGTGCGCACCGATTTCAGTGGCGGTGCGGACTTCTTTTGCTACCGTAAAAGTTCTTTGGAAAAGCGTATTGAGCATGAGCCCCAAACCGTGGGCGCGCCGGGCTGCCTTTTCGGCCTTTTTCATTTGTCCGACGATTTGTGTTTCGCCAAGCACCATGGAGTCTAAGCCGCTGGCAACGCTAAAGGCGTGGCGCACGGCCTCTTCATCGGCGAGGGCGTAGGTGTGCGGCGTGAGCTCGGAAAGTTTCAGATTTTTTTCTTCAGCCAAAAAGGCTTCCAATGCACCTTGGGCCAAATCAGTGTCCTCGGCTGCACAATAAATTTCCGTCCGGTTACATGTCGACAGGATCAGCGCCTCGGAAATGCAGCCGGACTCTTCGGCATTCAAGCGTGAGACGATCTTGTCGATGGACTCGGCAATTTCGTCCGGACCGAATGCCACCCGTTCGCGAATAGCCAGCGGGGCCGTATTGTGGTTTAAGCCTAAAGCAAGTAAGTGCATGGAAAGAAAAAAGGAAAAAGTTACCCTACAATCCAAATTAGGTGCGTAAGTTTATAGCGAATGAATTAAATTTTCCTTATGGTCAATTATTTACCGACAATTCCTACAAGTGAAGAGGCTGTGGCTGCCGCCTCCGAGCGGGCCCGAAGGCACGTCGCCAGGCAGGCTTTGCTGTCGGCCGGCGCAACGCTTGTGCCGGTGCCGGGCGTTGACATGCTCGTGGATGTGTCCGTCATGATCAAAATGATTGATCATATCAATAAGGAGTTCGGATTGACGCCGGAGCAGATTGCCCGACTTTCCAGCTCCGAACGGGTTTTGGCTTACGAGGCGATAACGTGGGCGGGAACGCTGCTTGCCGGCAAGGTCGTGACATCGCAACTGGCCGTGTCGGTGCTGAAAACGGTCGGGGTGCGAATGAGTGCCAAGCAAGCTGCGCGTTGGATGCCGGTGGTGGGGCAGGCTACGGCCGCCGCTTTAGGCTATGCCGCCCTGAAATATTTGGGCGAAGCCCATATCCGAGACTGCGAACGTATTGCAAGGCAAATCATCTATAGGCTTTGCGGCCCGCAGGCACAAAAATCTGAGAAAAGTTCTCATTGGAGCAAACATTAACTTTCTCCTTAACAGTCTCCTTCTTTAAAATCAAATAGATTAATCGGACGATTTTGTCCTTGTTTCGAATGCTCCGTCTACGCTCATGTTCGCGCACCTGAGCGACGGACTGGTTTATTAGGAGATATCCATGGCAAAAGAACTTCCCCCTTTAAGTGAAGCCGTATTGGCTCAAGTGCAGAAAGTGGCCCAAATGCCTAAGGTTCGCCAAGCCTTTGAAATTGCTCAACGTGACGTGCAAAGGGCTATGGACGAGCAAGTCGAGCTGTGTGAAATTCCGGCCCCGACTTTTAAGGAAGAGCAGCGGGCCCGTTCGGTGATGCAGCGCATGAAGGCGTACGGTCTGACCGATGTCAGAATGGACGATATCGGCAATGTGATCGGCGTTCGCAAGGGTGTGATGGAAAACGGTCCGATTTTGGTGCTCGGAGCCCACATGGATTCGGTTTTCCCTGAAGGCACGGACGTGACGGTCAAAAAGGACGGTATCCGCTACTCGGCCCCCGGTATTGGGGATAACTGCAGCGGCTTGCGTGCGATTTTACAAGTTTTGCGCGGCCTTGAAGAGGCCCAAATTCAAACCCAGGGCGACATTTGGTTTGTCGGCACGGTCGGCGAGGAAGGCAACGGAGATATCCGCGGATCCAAGTTCCTCGTTAAAAATAACAAAATCGACGGTTTCATTGCCGTTGACTCGACCGATGTGGGCCGCGTGCTCTACGGTGCTACGGGCTCGCACCGTTGGCGCGTGAGCATCGACGGCTTGGGCGGCCACAGCTTTGCCGAATACGGCAAGATGCCGAGCGCGATTCATGCAATGGCCCGGGCCATTTCGAAGTTTGCCGATTTGCGTCCTGCCGCCGATCCGAAGACCACTTGGACGGTGGGCACGATCAAGGGCGGCACGACGGTAAACGCCATTGCCGCACACTGTGAAGTGGAAATCGATATGCGCAGCTTCGACAACAACTGCCTGCTCGCCATCGAGGCTGAAATTTTGGCTAAGTTTGACGAGGCTGTAGCCGAAGAAAATGCTTCTTGGAATATCCAGGATCCGGAGCGCTTGCTCAAGGTAACGAAGACGGCGATCGGTGATCGCCCCGCCGGGACCCGTCCGCATGATTGCCCTGTTTTGCAAGTGGCTCGAAGCGCTCAAAAGACATTGGGGATCGAGCTCACGCAATACGTCCGCTCTTCGACCGATGCCAACGCTCCGATGAGCGCGAACATTCCGTCGACGTGCTTGTGCTCGGGCGGGCATGCTGAGAATGCCCACAACTTGAAAGAATTCTTTGAAATGGTCGATACGCAAAAGGGCCCCCAACTGCTAACGCTTAGTGCTTTGGCTTTGGTCGGTGTAGAAGGCGAAGCTCCCTTGCTTCCCAAGAAGGTTGACTAAAAGCACGGCAGGATCGCGGTAAAAAAGCGCATCCTGTATTAAACTGCTTTCCCCATGGAGACTGATAAAGGTTTCCGTGGGGATTTTTTTAAGGAATTGGCAATGAGACCGTTAATCGGCGTAACGTCCCTTTGGGATAGCGTAAAAAACTGTGGCTGGATGTGGCAAAACTATATGGAGCTGATTTGGGATGCAGGCGGCATGCCGATGGTGCTTTCGCTTAACAGCTCGCCCGAGGCGATTGATGAGGCGCTTGCCCGCTGCCAGGGCTTTTTATTTACGGGCGGACAAGACATTTCTCCCGATTACTACGATTACGAAAAAGTCGAACGTTGCCAGTCGAAAGCCGAAGTGCGTGACGTAATGGAGTTGGCGCTTTTTGATGCTGCGCACAAGGCTCATCGTCCGATTTTCGGTATCTGCCGAGGCATGCAGCTGATTAATGTCGCTTTGGGCGGTACGCTCATCGAAGATATCCCGAGCCAAGTCAAAACGCCGACGGAACACCGCTACATGCCGCCGGCGGCTCCGAGCATGCACGAGGTGGAACTCGTGGAGGGTTCTCCTTTGATGGCCTTGGTCGGTCAAAAGCGCATGACGGTCAATAGCTACCATCACCAGGCCGTTGATCGGGTGGCGCCGTTGCTTGACGTAATGGCCCGTTCGGTGACCGATCAAATTGTTGAGGCCGTGTGGGCCCCGAAGGAGGACTTTTTGATGGCGGTTCAATGGCATCCGGAACGAATTTACCAAGGACGTCCGGAAAACTTGGAGTTGATCAAGCGTTTTATTCAGGCTTGTTAAACATCGAGCCTTTAGCGGGCAATTTTTGCAAGTCCGGGCCTGTTCGCTATACTGCGGTGAACCGGCCTTTTCTGTGGGAGTCCGCTATTGAAAACCGTCCTTTATGAAAAAGCGTTAAAGCAAGCCGACAAAGAGGCGCTTTGCAGCGTGGCGGCGGCCGTGCTGATTACGCTGTTTTTTTGGGCAAGTATCTACTGGGCTAAAGATAGTCTGACGGTGTGGTTTGGCTTGCCGCTGTGGTTTTGGCTCTCCTGTATCGGAGGGTATTTCTTTTCCATTCTTGTTGTGGGCCTTTTGGTTCGGTTCTTTTTCAGGGACAATCACTTGGAATCTGTATCGGCGGAGATTGACGGATGAGGGCGTTGGAGATTTTTGCGCCTATCCTTGTTTTCTTTGCCTTTCTTGTTTGGCTTAGCCTGCGATCGCGTGACAAGCCTGAGACGGGATTTCTGTCGGAATATTTTTTAGGCGGCCGCAGTTTGCGGGGTTTCGTGTTGGCCATGTCTTTGGTGGCAACCTACGGTTCAGTGAGTTCGTTTGTTTCCGGCCCGGGACTGGCTTGGCGTTTCGGTTTGGGGTGGGTGGCCTTTGCTGCGCCTCAAATTATTACGGGCTTTCTGGTGCTGGGGGTGCTTGGCAGCAAGCTCGCGCTGATCGGGCGGCGCCTGGGGGCCGTCACCGTGATAGACGTGTTGGCCGCTCGATTTCAAAGCCGCGCTTTGGCGATCTACTTGGCTGCCCTATTGCTTATCTTTTTTACGGCTATGATGGTCGGGCAATTTATCGGAGGGGCTCAGATCATCTCGCAGGCTGCCGGCATCGGTTACGTTCCCGGATTACTGATTTTCGGCTTGATTGTCGTCTTCTATACGAGTTTCGGAGGCTTTCGCGCGGTAGCCCTGACCGATGCCGCCTGCGCCGTGCTTATGGTGGCCGGCATGTTCTTTTTAGGTTCCTCGATTGTTCAAGAAGCCGGCGGTTGGGACAGGCTTATCGAGCAAATCCATGCAGCGGATGAGCAACATGACATCGGACTGTTTTCCCCGACTTCCAACGGCGCCTTGCCGTGGAGTTTACTTTTTTCTGCGTGGATTTTAGTCGGCTTTGCCACGGCCGCCTTGCCGCAGTCGGCCGTTCGGTGCTTGGCGTACAAAAAAAGCGAAGATCTGAAAAGGGCAATGCTGGTGGCTACGGTCGTGTGCGGAGCGCTGATGATCGGTATGACCATGATGGGTTTTTTAGCGAGGGCCGTACTGCCCGAGGAAGCAGCCTTCGGCGGCAATACCGATGCCATGATTCCTTACCTTATTGCCCACCACATGTCGCCTTGGATGGCCGGTTTGACGCTCATCGGTCCTTTGGCTGCCACCATGTCAACGGTGAGTTCTTTGCTCATTGCCGCCTCTTCGGCAATCATCAAAGACATTTTCATCCGACTGGCCCCCGAGAAAGGCCGCGATGGCCTTTTGCGTCGTGCGCAGGGCTGCACCTTCGGGCTGGGAGCACTGGCTCTTATTTTGGCTATTTTCCCCTTAGATCTGATTGCCTGGATTAATTTGTTTGCCTTCGGCGGATTGGAGATTGCCTTTTTATGTCCGCTGATTGGCGGGCTCTTCTGGGCACGGGCTACGGCTAAGGCAGCCTTTGCCTCTGTGACGGCCGGTTTGCTTTTTTACTTGGGGGCCGGACTGTGTCATTGGCCGTTGGGCGGTTGGCACGCCGTCGTGCCGTCTTTGGCGATTTCAGCCTTGGTGTTTGTCATTGTCGCCTTGCTGACGGCCCCGGCGGAGCCCTCGGCCGTCTTTTTCCCCGATAAGGCACGAAAAAGCCCAAGCCGTCGAGATGGCGGCCTGGGCGGGTAAGGGACTGTTAGTAGCTGCTGTGGTTAAAAATGGCCTTCAATTGGGTAAATTCCAAAAGGCCGGCCACGCCGCCCTCGCGCCCGATGCCGCTTTGCTTATAGCCGCCGAAGGGGGCCAGCACATCGCGGGGGGCATCGTTGATGTAAACGTTTCCCGCTTGAATGCGACGGGCTACGGCCATGGCTTCATCCTTCGGACCGTAAACCGCCGCATTTAATCCATAGGGGGTATCGTTTGCAATGGCGATAGCTTCTTCAACATCCTTATAAGTAATCACGCAAAGCACCGGCCCGAAGATTTCCTCACGCGCAATCCGCATGCTGTTTTTTACATTAGTGAAAATGGTGGGCTTGACGTAATAGCCTTTGGAGCAGTCGGTGGGGATTTCCCCGGACAGCAGGGTTGCGCCTTCTTCCAAACCCAAACGGATATAACTTGCGACTTTTTCAAACTGCGCTTTCGAGGAGAGCGGGCCGAGCTTGTTGCGGCTATCGGTGGGGTCGCCTACCGTGTATTCGCCCACATGCGCTAAAAGCGTCGCTTTGACTTTTTCTAAATCTTGTTCGGGCACGAGCAGGCGGGAAAAAGCCGTGCACGTTTGACCGGAATTCAAGAAAATGGAGCTAAACAGCTTCGAGACCGCCGGGGCATAGTCCTTCATCGGCAGCCAAATGAAGGGGGACTTGCCGCCTAACTCAAGGCTGATGTGTTTGAGCGACTCCAGGGCCCTTTGGCTTAACTGAATGCCCACGCGGGTCGAGCCGGTAAAGGAGACCATGTTGACCAAGGGATGCGAGGCAATGGCGTCTCCGACTTTGGAACCGCGGCCTGTTACCAAGTTGATAACGCCGGCAGGGAAGCCCGCTTTGTCAAACGCATCAACAAGCAGATAGCAGGTCAACGGCGTATGCTGGCTCGGCTTGAGAATGACCGTATTGCCCATCAAAATGGCCGGAATCACTTTTTGGACCACTTGTCCCAAGGGGTAGTTCCAAGGCGTAATGCAGCCGACGACGCCGATCGGTTCTCGGTAGACTTGGCTAAGCGGCAAGGATTTTTCAAGTACCAAGCTTTCGGCCGCTTCGATATAGGAGCGCGTGCGCGTGTACTGGTACAGGCAATGGCTTTCCGTGGCAAACTCCACCGGCGAGCCGAGCTCTTTGACTTCAAGCTCCACGATCTGGTCTTGGTAGCTTTCAAAGAGTTTGAGCATTTTTTTCATGAGCACAATGCGCTCTTGCAGCGGCACGGCCGACCAAGCGGCAAGGGCGGCGTGAGCGGCTTGCGCCGCCCGGTCAATGTCGTTGGCATTGCCGTCGGGCACGCGGGCAAAATGTTCCAGCGTGGCCGGATTTTCCACTTCGATGAACTCACCGCTATCGGAATCAACCCATTGTCCGTTGATATAAATTTTTTCAAAATCGTAAGACATAACAACACGACCTTTTGAAGAAAACATCGGGCGAAAACGCACCCGAACCGGATCTCTTTACGATTTAGTATAGGACGAATTCTTGAAATTTAGGCAGGAAAAAAAGCCCGGCCGTTTTCCGATCGGCCGGGTTGGCAATGGGGAAAAATCGATTATTTCTTGGAGATGTCGGTACCGAAGAATTGTTCGGAAAGCCGGCTGAGGGTACCGTTATTGTGGAGGTCAGACAAAATTTTGTTGAGTTCCTCGCAGAGCTTTTCCGTATTTTCCCGCCGAAGGGGGATACCCACGGAGGTGGTTTCGTCGGCTATGACGGCAATCTTGATGGGCGCCTCGGCATGAACCTTTTTGTAGTCGTAATAGGTGACTTCCGCATTGAGCGTTGCATCGATGCGTCCGCTCAGAAGCAACTCAAACGTTTGGTTCAAGTCATCCACCCCGAGGACTTTGGCCCCGTACCGCTCGGCTAATTCCGCGTAGGTGCTCGAAATGGTATTGGCCGTTTGTTTGCCCTTGAGGTCTTGCATGCTGCGGATCGTGTCGTTTTGCTCGTTGACAATGACCGCCGTGCGGTTAAAGGCGTACGGTTGAGTGAAGCGGTAGGCTTTTTCGCGCTCCGGCGTCATGTCTACGCCGTTAATCATAATGTCGTAGCGGCCGGCTTCGATGCCGGCAAGTAAGCCGTCCCATTTGCCTTCAATGAATTCAGGCTTGACGCCGAGCTTTTCGGCAATGAGGCGCCCCACTTCAATATCATAGCCCGTGAGTTTGCCGCTTTCGTCATGGAAGGTCCAAGGCGCCCATGTCCCTTCGGTCGCAATAACAATCTTGCCGCGCGAGCGGATGGTTTCGAGCAAATCCTGTTGGGCGGTCGTTGTCTTGGCGGTTTCGCCCGAGTCTTCCGAGGGCGAGCAGGCGCATAGCATGGCGCCGGCAGCAACGGCTGCTGCCGCCAGGGTGATGGTTTTCAAAAGGGAATGCATCTAAAAAACTCCTCAGTAATTGCTACACATCGGTTAAGCGCAAAAAAGCTTTGCTGCGCTTGTCTGCCGGGTGGGCGAAAAATTCTTTTGCCCGGCCCGTTTCGACAATGCGGCCGCCTTCCATAAAGATCACTTTATTGGCGACATCGCGTGCAAAGCTCATCTCGTGGGTGACAACGAGCATCGTCATGCCGTCGTCGGCGAGCTGCCGCATCAGGTCCAAAACATCTTGCGTTAATTCCGGATCCAGTGCAGAAGTCGGCTCGTCAAAATAAATAATTTCCGGGTCGGCAGCCATCGCACGGGCGATGGCAACGCGCTGTTGCTGCCCGCCCGAAAGCGAGCTCGGGTAATAGCCTTCCCGTTCGGACAACCCCACCCGCTTAAGCAGCGCTCGGGCTTTTTCCTGAGCTTGACGGCGGGAAACGCCGCGGCCCACAATAAGCCCTTCGGTGATATTTTCCAGAGCCGTTTTATTTAAAAACAAGTTGTAATTTTGAAAAACGAAGGCCGTTTTTTGCCGGATTCTCAGAATATCTTTGCGGTGCATACGGCTCATGTCAAAGATTTCGCCGTCAAAGACCATCTGTCCGCGATCGGCCTTTTCCAGAAAGTTCAGGCAGCGCAGAAGCGTCGTTTTACCCGAGCCGCTCGGACCGATAATGGCAACGACATCGCCTTTGTCGATTGCCAGGTCAACGCCTTTGATCACTTCTTGCGTACCGAAGGACTTGTGCAGGTCGTGAATTTCAAGCATGGTGCACCTTCCTTAGCGTTCGCCAAACTTTTGCAGGCGCTTTTCGCCGGCGCGTTGCACTTGGGTGAGGACGGTACAAAACAGCAGGTAAATGAGGCCGACCTCGATGTAAAGCAATAGCGGCTCGTAGGTGCGCGCAACAATGCGCTGCGTGGTCATGAACATTTCCGTCACGGTGATGTTGGCGGCAAGCGACGTATCCTTGACCATGGCTATGAGCGAATTGCCCAGGGTAGGAAACGCGGTTCGAAAAGCTTGGGGCAGCACGATGCGCCGAATCGTTTGAAGCCAGCTCATGCCGGCGCATAATCCTGCCTCAAGCTGACCCTTCGGGACGGACTCCAGCGCTGCTCGCATGGTTTCGGCACAGTAAGCCCCTTCATTGATGGAAAAGACAATCACGGCGGCCACAAACGGGTTGATCAGGATGCCGACGTGAGGCAAGCCGTAAAAGACGATAAACAGCTGCACCAGAAGGGGCGTGCCGCGGATAATCCAGATGTAAAGACGCGAGAGCTCGGTCAGAACCGGGATTTTGGCAAATTGCACCAGGGCAACCGCAATGGCAATGACCAAGGCAAAAGCAAACGAAATGGCCGTAAGCGGAATCGTTACGGTCAGACCGGGCAGCAATATGTTCCAAAACGAGTCAATCAGTAGATTCAGAGTGTCGGAATTCATAGATAAAAAGGCGCGGGAACTTCCGTCTTAAGACCGGAGGGCAAGCGCCTGCTTCTTTCGCATTTCGGTTAAAAAGGTCTTGCGATTTTTCCCCTTAGTGCAGTTTTTGCAACTGCTCCTTGTCGAAATTCGCCTGCCGTTAAGCTTTTTCGCGCATCAAGGCTACCGGCGGGCACGGCATCAGGGACTTCCCGTGCCTATTGAGAACCGATACTCCCGAGTTTGTTCCCCTCGGCCTTCAAAGTCGGTCGTAAACCTTCGCCCATGTCGGAAAGGGGGCGACTGTCTGCCGCACCGCTTCTGCCTTCAGGGTAGGGGGATTTCACGAAAAAGCACAGTGCAGAAGAGCTTCGAGCGAAGAATATTCAAGATGTCGAAGGTTCTTTTTATGGCGAATCCAACGCCAATGAGTATAGGAAAGAATGAAAGATCTCGTCAAATACTTCTTTTTTATGGGGGCTGATATGTTTTTTCTATGGGAAAAGAGCGTTTCTCTTCGTCTGAGAGAAACGCTCGAAGTGAAAGCTCGGTTAGGCGCGACGCGAGCGGATAAAGCAGCCGATCATCAAAGCCGCCAAGAGTGCGGCGTAGCACACGCACGCTAGCATGCAGCATTCGGCCATATCCATGAATTTCCATTGCGGAAAGAGATACCAACCGTCGCTGGCTTGATAAATCTCAATGAGCCAGCGTTGGAAGTCACCGAGCTGAGTGCCGTCCGGCACCACAGGCGCGTCATAGCCGCAATCGCCGGTTTGCTTGAACCAGTCCGGCCACCACTTATCTAACGGAAGACCGAAGTGGTATGTGGGTTCGGTCGAGCAGCCTTGCATCCCGAACATGGCCATCGGATCGTCCGAGTGGACGGCATCATGAATTCCCATGAGTTTCCAGGAGCACATCATGGTGTAAATCAGACCGTAAAGGAAGACGCCGATGCCGACGATTTTCGTCCAAATCAGTTTTGGCTTGATGGCAACGATAAAACCGCCGATAGCCATCACGATATTGCCGTAGCGGATGTAGACGCACTGTTCGCACGGCAACATATGAAGCCAATTTTGGAATAAATAGTGGGCGAGCAAGACCAAAATGATGGAGGTCGCGGCAAATAGCAGCCACGGCTCGCGCGTGTCCTGCCAGTCTGCGAGCGTTCCCCACGGATCTTTTTTAAAGCGTGAACAGAACCCTTTCATGGACGTGTTTCCTTATTTCTTGGCGGAGAGTTCACGAATGGAAGCTGCCATACCGTCCAAGCTCGTGATGCGGGCGGTCTTTAGCAGATACTTGCCGTTGACAACATAGGCCGGGACGCCTTGGATTTTGGCGATCGGATAGGAAACTTCCCAACGCTCGATCAACGCTTGTACCTTGGGGTCCTGCACATCCTTGTCAAACTGTGCCCGGTCCCAGCCGGCTGCCTTTAAGCCGGTGTCAATAAAGGCGTCGGCTCCGTCATCCCAGCGTTCTTTTTTCACGTGATAGGCGTTATAAAGCCCCATTTCTACCTTGTGGAAGTTGGAATTCGGATCCAAGGGTTTAAGGCCGGCCGCTTCATCCTTGACTAAGGCAACGGCAAGCAGCTGCGAGCCTTGAATGCCATACTTGCCCTTGGTCTTTAAGTGAAAGGGCGTAAATTGCATTTCCGGGACTTGGTCCAAAACGGCCTTGTCAACAGCCTGGGCATACTTAAAGCAGAAGGGGCAGTCGTAACTGAAGACTTTGATAACGGTATTTTCAGCGTTGGGGACCGGATTTTCGAGCACGACATAGTCGGTACCCTCGGTCAAGGCCATGGCAGGCATAGAGGCGACCGTACCGATTGCCGCTGCAGCGGCCATGGCTAAGAATTGACGACGTAACATAATGAATTCCTTTGCATAAGTTTGAGTGATTCGGGATGAAAAAGAGGGCAAGGCAAGGAGCAAAAACCTTGCCCTCTGTCAGAAAAGTGTTTACTTCGTATTAAAGGCCTTATCCAGGCTCACCGGCATGGCTTGGTAGCCCATGGTATCGAGCAGTTGGATTTCAACGGACGGTTCCTTGGCACCCCACTTGAATTCTTCAATGTAGGGGTGCGGAGCCACGTCGTTGGAGAATTTTGCGCCCATGCCGGCTGTCGCCGAGTAGACCATGACGGAGTCTTTATCGGCAAAGTATTTCGTAAGCGAAGTGACAGGGCTATACCAATCAATGCCGCGTTCCTTGCCGTACTCCCAAATTTGTTCGACAGTCATCTTCTTTTGGTCGATCTTGTAGACAACGGCACGGCTATATTTCATCGTGGGCAGGGCGGGTTGCTCCATGTGGCGGCCGTCGCCGTTATCGAAAGCGGTGATGTAAATCACGTCCTTGTTGGACTTTTCATCGATACGGAAGGCCGTGTGTTGCGTCCAGGTCCAATCAAAGGAGCCTTGGCAGACGGAGTTTTCGCACTGGATCTTCTTGCCTTTGTTGTCCACCGGGGTCAACACCTTCTTGGCAAGATCGCCCTTCCAGCCTTCGGGCGAAGCCAAAATCCATTTAACCTTCTTATCACGGCCGATCTTGACGATAGCCGATTGGTGGCGAGAGGAGATGATGATCGAGTCATCGCTCGGGTCGTAATCAACGGAATTGACGTGAGCCCAGTTGCGGCCCGGACCGGAGCCGGTAATATCGCCGAAGTCGTTGCTGTCGTCCATCTTGGCCAAGTCTTCAGCCGAGAGGGTTTGACCGGCCTTGCTTGCGTCCAAATTCAAGCATACGGCCCCTTGGTCCATGACCTTTAAGACATTATCGCGGTATGAATCCAAGCTTTCCCACAGGCGCCATTCGTCAACCACTTGACCTTGTTCGTCAAGTTCAACGATTACGTCGCGAACCGTGTGTACCCGCTTGCCGTCCGGTCGGCGATAGTCTGACGAAGACACGCGCAAGAAGGCGTGGCCGTTTTGGCCGTTATCAAAGGAGTGGGAGAAGTCGGCATAAGCCGGAGGCAAGCGGCGGTTGTACACTTCGCGCCCCATCAAGTCGTACTTGGCATAACGCTGGCCGTAACCCCAAGTGATGTTGCCGTCTTGGTCTTGCTGAAAGCCCATCATCACGCCGGAATGAAAGACCGATTCCACGTCATAAATCGGTTCAACGCGCATGTACCAACGGACTTCGCCTTTGCTGTCGATGATGGCATTTTGGGGGTAGAAGTTCCATTGCAAAGCCCCGCCCGAGGGATTGTTCCAGACCGTGCGGCTTGCTTTGGCAAAGTTTTGCAGGAGGTTATTGACCAGATAGAGCCGATCGCCGAAGGCAGGGTCCGACTTAATGACCTTGGTCTTGAACATCGTAGACTTCAGGCTCGGCATGCCGTTGGTTTCCGTGTAGACGGGCGGCGCATACATGGTGTATGTGTCGTTGAACTTTTCAAGCTTGCCGTTGAAATTTCTCGTGTAGGAGACTTCCACCGTATTGACGTAGTCCGGATAAAGGCCGAAGACCGGAACGCCGCCGTGCGTCAACAGTTGGCGCTTGGAGACGGTGTACTTGATTTCCTGACCGTCTTTTTTCGGAACGATGCGCACGGTGGCTTCTTCAATACCGTAGCCGCCGTTTTTAATAACGGCCGTCAGCGGGGCGATTTGGTAGGGATTCATGACAACCTCACCGAGATTGCCTTGAGTGTAGAAGGCCACGGCAGGACCTGAGGCAGCACCGGAGGCAAGGGCTGTCATCGGCAGAGCGGTTGTTGCCAAGGCAACGGCCAAGGCAACCGGAGCAAGTTTTTTAATCAGCATAAGTGTCCTCTTAGAGAAAATCCCGGCGGGATTGAAAATAGGCTTTTTTAGTGTAAGAGGGCCTTTGGCTGAGGCGTAGACGGAATAATCCTGCGAATTTTGATAAAAAACGAAGAACGGATTTTCAAATTTTAAAAGTGATTTTGATGCTCCATTTCGGCTGCAATATCGGTTTGGCTGAACATTTTGAAAAGGCTTCTGACCCACTGCATGGCCGGATCATGATGGCTTCTGTCATGCCAAAAAAGACATGTCACAATGGAGTTTTGTTTCGCCAGCGGGTTGGGCAAAAGGCTGAGTCGGGGATTGCGTTCAACAATTTTTTCTGCCGTTTCTTTCGGTAGGGTCAATGTGAAATCCGTGTTTTCCAGAAAGTATGGGGCACCTAAAAAATATGGAAGTACGATTTTATTTTTTTGAACGGTGTCGTTGGAGAAGTGCCGGTCGTAACTACTGATAAAGATCCCTCCCTCGAGCCGGTCTGCATAGTTGTCATTGATAAGCACGCGGCCGTAACGGCTAAGATCTTCCGCACTCAGGTGCCCTTTTTGGCGGAATGTTTCTATCAGCGGGTGGCCTTTTCGAACAACAATGACTTGTTCGAAAACGTGCAGCGGCATGTAGTGATGGCCGCTCGGCAGAAGCGACTTGGGATAAATGATGAAGTCGAGCCTGCCTTTTTGAAGCAAATCAAAATTGCCGCTATCGCTGTGAGACAGAACGACCGTTGAGTGCGGGGCGCGCTCCACAAGAGCCTTGAGGACGTGGTTGAGCAGGTAGGGAATGGCGTTGTCAGGCGTTGCAATGCGAATGACTCGTTTGAGTTGCGCCGGATCGAACGGCTTTTGCTTGACGAGCGCGCTTAGGTCGGAATCGGCCCGGCGTATTTGGTCGATAATTTCTTCGGTCAAGGCTGTAGGCAGCAGGCCTTGAGGCGAGCGGATAAAGCAAGAGTCTTGGAAAATGGCCCTTAGTTTTGCCATGCGGCGCGAGGCCGTAGGCAGGGTAAGATTTAACTTTTGGGCAGTTCGGCTCAAACTACGGGTTTCCCAAAGAGAGAGGAAAAAACGCAAATCATCATGGGAAATATCCATATGGTCTCCGGCGGCGGCAATGCAAAAGATGGTCTTAATGTATCAGAAAAGTCAAGGTTTGAGTGAACTGATGACTTGTCGGCCGAGGGAAAAGACTCCCGCGCAAACGCTAGCCGCTTTGCCGCGTCTTGTTGCGAGGGAGTCGGAAATCGCTACAGATTTTTGACAAAGAGCGCTCGAATGGCGTTTAGAATCGCCAGAATCATGACGCCGACGTCGGCAAAAATAGCCATCCACATATTGGCAAGACCGAAGGCGCCGAGAATAAGGCAAGCTACTTTGATGCCGATGGCAAACCAAATGTTTTCTTTCACAATGGCAAGGCACTTGCGAGAGATTTTGATGCCCTTGGCAATTTTTAGCGGATCGTCATCCATCAAGACGACATCGGCGGCCTCAATGGCGGCATCAGAGCCCATCGCGCCCATCGCGATGCCGATATCGGCACGAGAAAGAACCGGTGCATCATTGATTCCATCGCCCACAAAGGCGAGTTTTTGCTTGCCTTTATTTTGCGCGATTAATTCTTCCACAATAGTGACTTTATCGGCCGGCATCAGTTCGGCACGAACCTCATCGATGCCCAGTTCGGCGGCCACCTTTTCACCGACTTTGCGCGTATCGCCCGTGAGCATGACCGTCTTTTTCACGCCCGCCTTCTTGGCTTCGCGGATGGCCTCGGCCGCGTGGGGCTTGATGCGGTCTGCGATCACGATGTGGCCGGCATACTTTCCGTCAAGAGCCATGTGAACAATGGTGCCGACAGAGTGGCAAGAGATCGGTTCAACACCCAAGCGTCGCATGAGTTTTTCGTTGCCGGCGGCGACTTGGATGCGGTCAACGGTAGCGATAACGCCTTCGCCGCTGATTTCCTGCACGTTTTTGATGCGGTTGCGGTCAATTGCCTTGCCGTAGGCTTTTTGCAGGCTCTTGCTGATGGGATGCGAAGAGGAGCTTTCTGCCAAGGCGGCCAGTTCAATGAGTTTGGCATCATCAATAGTGCTGTGGTGAATGTCGGTGACTTCAAAGACGCCTTGAGTCATGGTGCCGGTTTTGTCAAAGACAAGGATCGTGGCCTCCGAGAGCGCTTCCAAGTAGTTGGAGCCTTTGACGAGAATGCCCTCCTTGCTTGCACCGCCGATGCCGGCGAAAAAGCTCAACGGAATACTGATCACCAAAGCACAGGGGCAACTGATGACGAGAAAGACGAGCGAGCGGTAAATCCAGTCGTCCCAGTCGGCCTCAAGTCCCATGCCGAATAAACGCACCAGAGGCGGAATAATGGCTAAGGCCAAGGCACTGAAAAACACGATCGGAGTGTAAACGCGGGCAAAGCGAGTGATGAAAGCTTCCGAACGGGATTTGCGAGAGCTCGCATTTTCTACCAATTCCAAAATTTGAGAAACGGTTGATTCGCCGAAAAGCTTTGTGGTGCGAATCTTTAAAAGTCCCGTCAAATTGATGCAACCGCTGGTGATCTCGGCCCCGGCTTCGATGCCGCGGGGCACGCTTTCGCCTGTGAGGGCACTGGTGTTAAGGCTAGATTTACCTTCGATGACAATGCCGTCCAAAGGAACTTTTTCCCCGGGTTGCACCACAATCACATCACCGATCTTCACTTCATCGGGATCGACGCGGACCAGTTGCCCGTCTTTTTCAATGTTGGCATAGTCAGGGCGAATATCCATCAATTCGCTAATATTTTTACGGCTTTTGCCGACGGCATAGCCTTGAAACCATTCGCCGATCTGATAAAAAAGCATTACGGCAACCGCCTCGGTGTAATCGCCGGTGTTGTCATAAAGCGCAATGGCAATAGCCCCCAACGTTGCTACGGTCATGAGGAAATTTTCATCGAAAATGCGACCGTTTAAAATGCCCTTGCCGGCTTTTTGCAAAATGTCATAGCCGACAATCAAATAGGGGATCAAATACAGGCCTAGTCTCAAGTAGCCGGTGACCGGAGAAAGAGCCAATGCAATTAGTAAGACCGCAGCGATAATGATGCGGATGAGCATCTTCTTTTGTTTAGCCTTCATTTCCCTTGCCTTTGTAAATTAAGCAATCGTTTAATTGTTTTTGTGTAAAAAAGCACCATCCTTAAAAAATGATGCTTTTTTCTTTTATTGAATGCTTAGAGATCAATTTCGCAGTCGGGTTCGACCTTTTTGCAGTCGGCTAGGACCTGCTTCATAACGGTTTTAACGTCAGCCCCTTCTTTGAACTCGACAATCATTTTTTGCGTCATAAAGTTCACGACAACAGAGGCAACGCCTTCGACTTTGGAAGCCGCTTGTTCCATCAATTGGGCGCAGTTGGCGCAGTCGACTTCAATTTCATAGGTTTTTTTCATGATGTTCTCCAAAAATGCTTTGATTAAATGTTTGTTTAATCATTAAAATGAAATATAATCCTGTTGATGGATATTGTCAAGATTAAATAGGCTTTTAATTGAAAAATGAACGAACTGGAAAATTCTTTGCCGCATACGCATGGGCATTTAAATAGCGCCGCCGTGGCCGCATTGCCGAAATCATCCAATTTTGAGCAAGTCTCACAGGTGTTTAAGCAGTTAAGCGATCCAGTGCGCTGCAAGATTTTTTTGTTGCTGTGCCACTCAGAGGAGTGCGTGATTAATATTGCGTCTTTAATGGATATGAGTAGTCCGGCGGTGGCCCACCATTTACGACTGTTGAAATTTAGCGGCCTGGTGCAAACGCGTAGGGAAGGAAAAGAAGTGTTTTACCGCGCTGCCGATTCCGAGTTGGCGCAAGAATTGCATCACATCATTGAGCGGGTGATGCATTTGTCTTGTCGGGATTTTCAAGGCGGAGAATGATAAAAAGGTGAGTTAAGACAACTTCGCAAACTACAGGTTTAAACACCTATTTGCGGCGTGTTCTCATTCATTTCAAAAATTTGACATTCCCATAGTTCCCCAAATTTTGCAGAAATAGTTAAGTAGTTCAAATCGCTGTCACCCCAAAATACTCGTAAGTTCTCAAATTTATTCATTTTTTGGACTTGCGAGTTTTCTTTTTATTTGTTATACTAGTTACGTATTTAAC